>NZ_JBHUMY010000038.1:0-177677 GCF_042685365.1 Paenibacillus thailandensis | reverse complement strand
GGTGGAAGCGCAGCAATGCGTGCAGCTGACGAATACTAATCGGTCGAGGGCTTATCCTAATTATACCCGCAAGGGTAAACGGCTAAAGATGGAAGCATTTCCTTTCGCATCCGGTTTTCAAGGCGCAATGCTTTGAGTTATAATATTCCCCGATAGCTCAGTCGGTAGAGCACTCGACTGTTAATCGAGTTGTCACAGGTTCGAGTCCTGTTCGGGGAGCCATATATAGAGAGGTGTCCGAGTGGTCGAAGGAGCACGATTGGAAATCGTGTAGGCTCTAACCGGGTCTCGAGGGTTCGAATCCCTTCCTCTCTGCCATACATATGGCCCGTTGGTCAAGGGGTTAAGACACCTCCCTTTCACGGAGGTAACAGGGGTTCGAATCCCCTACGGGTCACCATCTTTTCTAAAAAAAAGATGTTGCAAAGCGACTTCATATGTGATATATTATAAAAGTCGCCCAAAGATGTGGAGGGTTAGCTCAGCTGGGAGAGCATCTGCCTTACAAGCAGAGGGTCGGGGGTTCGATCCCCTCACCCTCCACCATCTAAAGTTTTTCAACTGACGCGGGGTGGAGCAGCCCGGTAGCTCGTCGGGCTCATAACCCGAAGGCCGCAGGTTCAAATCCTGCCCCCGCAACCAAAGCTTTACCTTCGGAATGATCCGAGAATATGATGTGGAGCTGTGGTGTAGAGGCCTAACATGCCTGCCTGTCACGCAGGAGACCGCGGGTTCGAATCCCGTCAGCTCCGCCATTATAACAATTATGGCTCGTATGGCTCGGTAGCTCAGTCGGTAGAGCAGAGGACTGAAAATCCTCGTGTCGGCGGTTCGATTCCGTCCCGAGCCACCATGAATAACTTAATACGCCGCTGTAGCTCAATTGGTAGAGCAACTGACTTGTAATCAGTAGGTTGGGGGTTCAAGTCCTCTCGGCGGCACCACGTGGAGGATTAGCGAAGTGGCCAAACGCAGCAGACTGTAAATCTGTTCTCTCTGAGTTCGGTGGTTCGAATCCATCATCCTCCACCAGTTTACCTAGGGGCATAGTTTAAAGGTAGAACAGCGGTCTCCAAAACCGTTAGTGTGGGTTCAATTCCTGCTGCCCCTGCCAGAAGAATAACTGAATGATTTGAGTGCTATGGCGGTCGTGGCGAAGGGGTTAACGCACCGGATTGTGGCTCCGGCATTCGTGGGTTCAAGTCCCATCGATCGCCCCATATATTCACTCGAATAATTCGGTCTTGGGGATTAGCCAAGCGGTAAGGCAACGGACTTTGACTCCGTCATGCATAGGTTCGAATCCTATATCCCCAGCCATTTGCGGACGTGGCTCAGTGGTAGAGCATCGCCTTGCCAAGGCGA
The DNA here is from genome assembly GCF_042685365.1 of Paenibacillus thailandensis. Classification (NCBI taxonomy): domain Bacteria; kingdom Bacillati; phylum Bacillota; class Bacilli; order Caryophanales; family Paenibacillaceae; genus Paenibacillus; species Paenibacillus thailandensis. The sequence continues at coordinate 176,312 of NZ_JBHUMY010000038.1, read as the reverse complement.
GGGTCGCGAGTTCGAATCTCGTCGTCCGCTCCACTTCAATTTGGCGCCATAGCCAAGCGGTAAGGCAAAGCTCTGCAAAAGCTTTACCCCCAGTTCGAATCTGGGTGGCGCCTCCATTTACATTTTGTGCCCTTAGCTCAGCTGGATAGAGCGTTTGACTACGAATCAAAAGGTCAGGAGTTCGAATCTCTTAGGGCACGCCATATTGTTTGTTAAGCCGGTGTGGCGGAATTGGCAGACGCGCGCGACTCAAAATCGTGAGGGAAACCGTGGAGGTTCGAGTCCTCTCACCGGCATTCTAACAACAATGACAAGAACGCTGATTGTACAACATGTGCAATCAGCGTTTTTTTTTATGTTTGCAGACTCGAGTTTTGACGAGCTTAAGTTTGGGGATGCGCCCCGACCTAGGTCCAGTACAGAAACCGACGCAGGTCTGTTTTGGCTCTTGATAAAATGATCTAGAATAAGTACATAAGCAAGAAGGCAGCAGACAACGATTTGAATAAAGTTATGTTGCTACATGGAAAGGCGGTGATAGGTCAAAATGAATAACAAAAAAATACTTAGCATTTCGCTTATCGCGATCGGGATCATCATCGTGTTGGATTTCATCGGAATCCACCTCGGATGGATCATCCGGGACGTCCTTAAATTCCTTATTCCGTTCATCTTTATCGGCTTTGGAGTTTTGGCGTGGAAATATGACCGGAGAGGTCTCGGAATCGTGTTGGGCGTAATCGGCGGCTTCTTGTTGCTTGGACATCTGTCCGGTCTCATCACGCTGCTGATCGCAATCGGTTTGATTGTATGGGGAGTATCGCTGTTCAGAGGAAAAAGTGTTCGCTAATAAGATATATAGAGCAAGGAGGAAGCCTAAATGAGTATTATGCGGCGAGTGCGCGATATTACCGTCGCCACGCTAAACGACCGTTTGGAGAAAGCGGAGGATCCCGTTCGCTTGATCGATCAGTTTCTGTGGGCAACCAGAGAAGACATCATTCAAGCGGAAAGGCTTTATCAGCAATACGCTTCACATAGCAACTATTTAAAAGCGCAGTGGCTGCAAGCCGAGCAGCAGAAGGAGAAACGCGAGCAGCAGGCGCTGACGGCGCTTAAAGCCGGCGAGGAGCAAATGGCGAGAATTGCGCTCCACGAGAAGGCGAACTGCGAAGAGCGATCAGCGCAATACCGCGAGCTGTATGAGCAAAGCAGGCAAAATACGATCGAGCTTGAGGAGCAGCTTCGCGAAATGCGCAGCGAATACCAGATGGTGTACGACAAGCGCGAATATTACGCGGCGCGCATGGAATCGCTTCGGTTGCAGCAGCGTATGAACGCCCGCTTTAGCGAAGGAGGGCTCGGCATTCAACCGGGATCGATGTTCCGCCGCATGGAGGACCGGATTTCGGATATGGAGCACGAAGCCAAGAGCCTGCGCGATATCAGGCGGATGGGTCAAGAGTTCGTCACCGATATCGGGAACACGGTTCATACGGCCATCGAAAAGGAGATGGAGCAACTAAAACGCAAGCTTGAGAAGGAAGGTTGGAAGCCGTGAAGAAACTGTACCGTTCGCGCCGCAAAAAAATGCTGTTCGGCATATGCGGCGGCCTATCGGACATGCTGAACATAGACGTGACATTGCTTCGCATCTTGTTAATCGTTCTGGCGTTGTTTACTAGCGGAGCCGCAATCCTCGCTTATATACTCGCAGGAATCGTTATTCCGAAGGAACCGGACTATTTTTCAGGTTATGGCCCGGGAGGCTATAACGGCGGTTACGGAAACTACGGCGGAGGCTATAACCAATACGGAACGGGCGGCGGCTACTACGGTAAAGGCGGTCACGGCCCTGGATATGGTCACGGACCTGAATTCGGCCATGGGCCGAACTACGGAGGAGCGTATAAAAACCCGCCGTTTGGAGGAGAAACGCCGCAGTCGACGGGAAATTTCGATAGCATGATGGATGATCTCGAGAAAAAAGCGCTTCGCAAAGAAATCGAAGAATTGAAAGCCAAACTTGCTAAATACGAGAAGGGAGAGTTTTAAAGATGGGAATTTTCAAAAGAATGAAGGACATGACGAAGGCTAGCGTAAACGAAATGCTGGATAAAATCGAAGATCCGGTTATTATGCTCAACCAATATCTCCGGGATATGGAGACCGAAATTCATCAGGCCGAAGTGACGGTTGCCAAGCAAATGGCTAACGAGCGCCGCCTGAAGCAGCGCTTGGAAGAAGCGGTACGCAGCGCGGCGGACCGCGAGTCCAAAGCGGAAGCGGCATTGCGCGCCGAACAAGAGGAGCTTGCCCGCAAGCTGCTTGAAGAAAAGCTTTATTTTGACCAGAAGGTTGTCGAATATACGGACTTTCATGCCAGCGCGAAAGCGCAAGCCGAAGATTTGACGCAGCAGCTCCATGCGATGAAGGATGAGTTTTATCAGCTGCGCAACAAGCGGAACGAGCTTGTATCCCGAGCGCAAATCGCCAAAGCGCAAAAGCAAATGTCTTCGCTGACGGCGAACCATACGTTCGACAGCGGTTCGGCCGCTCGCGGATTTAGCCGCATGGAGGAGAAGATCATGCAACTGGAGGCCGAAGCGGATGTGCTTCGCACGCCTTACAAGTACAGCTCCGCAAACGGCGGATACAGCCAAGCGGATATGGAGAAGCAGCTGAAAGTCGACGAGCAGCTTCAAGCGCTTAAAAACAAGCTGAGCGGCGGCAATACAGCGGAATAATAGACGATCGAACTCGCAAAGGGCGGACCGGAAGCCGGTCTGCTCTTTGTTCGAGTTTACGGTTTTTTAGGCAGGTTTAATTTGCCCGGAGGTGCTTGGACGGCAAATGAGAACCTTTTTGGATTTTTTCCATTATTGGCTTCATCTGGAGCATGTTATAATGGAGAGCGAAAGGGTGAAGGCGGATAATGGAGAAGCATGAACAAGCCGGCGGGCAAAATAAAGAAGCGGCCAGACGCATCCTGACGGAAACGATATTGTGGCTGCTTATTATCGTTGGCCTTGTCGTCATCGTTTTGCAGGCGATTGGTTACATAGAGCTTATCACGCTTCAAGGCAAAGCCGCTCTTGCGGTGTTGACGGTTATTGGAGCCGGACTGGCGGTTGCGGCTATATTCAGCTATTTGCAAAATTTCAAGCTGAAGCAATCGTTGAAGCGTCTATCCGAGCAGGTTGCGAAAAAGCCGATCCGGGTAACGCTTGGAGGGGCGGCCAAAGAGAACGAAGAAGTCTACGCCGGGGAAGAGCCTGTCGATGAAATATGGAAGGAGAAAGTAAAGTTTACCGCGGTGATCGAAGAACGGCAAAGACTGGCCCGGGAATTGCACGACGCGGTAAGTCAGCAGCTGTTCGCCATCTCGATGACGGCTACCGCCGTCAGCAGAACGATCGAGCGAGATTGGGAAAGGGCTCGCCGGCAGGTGCACCTGATCGAGGAGATGGCTGCGGTCGCCCAATCGGAGATGCGGGCATTGCTATTGCATTTGCGGCCGGTCCATCTGGACGGCAAGACGCTGGCCCAAGCGCTGAACGCCTTGGTCGACGAGCTGAAGCAAAAGATCCCGATGGATATCCTGCTCGAGGTAGACGAATCGATCGTGCTTAGGCCGGAAGCGGAAGATCATCTGTTTCGGATCGTCCAGGAGGCTTTGTCCAATACGCTGCGTCATGCCAAAGCCGACCGGATGGAAATCGTGCTCAAGCGGGAAGACAAGGAGCTGTTCATGATGCTTCGAGATACGGGGATCGGCTTTGATTTGGAAGCGAAGAAGCAAACCTCTTACGGCTTGCTCACGATGGAGGAACGCGTTGTCGAGCTTGGCGGGACGATGACTATGGCATCGCGTCCGGGCGAGGGAACGGTCATTAAAATCAGATTGCCCCTGGACGGGCCTGCGGTAAAATAATGTGAGAGAAAGGAGTTCTTAAAATTGAGCGGTACAAACGGAACGGAAGGTCAACAGCCTATTAAGGTGCTGCTTGTTGACGATCACGAGATGGTTCGGATCGGCCTCGCGGCCGTGCTGGATACGGAGGAAGGCATAGAGGTCGTCGGCGAAGCAAGCAACGGCTATGAGGGGCTTAGACTGGCGCAAGCCTATAAACCGGATGTTGTCTTAATGGATCTGGTTATGGAGGGGATGGACGGCGTCGAAACGACGGCAAAGCTGCTCGAAATTTTGCCCGATTGCAAGGTGATCGTACTGACGAGCTTCATCGACGACAGCAAGCTGTATCCGGTCATTGAAGCCGGAGCGTTCAGCTATTTGCTGAAGACCTCGCGCGCAGCGGAAATTGCCCAGGCAATAAGAGCGGCCGTGAGAGGACAATCGGTGCTGGAATCCCAAGTGGCGGCCAAAATGATGAACCGGCTCCGCCAGCCGAAGGAAACGCGCCAAGCGGCTGCGCATGAAGTGCTGACCGAACGCGAGATGGACGTGTTGAAGCAAGTCGCCAAAGGGATGTCCAACCAGGAAATTGCGGATAATCTTTTTATCGGCGTGAAAACAGTCAAGTTCCATATTACGAACATTTTTAATAAGTTGGGGGTAGAGGATCGAACGCAGGCGGCCATCTATGCTCATAAGCACGGTCTTGCGGAATGAGAAAGTGCCGTACGGTCCGCCTGCTCGATCTTAACAGGTAAACTAGGCAGTAACTAAGCGAAAACAAGCAAAAAGCCGATGTCCTCCGTTCGCAGCGTCACGGGATTGCGGAACGGATGCCTCCACGGAGCCGGCCGGTCCGGCCTCAGGCGGTTGCGGCGCCGGTTGCGTTCCGCGTTGGCGGCGGCTTCCGTCGGAATGCCGTCGGAGCAGCCGATGCAGCTTCCGTTTGAGCGGCGAGCCGTTCTGCCTCCGACTCTTCCGGATGTTCTTCCGTACATTACGTCAAAACTTCTTCCGGACGTTTCGCCGGATCTTCCGCCGGAAGATGCATCAGATCGTCTGCGACGGCGTCTTCTTCCGGACGTTCTTTCGTTTTCCGAAGCGAGCGGAGATTCGTAATCGGCAGGGTCAAACGGGTAAAACCGCTTAACGTCCGCCTGCTCCTGTTCTTTATTTTGTTTCTTTTTCTTCTTCTTCTTATCTTGAGCGAACGCTTTTTTCTTCCTTGAGGACGGTTTCGCATTTTGAATGAAAACGTCCCGCCTTTCTTCACGCTCGTATTCTTCGCCTCCGCCGTTCAAGCCTATGACGCCGTTGCGCGCATAGGTCAATATTCCGGAATAGACGGCGCCGTCCTGCATGGTTACTCTAACGGGACGCCCGATATATCGCCTGACAATCCAGTCCTCAAGCGGAAACAGGTATTCAAGCATACAGGCGAACACACCTCCACCAATGGTTGCTTTATTCTTCCAACAGTCTATTCACCCACAGGCTTTCGCGTATGGTCAAACACCCAACCTTGTTCGTAAAGGAGCGAATCGCGATGGACAAGCTTAAAGCCGCCGCCGCGAACCGGAACCGCGCTGCCGTACTGATCGCCGCAGCTTTGCTGGCGGTGTGCGCCGGATGGGCGTTAATTCAGCCGAATGCGGAAAAGGAAGCGAACGCTTATGCCGATTCCCTGTCCCATGATACGGCCTTGCTGTTGGAGTGGGCGGATCAAATCTACGCCGGCGGAGCCCGTAACGCCGAGTGGACCGTACGCTTTGACGTTACGGATGAAACCAGCCGATTGACGCTGGAAAAAATATTGGGCCTGCTGATACGCAATAACGGCGCCAAAACGGATAACCTATATGCAGGAGAAGGCGATTCCGTTACGGTGTCCGTGCTGGACGGAACGGCCGAGCTATCCATTCATGCCTTGCCGGAGCCGGAAGAAGGCGAAGCAAGCCGCTTTCTTGTCCTGCTACGGACAGTTGCGGCGGGCAACGTTGACGGCGAAGCGTTTAAAGACGCCGTGGAACAGGCCGCCGTTGGATTTCGCGAGCAGGGGGTCAGCTACACCGGCACGGTATCGGCAAGAGGATCATCCGGGGAGAAGCGGGCGGCGGATAAAGCGGCCGCTCTCGCTCAGGCGCGCGAGGTCGAACGGTACGAGGACAACGGCACGGAAAGCGTCGTTTATTACGCCTCCAAGCTTCAATCGTACGTTAAGGTGGGCGAAGGCAGGGCCGCCAATCTGCAAATCGCCCGATACCAACGAACCGATAACGGGGAATGGAGCATCATCGTCGGCGTCCCCCTTATAACGGGAGATTACAGTACGGTTGAGGCGCCGTAGAATCAGCTCTTTTTTGGAAAAGGATTAGTTTTTTTTATGGGGCCGATAATAGCGAAGTCAAAATGGATATGCTACACTACATAAGACAATGCCTTCGAAAAAACAATAATAAAATAGGGGAAGATGGAAGAGATGAACCAGGCCATCCAATCGGAATTGATACCCGCGCAAGGTGCAGTTTATTATTTGTTTGGAGCGACAGGCGATTTGGCGAAACGCAAATTGTTTCCCGCCCTGTTCAGTCTGTATAAAGAAGGAAAGCTGACGGAAAACTTCGCCGTCGTGGGACTTGCAAGACGTTCCCGGGCGAACGAGCAGTTCCGCCAGGACGTATACGAGTCGATCGTCGAGTTTTGCCGATATAAAGTGGACGACACTGAACTGTGGAACCGTTTTGCCGAGCATTTCGAATACATGCCCCTGGATATCAATAACGTGGATGCGTTCCGTGAGCTGAACAAGCTGACGGACGAGCTGAACCGGAAATTCGACATTCCGGACAACAGGCTGTTTTATTTGGCGCTGGCCCCTTCGTTATTCGGCCCGGTTTCGTTTAATTTGCGGGACAGCGGCATGCTCGAAGCGAAAGGCTGGACGCGCGTCATCATCGAGAAACCGTTCGGTTACGATCTTCCATCCGCGCAAGAGCTGAACAATGAGTTAAGCCAGGTTTTCAAGGAAGAAGAAATATTCCGCATCGACCATTACCTGGGCAAGGAAATGGTGCAGAACATTCAAGTCATCCGTTTCGCGAACGCGTTCTTCGAGCCATTGTGGAACAACAATTATATCGCCAACGTGCAAATTACGTTGTCCGAGACGGTCGGCGTCGAGGACCGCGGCGGTTATTACGATAAATCCGGCGCTTTGCGCGATATGACGCAGAACCACATGCTGCAGATGCTTACGATGATCGCGATGGAGCCGCCAAGCAGCTTGAACGGCGAGCATATCCGCGACGAGAAGGTCAAGGTGCTGCGGTCGCTGCGCCCTTACGCCACAAGCGAGGAAGTGCGGGCGAACGTCATTCGCGGCCAATATACGAGCGGCGTGGTGAAAGGCACGGAGCTGCCGGCCTACCGAGAGGAGGATTCGGTCAATCCGGAATCGACCACCGAAACGTATTTGGCGGCAAAAGTAGCGGTCGACAACTTCCGTTGGGCGGGCGTGCCGTTCTATATCCGCACGGGCAAACGGCTGCCGGTCAAAACGACCGAAGTCGTCATCGAGTTCAAGTCGATGCCGCAGAACGTCCTCTTCGCGCAGCGGCACGATCTTTCGCCGAATTTGCTTGTTATTCGCGTCAATCCGATGGAAGGCATATATATTAAAGTAAACGCCAAAACGCCGGGGGCGGACAATGAAGTTCAGCCGGTCGCGATGGAGTTCTGCCAAAGCTGCCAGATCGGCTTGAATACGCCTGAGGCTTACGAGCGGCTGATCCATGACGCCGTTCGCGGCGATTCGACTTATTTTACGCGCTGGGACGAAGTGGCGCAGGCTTGGGAATTCGTCGACCGTATCGCCGCGGCATGGAAGGAATCGCAGGACGACCTGCATATGTATCCGGCCGGCTCTTGGGGGCCGGAAGCGGCCGACAAGCTGCTTGCAGCCGACGGCTTTCATTGGTGGCCGGTTAACGGTCAGGAAGAAGACAATGTAATTTGGGTTTCCAACAGCGGAAAATGAGCAATGCTCCATCGATGCACGCTTTACGAGGACGAGCGACCGCATAGGTGGCGGTCGCAACGTTGAAGTGAAACCGAATACGCCGTTAACGGGCAATCGTTCGTCCGTACAGCGGCATCGCGGAAGCCGGCTCGCCGATTTAGGTGAAGCCGGCACACTGCTGTTAACAAGAAAGTTCATGTCCTGATATAATCAGGACAGCTATGATAGAAGGGAAGTCTAGAATGAGTCAAACATTGCAAACCGAAATTCAGAAGGAAGTCGACAAGCGACGTACCTTCGCGATTATTTCTCACCCGGACGCGGGCAAAACGACGCTGACGGAAAAGCTGCTGCTCTTCGGCGGAGCGATTCGCCTGGCGGGCACGGTCAAAGCAAGGAAAGCGAGTCGGCACGCTACGTCCGACTGGATGGAAATCGAAAAGCAGCGCGGCATTTCGGTTACGTCCAGCGTAATGCAATTCGATTATAACGGCCACCGCGTCAACATTCTCGATACGCCGGGCCACCAAGACTTCAGCGAAGATACGTATCGTACGCTGACGGCAGCCGACAGCGCGGTCATGCTGATCGACGTGGCGAAAGGCGTCGAAGCGCAAACGATCAAGCTGTTCCAAGTTTGCCGCAAACGCGGCATTCCGATTTTTACGTTCATCAACAAGCTGGACCGCGAAGGGAAAAATCCTTTTGATCTGATGGAAGAATTGGAGCAGGTGCTGGGCATCCGGTCCGTGCCGATGAACTGGCCGATCGGGATGGGACGCGATTTGTGCGGCGTATACGACCGGATGAAAAAACAGGTCGAGCTGTTTCAGGGCGACGACCATACGACGATCCAAGTTCGCCCGGTAGAGGATTACAACGACAACGTCATTCGGGAAATGGCCGGCGAGTTTCTGCATGACCAGCTTGTGCAGGATTTGGAGCTGCTTGACGTGGCCGGCGATCCGTTCGACTTCGATAAAGTGCGGGCCGGCGAACTGACGCCTGTCTTTTTCGGGAGCGCGGTGAACAATTTCGGGGTTCAGACGTTCCTCGAGAACTTCCTGCAGCTCGCTCCCAAGCCGACGCCGCGGAACAGCCTGGACGGTCCGGTGGAGCCGACGAGCGATAAATTCAGCGGATACGTGTTCAAAATTCAGGCCAACATGAATCCGGCGCACCGCGACCGGATCGCTTTCCTCCGGATTTGCTCGGGGCGGTTCGAACGCGGCATGAGCGTTCGGCATGTAAGAGCGGGCAAAGAGATTAAGCTGTCGCAGCCGCAGCAGTTTCTGGCGCAAGACCGGGATATTGTGGACGTTGCATATCCGGGCGACATTATCGGCTTGTTTGACCCGGGTATTTTCCGGATCGGGGATTCGCTGGCGCAAGGCGGCAACATTGTGTTCGACGAGCTTCCGACGTTCCCGCCGGAAATTTTCGCCAAGGTGACGGTGAAGAACGCTCTTAAGCACAAGCAATATCAAAAAGGGCTCGATCAGCTGACGGAGGAAGGCACGATCCAAGTGTTCCATTCGATCGGAAGCATCGAGGAAACGATTCTTGGCGTCGTAGGACAGCTGCAGTTTGAAGTGTTCGAGCATCGGATGCGCGCCGAATACGGCGTCGAAATCCAGCTGCAGCGTATGAGCTTTCAGGCGGCGAGATGGATCGTGGACGAACAGATCGATCCGGGCAAATTCCGCATCAACTCCACGCTTGTGAAAGACAAGAAAGGCAATTATGTGGCGTTGTTCGAGAACGAATACGCTATGCGGACGGCCATGGAAAAAAATCCGACGGCAAAATTTTTGGAGACGCAGCCTTAAAGGTGGCGTGCTTCGGATCGACGATCTCAGAGCGCTTACAGCGCGTTGGTAACATAAACGAAAAAAAGCCGGCCCGAAAGGGTCGGCTTTTTTTAAAAGCAACTGAATTGTATGATCTGTGCTTTCGCGATTAGTTGCGGCGATAGGCGATTATTTGCTTCAGCAGATCGTCTTCTATTTTCTGATTGTATTCCCGCACCATTCTGGACATGAGGAACAGGTCCACGATTACCCAAACGAACAAAATCAGTGCCGGAACGGCAAATAAGATGACGCTTGCGGCTATCGCCGCGATATTGTCGAATTCGGATGCGATCGCCATGCAGAAATAGCCGAGCGTCGCAACGACGAACAATATAAGCTGCACGATGGCCGTGCCGGTTCTCTTTAAGTAGAAGCGATGGGCGCCCAGATGACCGCCTATCAGAAGCAAATAGGCAACCGCCGCCGATTTCTCGTTATTGCGCAGTTCCGAATTAAATACCATTAATTCGTTTAACGTCAAATCCGATTTGTTCATGGCTTACCTCTAGAAAGAGTTTGGCGCAGGCGGACGGTTGATGAAAATTTCATGCAGTACTTGCTGCTCGACTTCACGGTTCTTGTCTTTAACCATCGTATGAAGAAGGAAGGCGTCTACGATCCACCAAATGGAAGTTACAATTAATCCGATTACCGTCAGAGAAAGGATCAGCTGCGCTACAGCAGAACCGATACGCCCCATATAAAAACGGTGACCGCCTAAGATGCCGAGAAAATACCACAGCACATAAGCGATGACCATGTTTTTTCCGCGGTGTTTGACTTCCTGGTCAAGAAGCAGCAGCTCGCGCGCGTCAAGCTGGCTCTTTTGTCCGATGTTGAATTCCATCCATTGATTCTCCTTTGTTCGATTTCTATTCGTCATTCTACATAGTTTTTACTATTTTGACAACGAATTTTTGTTAATTCTATTGGATAATTCCCATATTGGTTCTTTGTACCTAGTTATTCTTTCATTCCTTTTCATTCACATTTACACCTTATGAGGTGCACCGGCTTTCCATGCCGGCTCCGCGATAAAAAAATTCGATTATGAATCTCGATTGACAGGAAGCGGCTTCCATGCCATAATGTACGCGTGTACAGAAAGCGCTGTCTTAACGGATTGACAATAAAGCTTTTCGTGGCGATGAGCCAACTATACGATCCATAAAGGAGGCTTCCGAAATAACGAGCAGAAAAGAAGTGGCGAAGCTTGCCGGCGTCTCCGAAGCGACCGTATCGCGGGTGTTAAACGGCGTTGGCCCGATTAAAGAGGAAACGCGCCGCAAGGTCCGCGAGGCGGCGGAGCGGCTCGGTTATGTGCCGAGCTCGATCGCGCGGCAGTTCGCGAAACGCAAGAGCGGCAACATCGGCGTTATTTTGCCGTTTGTACCGAAGGTTCATCTATTTTCTACCTATTATTTTTCTGAAATATTAAGCGGCATCGGAGAGGCGGCAGGGCGCTTGAGCTATGATCTGCTTCTAATTTTCCGGGACAGGAACGGTCCTCCGGATTATGCGAAGCTGTTTCGGATGCGGAAAATCGACGCCTGCATCATATTAGGCGCGCAGAACACCCCGGAAGAGCGGGAGGCGCTTGCCGAGCTTCATGCGGAGGGCTTCCCGTTCTGTCTGGTCAATCAGCGGTTCGACGAGGAAGGGTATTTGTCCGTCGACGCGGATCACCGGGCGGGCAGCTATGAGGCGGTACGCCATCTGATCGTCAGGGGGTTCCGGCGAATCGCGATGATGAACGGACCCGAGACCTATTCCAACAGCGGGGACCGTTACGCCGGCTATGTCAAAGCGCATTTGGAGGGCGGCTTGGAAATCGACCGGGAACGGTTGTTCATAGGCAACTACAGCAGCAAAAGCGGCTACGCCGCATCGCCTTCGATCGCCGAGCAGGTGAAGCTCGGACGGATCGACGCCGTCTTCGCCGCCAACGACCGGATGGCGATCGGGCTTGTCAACGGCTTGCGCGAGCATGGCGTCGAGGCGGGGTGCGACGTTGCCGTTGTCGGTTATGACGATTCCGACGGCTCCCGCATCGTACATCCGCGGCTTACGACGGTATCGGTCCCTTTTTACGAGATGGGGCAAAAGGCAGCGGAGCTGCTGCTGGATGAGGAGGCGGGCCGTCCGGAATCGGCGGTTCTTCCCGTATCGCTGGTCATTCGCGATTCATCCTGTACTTCAGGTTCAATAAATAATAAATAGAAAGGCGGAATAAAGATGAGCACGATTCGAGTGGGCATGGTTGGCTACAAATTCATGGGCAAGGCGCACAGCAACGCGTACCGGGCGCTGCCGATGTTCTTCCCGGCTTCGCTCCGTCCGGAAATGAAGGCGATATGCGGCCGCGATGCGGCGGCGCTGGAAGCGGCGCGCGCGCAATTCGGCTGGGAGGATGCCGAGACGGATTGGCGCAAGCTGATCGCAAGAGACGACATCGATCTGATCGACATTAACGCTCCGAGCGACGCGCACAAGCAGATTGCGATCGCGGCGGCGGAAGCGGGCAAGCATCTGTTCTGCGAGAAGCCTCTGGCCTTGTCTTTGGCGGACGCCAGAGAGATGCTGGACGCTGCCGAACGCGCGGGAGTAAAGCATATGATCGGCTTCAACTACCGTTTCGCTCCGGCGGTTCAGCTTGCGAAGAAGCTTATCGCGGAAGGGCGGATCGGCCAGATTTATCACATCCGGGCGGTGTTCCTGCAGGATTGGATTATCGATCCGGAGTTTCCGCTTGTATGGCGGCTGCAGAAAGATGTGGCGGGCTCGGGATCGCTAGGGGATCTGGGCGCGCATTCGATCGACCTTGCCCGGTTCCTGGTCGGCGAGTTCAAGGAAGTTATCGGCATGAACGAAACGTTCGTCAAGGAACGTCCGCTTCCGGGTTCGATGACCGGGCTGAGCGCAAGCGGCAGCGCCGGCGGAGAGCGGGGGCCCGTAACCGTCGACGACGCAACGTTGTTTATGGCCCGTTTCGAAGGAGGCGCGCTGGGCAGCTTCGAGGCCACCCGGTTTGCGGCCGGACACCGGTGTACGAACGCTTTTGAAATTAACGGCAGCAAAGGCAGCATCAAGTTCGATTTCGAACGGATGAACGAGCTTGAGGTGTACTTTACGGAAGACGCCGCCGACGTGCAGGGCTTCCGCCGGGTGCTGGCGACCGATGCGGCGCACGCGTACATGGATGCCTGGTGGCCGGCCGGGCATACGATCGGCTACGAGCATACGTTTACGCATGAGGTGCTGGAACTGATGACGGCCTTCGCGGAAGACCGCCAGCCTACGCCGAGCTTCGTTGACGGCGTCCGGTGCCAGGAGGTGCTGGAGGCGGTTGACCGGTCCATCGCCGAACGGCGCTGGGTGTCGGTGTCGGAGCTGTAATATGGAGCTGTAACAATAAAAATGGATGACGAGAGAGGAGCTGCAGCAGGATGCGCAAAGCTTTGATCGTGCAAGGCGGCTGGGAAGGCCATCAGCCGAAGGAGGTAAGCGAGCTGTTCCGCCAGACGCTGGAGCAGGAAGGCTTCGAGGTTGAAGTGTCCGATACGCTGGAGGCGTTCGCGGACGGGGAGAAGCTGAAGCAGCTTGATCTGATTGTTCCGGTATGGACGATGGGACGGATCGAAAAGGAGCTGGTCAAAAACGTATCGGAGGCCGTACAAAGCGGCGTCGGAATCGCGGGCTGCCACGGCGGCATGTGCGATGCGTTCCGCGAGAACGTCGACTGGCAGTTTATGACCGGCGGGCAGTGGGTCGCTCATCCGGGCAACGATCTTGTGGAATATGTCGTAAACGTCAAGAAGGGCTCAAGCCCGCTGACGGACGGGATCGAAGACTTTACGGTTCACTCCGAGCAATATTACCTTCATGTCGATCCGGCTATTGAAGTGCTGGCTACAACGAGATTTCCAACTGTCCCGGGACCTCATTCCCCGAACGGCCCCGTAGATATGCCGGTCGTATGGACGAAGCGGTGGGGGCTTGGCCGCGTTTATTACAACTCGCTGGGACATCAGGCGAACATCATTGCAATGCCTTCGGTTACGGAGCTGATGCGGAGAGGGTTCCTCTGGTGCGCGGAAGGCAAGCAAGCCGCTGCGCGGCTTGCGGGCGGAGCTTCCGGCCAACCGGCCTATTCGGGAATGGGCGACAGCCAGCTGTAGCGCCGCACGGCAAAAGACGGGAGCGTATGGGGAAGGTCGGCGGGCGATTGCGCGCCATCAATAAAGACGCATGCAGACGGCAAACAGTACTTGGAGCGAGGAGCGATTCAGGTTGGATAAAATCAAGGTTGGGATTATCGGCACCGGCAATATTAGCTCGATTTATTTGCAGAACGGTTCGAAATTCGAGGCGGCGGAGGTTGTCGCTTGTGCCGATCTGAATGTGGAGCGGGCGCTTGCCAAAGCTGACGAATACGGCATACGCGGCGGCTCGGTAGAGGAACTGCTTGCCGATCCGGAGATCGGCATGATTATCAATTTAACCATTCCGCAAGCCCATGCGTCGGTCAGCATGCAGGCGCTTGAGGCCGGCAAGCACGTATACGTCGAGAAGCCGCTTGGCGTTACGCTGGAAGAGGGGCGCAAGGTGATGGAGCTTGCGGCAGCCAAAGGGCTTCGTGTCGGCTGCGCGCCGGACACCTTCCTCGGCGGCGGCATTCAAACCGCCATTAAAGTGATTGCGGACGGCTGGATCGGAACGCCGGTATCCGCAACGGCCTTTATGATGTCGGGCGGCCACGAGACTTGGCATCCGGATCCGGCCTTTTATTATCAGCGCGGCGGCGGTCCGATGTTTGACATGGGGCCGTACTATTTGACGGCGCTTGTCGCGCTGCTCGGACCGATCGCCAAGGTTAGCGGATCGACTCGCATCTCGTACCCGGAGCGTACGATTACAAGCGCGCCCAAATACGGCGAAAAGATTCAAGTGGAGGTGCCGACCCACGTTGCGGGATTGCTGGAATTTGCCGAGGGGCCGATCGGCACGATCGTGACCAGCTTCGACATTAAAGGCGGCTCGGAGCTGCCTTTGATTGAAATTCACGGCAGCGAAGGAACGGTTCAAGTTCCGAACCCGAACAATTTCGGCGGCAATGTCCGGCTAAGGCGGGCGGGCTCCAAGGAATGGTTCGACGTTCCTCCGGCTTTCCCGAATACGGAAAACTCGCGGGGAATCGGAGCGGCGGACATGGCCAAGGCCATTATGACAGGGCGAGCCCATCGGGCCAGCGGAGAACTGGCGTACCATGTTCTGGAGGCGATGGTCGGCATCCATGTAGCGGCGGAAAGCGGCGAGCGGTACGTTATGACGAGCGATTGCCGCAAGCCGGCTCCGCTGCCGTTAGGCCTTGCGCCTCTCCAACTAGATTAATGAAACATAGGTGAAGAAATTTGATTGCGAATTTAAACGTACAGGACCGGACAACCGCCGAAGCGGTCGTCCGGCTGCAGCGGCTCGCATACCGGATCGAAGCCGACTTAATCGGCTTCGACGGCATTCCGCCGCTGCATGAAACGGAGGAGCAGCTGCAGCAAAGCGAGGAGCGGTTCCGCGGATATTACGCCGGGGACCGGCTAGCCGGCATTATCGCTCTGGAAGGCGAAGGCTCCGGCGAAGTAACGATTAGCCGTTTGGCCGTGGACCCCGCTTTTATCCGCCAAGGGATCGGGTCCGCTTTATTGGAAGATGCGCTTAGGCAAGAGACGGGCGCGACACGGTTTACTTTAACGACCGGCGAGCGGAACGTGCCGGCTATTCGGCTATATGAACGCTACGGCTTTCAGTTGAATGGAAGAATGGAAGTCGGGCCTGGCATATGGCTTGTATGCATGGAGAAAGAGGTAACCCAATAAATGCGCGCATGAAACCGGGGCAGCGGCTGTTTAGCCGTTGCCCCGGTTTTTTATTGGCTGTCTGATATTATTACTGCTTAGGGCGGAATCTCGTTTGCTTGGCAGAAGTGGTGAAGGAGAGTCATCCTGCAGCAACACCGCCTTTGCGGCTCCTTGTGGTCGATATCCCACTAGCTCAGAGAGCCGCTGGTGAGGCTCAACGTAAGCCAACAGCCCTTCCTGCATTCTTGTGGTCGATATTCCACTAGCTCAGAGAGCCGCTGGTGAGGCTCGGCGTCAGTAAACAGCCCTTCCTGCGTTCTTTTGGTCGATATCCCACTAGCTCAGGGAGCCCTGGTGAGGCTCAGCGTAAGCCAACAGCCTTCCTGCATTCTTGTGGTCGATATCCCACTAGCTCAGGGAGCCGGTGGTGAGGCTCGGCGTAAGCCAACAGCCTTCCTGCGTTCTTTTGGTCGATATCCCACTAGCTCAGGGAGCCCTGGTGAGGCTCAGCGTAAGCCAACAGCCCTTCCAGCGTTTTTTTTGGTCAATATCCCATTCGCTCAGGAGAAGCGTGGGGTGGTGAGATCAAACGGTTATTGGGAAGTAGGAGAATAAAAACTTTTTGAGCGAATAGGGATCGTGAGATCAAGCGAGGAAAAGAGAAAGACTGAGTAGTCGGGATAAAGCAGAGAGGAGCATGAAGGGCCTGAGCAGTCGGGATACGGCAGAGAAGAACGTGAAAAGTTCTGAGCGGTTGGGATACGGCCGAGAGAATTTGAAGGGTTCCTGAGCAGTTGGGATATGGATGAGACGAACGTGAAAAGTTCTGAGCGGTTGGGGTACGGCCGAGAGAATTTGAAGGGTTCCTGAGCAGTTGGGATATGGATGAGAGGAACGTGAAAAGTTCTGAGCGGTTGGGATACAGCAGAGAAGAACGTGAAAAGTTCTGAGCAGCTGACATACGGCCGAGAGAATTTGAAAGGCTCCTGAGCAGTTGGGATATCGATGGGAAGAAGGGAAAAACTTTCTTGCCCCGTTTTTGACCCGAAAATTTATCCCCCGGATACGAAATTTGAAACCTTACCAATGTCATCGACCGCCATTACAATAGAGCTATAGATGAAAGGGTTTACAAAACTTGAGACAACAGCCGGGAGGTCAACGTTATGCCCATTCCGCCCAACCATGGCGATGCGGCCGCTAATGCCGGAGCCGGCGCTGCCGCTAAAGCCGGCGCTGCCAAAGCCGGAACCGGTGTTGCCGCCGCCGGCGCCGGTGCCGGAACCGGCTCATCGGCAGAGCCGCATCCATCCTATAAGCTTGTCCGAAGGAGGTGGCTGAGCAAGCTTTACGCCCAGCGGCATCTGCAAATGATGGCGTTGCTTGGCGTCGCCTGGATGATCGTTTTCAACTATATTCCGATGTACGGCGTCATTATCGCTTTTAAAGAATTCAACATTATCCGGTCCATCGGCGAAGCGCCTTGGGTTGGACTGGCTCATTTCAAGGAGTTTTTCGGCGACGAAGCGTTTGCGAACGTGATGAGGAATACGCTGGGCATCAGCCTGCTGAAGCTGTTCATCGGTTTTCCGCTCCCTGTCCTGTTCGCGTTGTTTCTGAACGAAATCCGGTCGTTCCGCTATAAGAGAGCGATCCAGACGATCTCGTATTTGCCTCACTTCCTCTCCTGGGTTATTCTCGGGGGCATCCTGATGACTTGGCTGGCCGATGTCGGCGTCATCAACAAGCTGCTGCTCGCCCTGCATCTTATCGACGAGCCGATCACGTATTTGGCCGAGCCGAAATATTTCTGGGGCATCGTCATCGCATCGGATATTTGGAAGGAACTGGGCTGGTCCGCGATCATTTATTTGGCGGCCATCGCAAGCCTCTCGCCGGAAATGTACGAGGCCGCAACCATCGACGGAGCGGGCCGATTCCAGAAGATGTGGTATATTACGCTGCCGGGCATTAAGGCGACCATTTCCATCCTGTTTATTTTGGCCGTCGGCGGCGTGCTGAACTCCAACTTCGATCAAATTTTGGTGCTCCGCAATTCGCTGAATGAAAGCGCTAGCAACGTCATCGATATTTACGTCTATCATACCGGGATGCAGAACGGGCGTTACTCCTATGCGCAGGCCGTCGCCCTGTTCAAGTCGGTCATCGCCATCGTATTGCTGCTCATCGCCAACCGGGTAACGAAAAAGCTGAACGATACCTCGTTATTTTAAACGATAAGGATTTATAAATTTGCCTGGTTAAATCGTTTATATTTCTCGCCGAAACGGCTCGTCTTATGACCAGGACGACAAAGTCGTTTCAGCTTGACAGAAGGGGGGCCGGGAAACGAACATGTTCAAACGCAAAACAAAAGGCGAAGCGCTCTTCGATCTATTTAACGGCTTCGGCATGCTGGTCATCTGCTTTCTGATGCTCTACCCGATCTGGTTCGTGCTTGTCAACGCGTTCAACGACGGGCAGGATGCGATGCGCGGAGGCATTTACTGGTGGCCGCGGCAATTCAGCCTCCAGAACTTCGAGGCCGTATTCCAAAGCTCCGGCATTATGACGGCGATGGGAATAACGGCGGCCAAGACGGTTATCGGCGTCGTCGTGCATGTTTTGTTTACGGCGATGGTGGCTTACGCTTTTTCCCGCAGAGGGCTGATCGGCGGCAAGCTGTACATTTTGCTGGGCACGATTACGATGTTTTTCGGCGGCGGCCTTATTCCGACCTATTTGCTCATCAAAGATTTGCATATGCTGGACAGCTTTCTCGTTTATATCGTTCCCGTCATGTTCAGCTTTTTTGATCTGATCATCTTCATGACCTTCTTCCGCGATATTCCGGACGGTCTGGAGGAAGCGGCCAAAATCGACGGCGCCAACGACTGGTCCATCTTTCTGAAGGTCGTCCTGCCGGTATCGATGCCGGTCGTTGCCACTATCGCCTTGTTTCACGGGGTGTATCAATGGAACGATTATTTCACGGGCGTCATTTACATTAACAATGCGGATAAGCAGCCGATTCAAACGTATCTGTACAAGGTGATCGCCCAGTCCAGCTCGAACCAGATGATGGCGCAGGTGCCGGGCGGCATCGCCAAGACGGTCACTTCGCAATCGATCAAAATGGCGACCATGGTCGTAACGACATTGCCGATCGTATTCGTTTATCCGTTTTTGCAGCGTTATTTTGTGAAAGGCATGATGATCGGTTCGATCAAAGGCTAAATTTCGATGAGAAAAGGGGATAATCAAATGAGTTCATTGTTGAAGGCCAAAAACGTTCTGCCGTTCCTGCTCGCTCTCCTTATGGTTGTAACGGCGGCTTGCTCGTCCGCGGGCAATAACGCCCCGGCGGAGAGCGAACCGCCGAAGGAATCGCCTCCCGCCGAAACCGCCAAGCTGACGCAGGACGATCCGGGCTGGAAAGCGGACACTTCGCCTATTACGTTCGACTGGTATATCAACTTCGCCTGGTTCCCGAACAAATGGGGGGAAGACATCACTTCCCAATACGTAACGGAAAAGACGGGGGTTAACGTTAATTTCATCGTGCCGGCAGGCAACGAGACGGAGAAGATGAACACGATGATCGCTTCGGGCTCCTTGCCGGATTTCATCACGCTTGGCTGGAGCGAGGACGCGGTCAAAAAAATGATCGAAGGCGGCCTCGTGCTTCCGCTGAACGAGCTGGCCGACCAATACGACCCCTATTTCTACAAAGTGACCGATCCGGCGAAAGTATCGTGGTATACGCAGGAGGACGGCAATATTTACGGCTATCCGAACGCATCGTCGTCGCCGAAGGATTACGAGAAATTCGGCGACAACATTACGTCGAACCAAACGTTCCTCGTCCGCAAGGATATGTACGAGGCGCTGGGCAAGCCGGATATGCGCACGCCGGAAGGATTTCTGAAAGCGCTTGAGGATGCGAAACAAAAGTTTCCGGACGTCAACGGCCAGCCGCTTATTCCGTTTGGCTTGCACGACTTCCACGAGAAGGGCAACTACTCGCTGGAAGGTTATCTTCAGAACTTCCTGGCCATTCCGCAGGAGAAGGACGGCAAGCTGTATGACCGTTCGACCGATCCCGAATACGTGAAATGGCTGAAGACGCTTCGCCTCGCGAACGAAAAAGGGCTGCTGTCCAAGGACATCTTCGTCGACAAACGGCCGCAAATGGAGGAGAAAATCGCACAGGGCCGGTATTTCGCGATGCTGTACCAGCGCAGCGACATGGCGAACCAGCAGAACGTGCTGTACGCTAACGATCCGAATTCCGTTTATATCGCGGTCGACGGACCGGCCAACGCCAATCTGGATCAGCCGACATTGTCCGGCCCTTCCATCTCCGGCTGGACGGTAACGTTAATTTCCAAAAACGTCAAGGACAAAGCGCGCGCAATCCGCTTCCTCGATTATCTCATTTCCGAAGAAGGACAGCGGGATACGTTCCTCGGCAAAAAAGGCGTCACCTGGGATACGATCGACGGGAAAGACCAGTTCCTTCCGGAAGTGGCGGCGCTGCTGAACAGCGACCGGGGCTCGTTCGATAAAAAATACGGCGCGTCGCATACGTTCTGGATGCTGATGGATACGAACGTCACCCCGGCTTGGGCCCCTCCGGCGGTAGAGCCGTTCAAGCAAATGGAGGATTGGACCCGCGGCAAGGCGCACAGCTTCTCGCAATTCGACCAGCTGGATCCGGTCGGAAGCTCCGAGGAAGGCATTATGAACGACAAGGTGAAAACCGAGTGGGGCAAAGTGCTGCCGAAGCTGCTTCTCGCCAAATCCGAGGCCGAGTTCGACGAAATATGGAACGATTACCTCGCCAAACGCGAGTCGCTCGGCTTCGCGAAGGTGGAGGCGTACCGGCAGAAGCAATACGAGGAGAACGTCGCAAAGCTCGCGGAGTTTATTAAATAGAAGAGAAAAATATAAGTTGAACAAATAAACATCTTGGCATAGCCTATTGAAATGGAGAAAGGGAATTCTCTTGCGAGCGAGAATGAAATGGCTATTGATCATAAGTTCAACTTATATTGCAGGCAAAAATGGCCAAAGGTACCCCGATGCGGAATTTCCGTTTGCGGGGTGCCTTTTGGCGTATCCGGGGGAAGGGTTGCAGCTTGCGGAAACGATTGAAGTCGATAGGTTCGTCCTTTCGGTACTGGCTCGGGCGCAGATCGATGCAAAGCCGGCTGGTCGCCGCTTATATCGTCATTTTGCTTATTCCAAGCATTCTTGTGTCCAATTATTTTTTTCAGCAAATCCGGGACACGTATATTCGCGATGCGCTCAAGCAGCATACGTTCCTGCTGGAAATCGAAAGGATGAACATGCTCAGCCAGATCGAAGCGATCGAAATCGCGGCCCAGCTGGCGATATCGAACCAGGAGATCCGGGACTATTTTCAGGTCGAGGAGGAGCTTGACCCGGCCGCTTTGATCGGTTTGGCCTGGGGGCCGATCAAGGATATTCAGCTTATTCAAACGAACAATCCGAACATCGCCCACCTCCGGATGTACTCGAATAATGAGCGCGTCACGGAGATGTGGCCGGTGCTGTTCAAGGAAAGCCGCATCGCAGGGGAGCCGTGGTATCGGGAAGCGAAAGCGTTGGAAGGAAAGGAATTGTGGGTGTTCAGCGAGCGCGATCCCGATATCCTGCGGCGTTTCGCTGCGGACGGATCCGAGGAGCAGCCCAAAATATCCCTCATACGCCAAATCGATTACGGCGGCATCATTCAAGTCGATATGCCGCTCAAGCACTTTGCCCCCAAGACGTTTGCGGGCATTCGCGATACGGGCTCCCAGATGATTATCGCGGACCGCGACGGCCGGTTTTTCATGGACCGGGGCCAGACGTTCATGTCGGGCCACGAAGGGCTTCGGGAAGAGGTCGAAGCGCAATTCCGCAAGCTGCTGCGGCAGGCCGGCGGCAAGGAACCGGATGCCACGATCCATGCCCGATTCGATGTCGGCGGAACGCCTTATCTGCTCATTGCCGCGCCGATGGAAAGGCTTCATGCGCATGTGCTGAACGTCGTTTCCCTCGAAGGGGCGTTAAACAACGTCTCGAAAGCGCAGAAGCAGATTATCGCCGCCAACATCGCGCTCATCATGGCCTTGTCCGTCATTACGTATTATATGAACTCCTTTATTCTGAAAAACTTGCGCCGGTTGACGGAAGCGATGAAGAAAGTGCGCAAAGGAGAGGCGACGTCGGGCATTGTCATCCATGGCGGCGGCGAAGTCGGCGAGCTTGCGCATCATTTCAACAAGCTGATCCGGACGATCAACGAGCTGATCGCGCAGGGCATCCGGAAGCAAGCGGTGACGAAGGAAGCGGAGCTGCGGACGCTCCACAGCCAGATCGATTCGCATTTTCTGTACAATACGCTCGAAAATATTAAAATGATGGCCGAAATCGAAGGTCAACGGGCGATCTCGGACGCGCTCACTTCGCTCGGCGGAATGATGCGCTACAATTTCAAGTGGTCCGGCGAATATGTGAAGCTGAAGGACGAGATACGGCATATCCGCAATTATATCGATGTGATGAACATCCGGTTTGACGAACCGGTCCGGCTCGAGCTTCATATTCCTCCCGAATGGATGGAGCTTGAAGTGCTGAAGATGTCGCTTCAGCCCGTCGTGGAAAACGCGGTCAAACATGCTTGGCCGGACACGGCGGCCGAGCGGGAGAAGCGGATTGCCATCGGCATTGCCGACTGCGGGGAGGAGCGGGTGACGATCCAGGTCGCGGACAACGGAATCGGGATCGAGCCGTACCGGCTTGGCAGATTGAACGAATGGATCCGCTCGGTTAAGAACGAGGATGTATCGATTGCCGTCAACGCTCCCGGCGAGCGGCCGGCGGGAGGCATCGGGCTTCGCAATGTGCATCAGCGGATCCGGCTGTTTTACGGCAGCGATTACGGTCTTGAGCTAAGCAGCCAAGAGGGAGAGTATACGCGGGTAACGATCACGTACCCGAAGGTTCTCATGACGGGAGGAGGCGGCGGACTTGAGAAGCTTGTTAATTGTGGATGACGAGAAAAATATCCGGAACGGCCTGAAAACGATGATCGAGCGGGAGTTTCCGGACATGTACGAAATTCGCACGGCCGCGCAAGGGCAGGAGGCGTTGGACCGTTACCGCGAGCAGCCGGCCGATATTGTCGTGACGGACATCCGGATGCCCGTCATGGACGGCATTCGCCTCATCGAAGCGCTCGCGGAATCGGAGGGGTCGGAGGGCAGCAAGCCCGTTGTTCTCATTTTGAGTGGATACGACGATTTCGAATACGCGAAGGCGGCGATCAAATATCAGGTGAAGGAATATTTGCTGAAGCCGATCCGCCGGGAGGAGCTGTTCGCGGCGCTGCGGAAAACGGAAGAGGCGCTTCTTCGGCAAGCCGACTTGAACAGCCGCATGGCCGCTTCGGATCTGTATCTTCGGCAGCTGCAATCCCACCGTCTTAAGGAGCTGCTGGAGCAGCCCGATGACATGCCTCTAGACGTCCGGTCCGCTGCGGAAGCGATCGGCTTCGAATCGTATGTGAAGCCGTTCCGGGTAGCCGTGCTGAAATATAAAGACGAAGACGGCCATTCGATGCCGCAGGATGAATTGCAGCGGCTCGTGGAGAAAGGGATAGTCCGAGCGAACGGGACAATCAGCGCCTGCGTTCGGGACGGAGGGGGAAAGCTGGTGCTCCTCGGCAGCCCGGACGGCCCATTCGAAGAGCTGGTTCGCCTGTTTGCGGAGCGGGAGCTGGACGGCCTGTACATGGGCGTAAGCGGAGAGGGCTCCCGGATCGAAGATATCCGGGCCGGGTATCGCCAGGCGCTCTTGGCGTTAAGCTACACCTTTATGCTTCCGAGCGTTCGGCTGATGAATTATACGGATATCCAGGGAGAACCCCGCATGTATCCGATGCCGGATGAAGAAATCAAGAAGCTGGGCAACTTGCTCGGCACCGGGCGCGGGCGCGAAATAAAAGCGCTGCTGCAGCAGGTTTTTCATATCGGGGATATGCCGCATGTCGATGTCCGTTACTTGGAGCTGGCCGGCAAGCGGATGAACGAGCGGGTGCTCGACGAAGTGTTCCGCATGTACGGGGATTCGATGGTCGAAATCTTGAAGCTGTACCGCAAAGCAGGCTCGATGGACAATTTCGGCAGCTTTCATGCCTATTTCCGGAGCCTGGAGCACTTGCTGCTCAGCGTGGACGAATATATTCAAAGCATTCGCTCGGCGCACGGCGGACATCACGAGATGAAGGCGGCCGTCGCCTACATGGAGCAAAACTACGGCAAGCCGCTCAATATGGCGATAGTCAGCAATTACGTTTCGCTTAATTATTCGTATTTCAGCGAGGCGTTTAAAGCGTATACCGGCGACAATTTTGTCGTTTATTTAAAAAAGCTTCGGGTCTCCAAAGCCAAGGAGCTGCTGCAAAAAAGCGGCATGAAGCTGGCCGACATCGGCAGCGCCGTCGGATTCGAAAGCGTGAAGCATTTTTCGCGGGTGTTCAAGGAATTGGAAGGGGTCTCGCCGCATGAATACCGGCTGAAGGCTGAAGCCGACGCGGAACGTCTGCGGGAGATGCGCGGGGCCGAACGGACATGATGCGCGGGTCCGGCAGCAGCTTCGCAGCCTGATCGGTACAGGCAAGCGAAGCTGCTCCGGATGCGAAAGTTGCTTCTACCGCCGCCGCAACGCGGTCGGTCGTCCTCGCAAGACTGCGGGAGAAGCTTTTGTCATTGCGGCCGCGAGCCGTTCGAGTGGAGGTGGTTGTATAGCGTATCGACGAGCTTGTTTTGTTCCGGCTTGCTGCTTTCCTGCCAGATCATTTCGAATACGACCCCGAGGCCGGGAAGCGCTTGTTCGTCTCCGTTAACGGAGTTTTCGATCATTTCGTTCAGCTCGTTGTTCGATTTATTTTGTACAATCGTCGTTATCGCTTGTCGCAAATCAAGATCTACCATGGATATGTCTCCTCCTGACATGAGATGGTTGGCGTTCGAACGGCTTTCGAATTTACCGAATAGTCTGACGGCAAACGCGCACGCCCATCGTGAGAAAGCCCCAATGTAGGCTCCCGCGGGCAGCGGCTCGTACTCGCTTACTATTTCCCGTTTGACGCGGTTTCATGCCGGCCGGAAGGGTATGCTATAATGAAATTTAGCTTATCGCCGCGAGAAACTTCACATACAAGGAACGGACAATTTCGAAAAGCCGGGAGGAAATGCAACCATGGCCAAAAAACAGTTTGCCGTTATCGGAATGGGCCGGTTCGGGTCCAGCATCGCAAAAGAGTTGACGGGAATGGGCTACGAAGTGCTCGCCATCGATTCCGACGAGGACCGGATTCAGGAATTGTCGGAGGCCGTAACTCACGCGGTCGTAGCCGATTCGACGGACGAAGAGGCGATGCGCGCGCTTGGCATCCGCAATTTCGACGTCGCCGTCGTCGCGATCGGCACGGATATTCAGGCGAGCATTTTGTCTACGCTTATATTAAAAGATCTTGGCGTGGCTACGATCGTCGCCAAAGCGCAAACCGAGCTGCATGGCAAGGTGCTGTCCAAAATCGGAGCGGATCAGGTCATTCACCCGGAGCGGGATATGGGCCTCCGCGTCGCGCACCATCTCGTGTCGCCGAACATTCTCGACTATATCGAGCTGTCCGAGGACTACAGCATCGTCGATCTGAAAGCGCCGGCGCAAATGGTCGGCCGCAGCTTAAAGCAGCTGGACGTGCGCGCCAAATACAGATGCAACGTCATGGCGATCAAGACGGGCTCCAACATGAATATCGCCCCCTATGCGGACGATATTATCCGTGAAGGAGACACGCTTGTCATCGTCGGCAAAAACAGCGATTTATCCCAACTCGAACAAGCTTATTCGGAAGGTTAAACATTGATGAAACAGCCAATGATCATTACTTCGATACATAACGAGCGGGTGAAGCAATGGGCTTCTCTGCTGGACAAAAAATACCGCGACCGCACCGGGCAATTTCTGATTGAAGGGATTCATCTCGTCAAGGAGGCGCTGCTCGCCGGCGCTGCGATTCGCGCCATCGTCTACGACGCGGACAGGGGCGTGCCTCTCGAGCTGGAAAGCTTCGCCGGCCAAGGCGAATGGATTGCGGCTTCGCCGGCTGTAATGGCGAAATGCACGGGCACGGACTCGCCTCCGCCGGTGTTCGCCGCGGTGGACAAGCCGCAGCGTGACGATGCCGCATTGTTCGCGGAGAACAGCCTCGTCGTCGTATTGGACGGCGTCCGCGATCCGGGCAACGTCGGCACCATTATTCGCGGCGCCGACGCCGCGGGAGCGGACGCCGTCGTGCTGGGCAAAGGCTGCGTCGACCTGTACAATCCGAAGACGGTCCGCTCGACGATGGGCTCGTTGTTCCATTTGCCGGTCGTCGAAGCCGACCTTGCGGAGCTGCTGCCGCAAGCGAAGGCGCGCGGCATCAAGCTGGTCGGCACCAGCCTGCAGGCGCGGCATACGTGTTACTCCTACGATTGGAAGCAGCCGAGCTGGATGCTGTTCGGCAGCGAAAACGACGGGCTATCGCCTTCGTCGCTCGAAGCCGTGGACGAGGCGGTCATTATCCCGATGAAAGGGAAAGCCGAGTCGCTGAACGTCGCGATGGCCGCGACGGTGCTGCTGTACGAAGCGCTACGGCAGCGGGAGTTTTAAAGAAGGAAATAGCAACTTGTCAGTTATGACGTAATTTGAGACTGATTTTAAGATCGTTTAAGGCTATTTATACCCATCAAAGTGAAACTGCCAAATGACAGCGAATCCTTATCGTACATGGATTTGCTGCCATTTGGTTTTAATTAGGATGTTATCGTTATATCTAGACTAGGACAAAGAAGCCGGTCATTGCAGTCTCCTTCGGCGCGACTCTCTGTATGTTTATCGGTTAGGCTAAAAATTTCTATCCAACAATTTCCCTGTTTGTTCTGCAATGACACGCGGCGGCAAAGGCATGCCATTTCTGAACCACCATTCCACTGCACCAACGACAGCCGCCCCAAAAAATTGAAGAATAACATCTTCGTTTAGTCCTTGATTTTTTCCTTCGATTACATTCACTTCAACCTTGTACTCTTGGATGACTAAATCAAGGAATCGGCTGCGAAAATAAGCTGCGCTTTTCGTGTTAAGCATCGTTGAAAAGAACAAATGATTGTCCGCAAAGTATTCGAACCAGACATAATTCCCTTCTTGAAAAGTCATTTCAGACGCAGAATGGCAAAGCTCGCGGAGATTGCTTATGTGTTCTTCGATAATTTTATCAAGCAAGTCATATTTATCCATGTAGTGGAGATAAATTGTTCCTCGATTCACATTTGCCCTCTCGGAAATATCCCGGATTGTGATGTCCTCGAAGTTTTTTTCAGTCATCAGTTCAAGAATTGCTTTCTTGATTGCTTCTTGAGATTTAAGTACCCTTCTATCCAATTTAGTCATTCTAAAGTCACCCTTCTTAGATAATCGGCAATTATTGACGGTTTGTTGGTTAAGCGACACATCGCAAGGAATTGATTATTGTAAGTATGTTGATTCTGTTTAGAATTATAAACGTGAGTTGATTAAACAATCAATGTTCATTTCGTTTGTTAGTAGAAGTGTTGGACTTTATATCAATATCAAGTTGTAAGGAGGATGCAATTCATGGGCACATGGTCGAAAGAAGCACTGCGCAGGATCGCTGAAGCTGATGACCTTCACATTTCACCATTCCGTGAAGATGGAGTAACGTACGGCACTCCGACTTGGATTTGGTCCGTTGTGGTTGGCGACTCACTCTATGTACGCGCTTACTACGGGCACAATTCCCGTTGGTATCAGGCAGCAGTACGGCAGAGAGCGGGACGAATTACTGTCGCCGGCATGACGAAGGAGGTATCTTTCGAACCGATCGCCGGGCAGATGGACGACCTCATCGACGATGCTTACCGTGCGAAATACAAGGGAAGCCCTTACCTGAACTCGATGATCAGCACGCAAGCCCGCTCGGCGACAGTCAAAGTTGCGCCGCGCGAAACCAACGTCTGATGTACATCAATAAAGTCGCATGTTTGACCATTATTTTTAGGGAAAAAAGGGAGGAACTGCGAAATGGATTATACGAAGCTTGGGAATACTGGTTTGGATGTATCCCGGATTTGTCTGGGTTGTATGGGCTTCGGCGACGCTGCAAAAGGGCATCATCGCTGGGTGCTTGATGAAGCGCATGCTCGTCCCATCATAAAAAAAGCTTTGGAGCTTGGGATCAATTTTTTTGATACGGCTAATGTCTATGCTGAAGGAACGAGCGAGGAGATTGTTGGAAAGGTACTCAAGGATTATGCCAACCGGGATGAAGTCGTCATTGCGACTAAAGTTCACGGACGAATGCATCAAGGACCTAACGGAGCCGGACTTTCCCGCAAAGCGATCATGAGCGAAATCGACAAGAGCCTTAAAAGATTGAAAACGGACTACGTCGATTTGTATCAAATTCATCGTTGGGATTACAACACGCCCATCGAAGAGACGATGGAGGCACTTCATGACGTCGTTAAGGCTGGTAAGGCACGATACATCGGCGCTTCCGCCATGTGGGCATGGCAGTTCCAAAAGGCATTGCATGTAGCGGAGAAAAATGGCTGGACACGATTCGTTTCCATGCAAAATCATTTCAACCTTATTTACCGGGAAGAGGAACGGGAGATGCTGCCTCTTTGCAAGGAGGAAAAAATCGGAGTAATTCCTTATAGCCCGCTTGCAGGAGGAAGATTGGCGCGGGAGGCATCCACTCATCGTGCCGAAACCGATCAAATTGCAAAACAGAAATACGATGCCGCAGCGGACTTGGATCAATTGGTGGTCGACCGGGTTGCGAATCTTGCGGAAAAACATGGCGTTCGCCGCGTCCACATCGCACTTGCGTGGCTTTTGCACAAAGAACCGGTAACCGCCCCTATCGTTGGTGCAACAAAAATTTCCCAACTCGAAGATGCGATAGCATCCCTTTCCATTAAATTAGCGCCTGAAGAAATCGAGTTTTTGGAAGAACCGTATGTGCCGCACCAAGTGGTCGGGCATTTTTAACTTCTTACGGGTACAGTGCGCCTTCATGATTGAAAAAATGGCAGGACGCAGTCGTCGTTTATGGATGTTCCAGAGTTGTACGGAGGTATAGTTATGAACCGAATCGAAAAGAGCCAAAAGACGTACAAACAACTATTTGGCGATGGAGTGCCGGCGGCATATGCGACCGATCCCGAAAAAAATGATGCCTTTGCCCAATACTTTGTGGGGCAGAGTTATCTGAAAACATTAATTGCCGATCCTAAAGTGAATGTTGGTGTCGGGAATGTAACTTTTGAACCGGGATGCAGAAATAACTGGCACATTCATCGTGATGGATTTCAACTTTTATTAGTAACCGGCGGCGAAGGCTGGTATCAAGAAGAAGGAAAACCTGCTCAATTTTTAAAAGCCGGCGACGTTATTGTCACCCATGATGGAGTAAAACATTGGCATGGCGCTGCAAAGGACAGCTGGTTTGCACATATCGCAATTACCGCAGGTAAACCGGAATGGTTGGAACCGGTAACCGATGAGGAATATAACAAATTGAAATAACTTAAAGGATAAGATTTGCCCTGTTATACGGGGCTCGGCCTGTCGGCCTGTAGACAAAGCTCGGTCCGGAGAAGTTGTTTACAGGCTTATAGGCCTTCTTTTTATTCTGCCATTCTCCCCTCTTCTTCAAGCGATCGCGCTTGCCGCCCTGCCGCCCGTTGAGACAAGTTTAACGCTCCGCTTACACTCCATTAATAATCCAAAAGTACTATTAAGATAGTAACTATTCTATTTATATTGGAGGAGCAGAAGTGAAGCTTTGGAGAACATTGACCGGGATATCCGCACTGGCGGTGGCCGCCGTGAATTTTGCCCTGCCGGTCAGCGCGAATGCGCCGGAGGCAACCGGAGAACTCGAGTTTCGTAAGATTGCGGGATACAGTACCGGCGCGGGACTTGAAGAAGCCGGAGCGGAAATCGTACAGTACGATGCGGCAAGCCAAAAAGTTTATTTGATCAACGGCGCTGCGAGCTCGCTCGAAATCGTCGATCTTTCGGCCCTCGAAACCGGCGTTGCCGATCAAGCGCTGAACGTTGACGCCAGCGCCAAAATTGCGATCCCCGCCCTTAGCCCCGAGGACCGTCCGGATTTGTTCGGCGACGTGACCAGCGTCGCCGTGCATCCGACCGAGGACTTGATCGCGGTCGCCGTGCCGAATTCCGTGAAGACGGACAACGGCAGCGTCGTTTTCTTTACGAAAGACGGAGCATACATAGATTATGTCGAAGTTGGCGCTCTGCCGGACATGATTACCGTAACCCCCGACGGGACCCAATTTCTCGTCGCCAACGAAGGCGAGCCGAACGACGACTACTCGATCGATCCGGAAGGCTCCGTTTCGATTATCGGCATTGCGAAAACCGACGGGAAGTACAGCTTCGATGTCACGACGGCGGACTTCGCGGACGAGTCTCTCCCGATCGACGACAATGTGCGCTACGGCTCGCTGAAAACCGGCTATGTCGAAGAGCCGACGCCGGAGCAATGGGCGGCCGATTTCGAGCCGGAATATATCGTCGTCGCCGAAGACAGCCAAACCGCTTACGTAGCTTTGCAAGAAAGCAACGCCATCGCCACGCTCGATCTGGAGACGATGAAGTTCACCAAAGTATCGGGCCTCGGCTATAAAAATTACATGCTGCCGGATAATGCACTCGATCCGTCGGACCGTGACCCGGAGGACGATCCGCAAATCAACATTCAATCCGGTTACCCGGTCCTCGGCGCTTATATGCCGGACGGAATGGCGCTGAAAACGATAGGCGGAAAGACGTATCTGTTTACGGCAAACGAAGGCGACAGCCGCGATTGGGGCGTTACGGACGAATATCGCTTTAAGGACATTATGACGGAGGATGGTCCGGAAGAGGGGTACGCGGTTCATTTGGACGCCAAATACTATCCGGGCACCAGCCAGGAAGAGCTTGATGCGCTTAACCTTGGAGAGCTTTCGGAAGACGAATATTTGGGCCGGCTGAAGATCATCGGCTCCGTGTCCGATGCGGTTTACAAGGACGAGGCCGAGGACGTTCACTATTTCGGCGCTCTCTATACGTACGGCGGCCGTTCATTCTCGATTTGGGACGCCGAGACGGGGCGGCAAGTGTACGACAGCGGGGACGACTTCGAGCGGATCGCGGCCGCAGAGCTGCCTGAGCTTTTTAACAGCGACCATGCCTCGAACGCCAAGGACGACCGAAGCGACGACAAAGGTCCGGAACCGGAATACGTCGAAATCGGCGTCGTCGGGGACGAAACTTACGCGTTTGTCGGCTTGGAACGCCAAAGCGCCCTGATGGTTTACAACGTTTCGAACCCGGACAACCCGCAATTCGTAACCTTCGTCAATATGAGGGATGTGGGTGAAAGCGGAGCGGGCGATCTCGGTCCGGAAGGGCTTGACTTTATCCCAGCGGCGAACAGCCCGACCGGTAAGCCGCTGTTGTTGACGGGCAACGAAGTTTCGGGCACGCTGGCCGTTTTCGAAATTTCGGAGCTTGCCGACCGAAAGCCTTTTGCCTTGAACGCCGTGGCGGACGATACCACCTATACCGTCTCGAATGAAGACGGAAAAGTCGCGATGACGGTCAAGGCCGGAGTTACCGGCTGGAAAACGTTCGGCGCGACCGTTACGGCGGATTTGGGACACGAGGGCAGCGAAACCGTATTGTTTAAGCATAGCCGCGGCAACCAGCAGCTGGGCCTTAGCGCCGTTCGGGCGGATTTCGATTCCGCGCCGCTTGAAGTGCAAGCCCAGTTTAACGTGAAGGCCGGCGATACCGTTGAAATATACGTCGTCGACGGTCTCTCCAACGATCCAGATCAACAGCCGATTGTGCTGCAATAAAGATAGGAGCACAGCATATGACCAATAAATGGAAATGCCTCATGTTGAGCGCGGCTTTGTTGACGGCGTCCGTTCCGGCGGCGGCGTTCGCGATACCCGCCAATACGGTTTCGGCAGCCGCTCCCGCAATCGCGGTCGACCGGACGAGCGTAACGCCGGGAAGCCCGGTCGCCGTTACGGGAACGTACGACGCGTCGTCCTGGATTTCGCTCCGGGCGGTTGATGCCGCCGGCAATCTCGTCGTTTTTGACGCAACGCGGACGAATGAGCAAGGGGAATACCGGTTTACGTTCGACGTCCCGTTCGACACGGCTCCCGGAACGTTGGTCTTATACGCCGGTTCGGGCGACGATGTGGCGAATGCCTCGGTTCAAGTACGAAGCTATTCGGGCAGCAACGATGACGACGACGACGATGACGACGGCAACGACAGCGGATCCGGCGCTTCGCAAGGAAACGTTCCTTCGGGAACCGGCGAAGGAAGCATCACGTACCGGGCGACCGCGGCGGATAACGCCGACGGACGCGCTCAAGCCTCCGTCGTTATCGATGAGCAGGAGGTTCGAAGCGCATTGGCGGACAACGCCGGCATCCTGAAGATCCGCATCGAGGCGGACAACGCCGAGGTCTTCCAATCGACCTTGCAGTCGGAGGCGGTACGGCTGCTGCTCGAAACGAACCATAACATGGTTGTGCAAATCGTCACTTCGCTTGGAACTTATACGCTCCCGTTATCCGCTCCCGAAGAAGAAGATTTCGCCGACGCGGACTTGCGCATCACGATCGGAAAAGCGACTGCGGATCAGGCGGACGCCGTCCGCGATTGGGCCGATGCCAACGGAGCCGAGCTTATATCCGACGTTATCGACTTTCAAGCGGAAGCCGTCACCGGCGGGTCCGGCGCTCCGATCGATTTCGGAAACAACTACGTGGAGCGGTCGATTCCTTTATCCGGACAGGTGAATCCCGATCGCGCGGCCGGGGTCCGTTTCGATGAAACGAAGCGCGCTTTGGCGTTCGTCCCCGCCTTGTTCGGCTACGCGGCCGCCACGCTGAAAAGCACCGGCAACAGCTTGTATGCCGTCATCGAAAGCGACAAATCGTTCGAGGACGTTCCCGCGGGCTTCTGGGGCGAGGCGGACATCGAACAGCTTGCGTCGAAGCTCGTTCTGAATGGCTTAACCGAGGATACGTTTGGCCCGAACGAAACGTTGACCCGTGCGCAGTTCGCCGCGATGATCGTTCGCGGGCTCGGTTTGCAAGAACGAGGAACCGCTCCGTTCAGCGATGTGACGGCTGGCGAATGGTATGCCGGCGCAGTCGGAGCCGCTTATGAAGCGGGGATCGTTTCCGGGTACGAAGACGGCACGTTCCGGCCGAATGAGCGCATCACCCGGCAGGAGCTGGCGGTTCTTATCGACAACGCCGTAAGCTTTGCGAGCGGCGGCGAGACCGAGAATGCGGCAGGCGCGCCGGAGCGGTTCCGCGATCAAGAGGCAATCTCGCCTTGGGCTCGGACGGCTGTAGCGAACGTTGCGGAAGCGGGGATTTCCGAAGGGAGAAACGGCGGATATTTCGATCCGGCGGCGAATTCCACCCGCGCCGAAGCGGCCGCCATGCTGAAACGCTTGCTGGTACATGTCGGGTTTATCGATTAAAGAAACCTTTATGCTGCGACCGATACCGTTATCGATTCGCCGAACCGGGGTTGGAGCGATAATCGCGGGATCGGCGGACAGTCTGGCGGCAAAGGCCTCAAAAGGGACTCAAACAGGATTCAAACAGGGAAGCACGTAACAGCCCCGAATCAGCCGAAAATTTAGTCCGGGATGCTTGCGTGCTTCTATAACAGCCGCTCGTTTCCGAAAGGGTACTTGTCACGAGACTCGTGATTCAGGTACCCTTTCGGCTTTTAAAAAGACAACCCTAACGATTGGCCGCCAGCAATTCGGGTAATAGGACCGGGATGCCGTGCATAAGATGGTTAAAGCTCACCCAAACAACTTGAAGAAGGGAAGAGGGACACTCTTGAACGGAAAAGACCCTGCCGGCTTTTGGATTCGATTCGGAGCATTGATCCTTGACGGAGTGATCATAGGCATACCGCTCGCCCAAATCTCATATGCGATCACCGGGAAAGCGGACGGGTATTTCACCGATATTGTTTCATTTTTGTACGGATTGCTCATCCCTGTCTTCTGGAACGGTTATACGGTCGGCAAACGGATTTGCGGTATTCGCATCGTGAAGATACGAGACGGAATGCCGCCGAGTATCGGGACGATGCTGCTGCGCAATCTGGCGGCGGGTTTATTGTACGCGCTAACTTTCGGGATCGCCCTGATCGTAAGTGCAATAATGGTCGGTGTCCGCGAGGATAAACGGTCGATTCATGATTTTATAGCCGGCACGGTAGTCGTACGCGATTGAAGCGAAAGGATATAAGCCCGGGATATAAACGGCGCAACGCGTTTATTCCCCGGGCTTTTTTATTTATTCGTTCGATTCCGGAGGAGCGGCAGCGTTCGCTGATGCGGATTTAGCCGTCGATTCGCGAGTCTAGCAAAAAAACGGAATCGAAAGTGGAAGATTTGTGGAAATTATGGTAGAATAATCAACGAGAAATATTTACTATGATGGAAGGAAGGTGGTTGAATGAGATTAATTGGATTCAATAGGAGGAAGTTTCCTTGCCGCACCCCTCTGCAAGCTGCTCCATTCCAACAAGCGATTGGGAACAAGCTTGCTATCACAACTTTTTTAATCGTTCTTCAACGGATGCAACCTGATTGGTAAACCGGCTTTCATTATCGTATTACGCGACCATCTATGAAAGGGGTTATTCCTTTTGTCAGTAAGCCATGTTGCAAGAAAAGATCTCCTCACGCTATCGACCGAATTGTCGGAAAGCTCACCCTATTATTACGGAATGGATATAACGGAACGGTTCGCAGATGTGTTAAAACAATATCCTTTCGACAAAATTTTCTTCGTGACGGCCGAACCGCTGTTCCGCTTGTATGGCGAAGAATTTGTCCGAATATTCAATCAAGAACGCATTCCATATGATGTTCTCGCCATAGGAGACCGGGAAGAGGACAAATGCTTCCGGTCGCTGGAGGAATTATGCGACAGCCTCGTAGAACGGGGAGTTACGAAAGGCTCGATTATCGTTTCTTTCGGCGGAGGTTGCCTGGGCAACATCGTTGGGCTGGCCGCAAGCCTCATATACCGGGGAGTCCGTTATGTGGAGATTCCGACAACTTTAATGGGGATTACGGACAGCACATTAAGCAACAAGCAAGCGGTAAACGGCAAATTCGGCAAAAATCATTTCGGAACGTATTATCGTCCGCTGTTTATATGGTCGGATATTAAATATTTGCAGACGGAGAAGCTGATCAATACGAAAGCGGCTATCGTAGAAGGAATCAAGAACGGGTTCATCTCCGACGGCAGCCTGCTGGACTATTTGGATTCCGAGCTGCAGAGCGAACGCGAGGCTTTTACCCTTGACGAATTGTACGATCTCGCCTTGAACATCATTCAGTCGAAGCTGAACATTCTCCGCCGGGACCCGACGGAGAAATCGTACGCGATGATTCTGGAATACGGCCATACGTTCGGACATGCCATCGAATGGCTGACCAAAGGAGCCGTTATTCACGGCTTGGCGGTAGCGAAGGGGATGTGCATTGCGGCTGAGTTATCCCGTCATCTTGGCATGCTGCCGGAGGAAGGGGTAGAGAAGCACTACCATTTGCTCGGAAGAAGGCTTGGCCTCGACTTGTCGATTCCGAAGGGCATCACCCCGCGCGATATTTTAAACGTCATCCATTCCGACAATAAGAAAGGAGCTTCCGGAATCAAATATATTTTGCTCGAGGAGATCGGAGCTTGTTCCAATCCGGACGGCGACTACCAAGTGTTCGTCGACCCTGAGACGGTCGAGCAAGTGCTGGGCGAGTATATGACCAAAAACGGGGGGATCCGTAATGAAGCTTTGCTATAATTCCAACGGTTTGCGCAACGTGGGCGTGCTGGACGCGGTCAAGCAAATTAAAGCCTATGGCTATGACGGCGTGGAGTTGTCGTTCCACGATAATCATGTACACCCGTTGAAAACAAGCCTGGACGAATTTCGCTCGGTAAAGGAATGCTGCGGCGAGATCGGACTTGAAATCGCATGCCTCGCCACGGGAGCCGAAGGCTTGCTTGGCGGCGAACCATACGAGCCTTCCCTTATTCATCCGGATGCAAAGGAAAGGCAAAGAAGAATCGATGTTCTGAAACGTTCCGTCGAAATCGCCAACCTGCTCGATATACCGGTCATGAATTTGGCAAGCGGCAAGCTAAAGCCCGAAGTCGAGCGGGAACGCGCTTACGAGTATCTGCTGACCGGCATCGGCGAACTGACGAAGGAGACCGGCGACGCCGTGCTCGCGGTCGAGCCGGAACCGGATTTTTTCATCGGCACCTCGCGCGAAGCGGTACGGCTTATCCGCGATATCGATCATCCGCGCTTTATGCTCAATTTGGATATCGGGCATGTGTACTGCTGCGAAGACGACTTTATCGAAGCGATTCAAGACGCTGTGCCGTATACGCGGCATATTCATATCGAAGATATTAAAAACCGCATTCATTATCACGAAATTCCCGGGCAAGGAGATATCGATTTCGAGCAAGTATTCTCGGCGATCGGCGATTACAAGCATTATATCAGCATCGAACTGTATCATCATGCCGACGTATCCGACCGGGCGCTGGAAGAAAGCCGCAGCTATCTCCTTCGTTTCCTAAGCGGACAAGCGGTTCGGCAATGATGAGGACGGTCGACTACGATTCCTTGGCGAACCGTTATGAAGCGATGAATTCGCCGCTTTACCGGTACTTGGCCGAGGAAACGGTTCGCAGCGTCCGCCGCCGCGTTCCGGCGGGCATAGCCGATATTTTGGATTTATGCTGCGGAACCGGAATTTTGACCTTTGCTTTGGCAAGGGAGTATCCGAACTCGGCTATTGTGGCGGTTGATGCGTCGAAAAACATGCTGGATGCGGCCTCTAGCAAAGCGACTCCGGCAGACCGAATCCGGTTCGTTCGAGACGACGCGAATACGTTGGCCGCGGCTGCCGGCCCCTACGATCTGATTGCGTGCAACTACGGTCTGCAATGGTTGTCTCCGTCCGTCGTTGACACGTTGCGAGCGCGCCTTCGGGAAGGCGGTTATATTGCCGCCGCTTTGCCCAGCCACGGCGAACCGCATCGTTCCGATGCGGGCGCGGCGACAAGGGCGGGCAACAAGCTGCTCGATTGCGTCTGCCGAGTAGCTCCCGCATACGAAGCGGAATTAGAGCGAGGCATCGTGAAGCCGGTTATCGATCTGTGGCGGAGGTTCCGAACCGTCAAGCAATGGATCGAAAGGTTTGAGCAGCATGGCATTCATGTCGTTGAACAACGTACGCTAACGCGCGTATTTTCATATGCTTCACCGGAAGAACTGCTTCACAGCGCCATTTCCCGAGGCGTGTTCGGCAACTGCCTGGACGGCTTGCCGGACGACTTTTACCGGGATGTGGCCGAAGAGCTGGCGGCGCTTTACCGGAAGTACGGCAATTTGGAGGAGGAGAACGTTTCAACGTTTTTGGTTTTACGATATTCCGGTACCACGTGTGGAGATGAATCGGATGTTTGACAACAAAGTCGTTGTCGTTACGGGGGCTTCCCGAGGCATCGGGAGAGCGATCGCTTTGGAGTTTGCCCGCCGGCGGGCATGGGTCGCGGTCAACTACAACCGGAGCGAAGCGGCAGGGCGAAGCGTATTCGAAGAGGTGTCGGAGTTGACCGATCAAGCTTTGTTATGCCGGGCCGACGTGTCCCGCGCCGACGAGGTCGGCCGGATGTTCGACGAGGTGCTGAGCCGCTGGGGAAGGATCGACGTTCTCATTAACAATGCGGGCATTAACAACGACAAGCTCTTCTTCAACAGCAAACCGGAAGATTGGGAAGCGAACCTGCAAGTCAATCTCGTCGGCGCCATGAATTGCTGTCATCGCGCGATAAGGCCGATGATGCGGCAGAAGCGGGGCAAGATCATTAACGTTTCTTCGGTCAGCGCTTATGCCGGCGGGATCGGCCAGAGCTATTACGCAGCCGCCAAATCGGGCTTGGTCGCCTTTTCCAAAGTATTGGCCAAAGAGGTCGGGAAATGGAATATTCAAGTGAATTGTATCGTTCCCGGTCTTATCGCAACGGATATGACGGAGAGCCTGATCGAGAACTCCCTGGACGGCGAGCTCGCGAAGATCCCGCTCAGCCGCGCCGGGAAGCCGGAGGATGTCGCCCATGCGGCGATGTTTCTCGCCGGCGAAGGGGCCGACTATATGACGGGGGCGGTTATACCGGTCGATGGAGGAATGCTTGCATGAGGGCGTTTCTCGAGCGCTATTCGCATTCGCCCGGCTTCCACTGCATCTCTTCCGCAGCCCGTAACTATTTGAACTATTGCGGAATTGCCCTATCCGAATGTGCGGCTTTCGGGCTCGATGCATGTCTCGGATTCTATTACGAGAAGCATGATGTCCGGGAGAAGATGCCGCCTGTTCATACGGGAGGCCGGTCGGTTATTTGTTTCCGCAATATGTGCCGCACGCTCCGTCTGCCCCATGAGCGGATCGCAACGAAGGATACCGCTGCGGCATGGGAACAAGCGAAGCGGCTGCTTGCGGTAGAGGGCAAGCCGGTCATCGCCGAGGTGAGCTTGGCGCATCTGCCCTATTGGCGGAAAGCGACTAGGGCGAATCCGTTCCACTTGGTCATTGTAGCCGGCTACGACGATGAAGAGGAGCGGGTGTGGCTTGGAGACGTGAACGAACCGGCCATCGACCGGGAGCGACTGGACAGCCGCCTGCACGAAACGGCGCTGTCCGCCTTTCTGGACGCGAGAAGCAAGCCTTACCATTGGGGCGAAATCGAGAACGCCTGGCATAAGATCGACATTCCGGCCCGGTACGAGCTGGATCTGAAGGGGGCTTTTGCCGCGGCTATCCGTTTAAACGCCGACAACTATTTGGACGACCGGGAGCAGTGCGGCGTGAAGGCCTTTGCGCAATTTCTGGGCGAGCTTGCGGACTGGCCCGACATCATTCCGTCCACAATGCGCGACGAAGCGACCGGGAAGAAGGCGCTGCCGCTTCGAACCCAGCTGTATTATACGGGAATGATGCTCGGAAAGGTCGGCAACGGAGGCGGCAACTTCCGGTATTTATACGCCGGCTTCATCCGGGAGGCGGCCAGCCTTTACGGGGATGACGCTTCCCTTCATGACGCCGGAGAACGGTTTCGTCAATCCGCTTGCATATGGGCGGAAGCGGGGAAGCAATTCGAAAAGCTGAGCATTGCGGGCGAGGGCGAAATAAGCGCAGGATTAAAGCGAATACGGGCTTTGCTGCAACAGTGCTTCGACACGGAGCAGCGGGCCTTCGAGAAACTGAGAGCATGGAGTTCGATAAGATGAGAGAACACGGATTGGACAAGGACTCGGTCTTGCAAAACATTGAAGATCATCTGGCTAAAGATGCAGCTTGGAATAAAGTGCTCAATTCGATCTGTACCGAGCCGCTTGCGATCGGCAAGGAAGCTTTTATCCGAAGCATAGATACCAATCTGGGCGACGTTCGCATCTTCCGGGGGAGCAGCGAGCTGGAGCATAAAGCGGTTCGGCTTCTCGCTTCTTTGCTGGGCGGCGGCGACAGTCCGGGAAATATCGTGTCCGGAGGAACGGAAGCGAATGTCCTCGCCCTGCTTGCGGCAAAGAAGAGGAGGCCGGACATCGCAAGCCCGGAAATTATTATTCCCGAAACGGCGCATTTCTCTTTGTTCAAAGCCATTCATCTCATGGGCCTTCAGTATCGGATCGCCAAGGTCGATTCGCGGTTTAAAGCCGACCCTGCCTCGATTGAGGCGCTTATAAACGATAATACCGTCGCGATCCTGGCTACGGCGGGAACGAGCGAGCTCGGAAGCGTCGATCCGATCGAAGCCATTGCCCAGGTGGCGCTGCGCCATCGCGTTTACCTCCATGTGGACGCGGCGACGGGCGGTTTCATTATCCCGTTTGCCCGCAAGCTCGGAATGGATTTGCCGGCCTTCGATTTTACCCTGGAAGGGGTATGCTCGATTACCGTCGATCCGCATAAATACGGGTTGGCGCCGATTCCGGCCGGCGGCATTTTGTTCCGGGACCGGCACATTCAGCAGTTGGTGTCGGTAGATTCCTATTTTATGGGGATTCCCGGGCATATGACGATGCTGGGCACGCGAAACGGAGCCGGAGCGGCCGCCGCTTATGCGGTCATGGAGCATTTGGGATTGTCCGGCTATATGGAAATTACGGAAAGAAATTTCGAATTGACTCGCTATTTGGTTCGGCAGTTAAAGGACAGAGGGTTGCGTTTGCCGCTTGAGCCGGAGCTGAACATCGTCCTCTTCGAGATGGACGGCGCCGCGCAATTTCTCCGTTATTGCGAAGAACGGGGCTGGATCGTCTCCGTGTCCAAACGATTTCCGGACGCCGTCCGGATCGTCATTCAGCGCCATGTGACCCATGGCATGATCAACCAATTCCTGTCTCTCCTGGATCGGTTCGTCGAGGACCGCAAATCCGCGGGAGCAGCCGCGAAAGGAGTACCGAGTTCATGAACGTGATCAGTACCGATGCGAAGCTCGATGCTTTGAAGCAAGTGCCGCAGTATAAGCTGCAGGCCATATCCAGACTGGAAAAGCTGCTTGCCATGAGCGGGGAGGAGAAGCGGCGCGAGATCGAGCGGAAATTGGCGGAACAGTTAAAGTATGCGTTTCGCAACTCCGAATACTACAGGCAGCATTTCGGCGAGGCGGGCATAACCTCGGAAGAGCAGCTGTCGCCGGACCGCTTTCGCGATCTTCCGTTCATAACCAAAGCCGATATCCGCAACGCTTATCCGTGGAAGCTGCTTGCCGGAAGCATGGCGGACGTCGGCCGTTACGCGGAGAGCACCGGAACGACGGGAACGCCGACTTCCGCTTATTTCTCCCGGAACGATTGGCTCGAGAATAACGTGTTCGTCGGCTACCGGCTGCTCGACATGTTCACCCCGGACGACGTTGTCGTCATTGCGGCTCCGTACGAGCTGTCGATTCCGGCGCAGGACTTGGAGCGGATCTTCGAGATGATCGGGCCGACGACCATCGCCT
Organism: Paenibacillus thailandensis; assembly: GCF_042685365.1. Lineage (NCBI taxonomy): Bacteria > Bacillati > Bacillota > Bacilli > Caryophanales > Paenibacillaceae > Paenibacillus > Paenibacillus thailandensis. The sequence continues at coordinate 135,411 of NZ_JBHUMY010000038.1, read as the reverse complement.
GCGGGGTGTTAAACGAGGTGTGCAACTGGGACCGGCTGCTGCATATTATCGAGCATGTGAAACCGACCGCGCTCGTCTGCTCGGCCACCCGTGCATTGCTCATTGCCGAGACGGCCGTCCAGATGGGCCTCGATCCGGTCAAGGACTTGTCGATCCGGAAAATATTAAATATCGGCGAAACGGCCAACCAGCCGAAGTCCAAAAAAATATCCGAGGTATGGGGAGCCGAGGTTTATAACGCTTACGGGATGACGGAATCGTGCGCGATGGGAATTTCATGCAAGCACGGGCATATTCATTTGATTCAGGAGCGGTATTATTTCGAAGTGATCGATCCGGTTACGAAGCAGCCGCTTCCGCAAGGCGAGGTCGGGGAACTCGTCATTACGTCGTTATCCAACCAATCGATGCCTCTGATCCGTTACCGGACGAACGATCTGGTGTGCATTTCGGAAAGCGGCTGCCCATGCGGCGACCGCGCGCCGATCCTCGAGCATTACGGGCGGATCGGGGAAGAAATCCGGTTCGAGAAAGAGCAAGTCGCGATTTCGTATCCGAAGCTGGAAGAGAAAATATTGAAGTGCGAGAGCTACGACAAGTTCTTTAAGGTCGAGCTGGATGCGGAAAGCTTCGAAATTATCGCCGATCTGAAGCCGGGATATACCATCGACCAGTTCCGCGATGAGATGAAAGAGCAGCTGCCGCTCTCCATTCATCACCGGTTTACGGCTAGAACGTTTACGCCGTACGAGCGGGCCCGGTTGCTCGACGGCTTGAAGAACAGCTTAAAGCCGTTCGGCAAGCTTTTTAGCCAAAGAACCGTTCAAGCCTAAGAATCTGCATCTACATCTAACGGAGGAGTGAGAAGATGGGTCTGTTCAAGTCCAATCAAGTGCGCATCGGCATGATTCAATCCCATGTGCCTGTCGAAGGAAACGAAGATATGCGCGACACGCTTTCCGAATGGATCGACGAGTGCGCAGGCAACGGGGCGAATCTCATCTGTTTGCCCGAGCTATGCGCGACGCCGCTCAGCATCAACAATGTGGAAGAATCGGCGGAACCCGTTCCGGGCCCGTTTACGGAGTTTCTTGCGGATAAGGCGCGGGAGCATCAGGTATACATCGCTTCCGGTCTTTTGGAGACGGACGACAACGAGGTGTACAACGCCGCGGTACTGATCGATCCGGCGGGCAACCTGATCGGAAAGCATCGCAAAGTCTGTTTGAACATCTTCGAGAAAAGCTTCATCAGCGCCGGGAGCGGCATTCGCGTCATCGACACGAAGCTCGGAAGGATCGCCCTGATGCTCGGAAACGATCTGTCCTCGTTTGCGCTCTGCCAGGAGGCGGTTAACGGGGAAGTGGACATCGTCCTGAACATGGTGTCGATTCCCGAAGAATATGCCTTCGTCTTCGAATGCACGGCCGACGCAAGAAGCATCGATATGGACGCCGTCGTGGTCGTCGTCTCGAATGTCGGCTACCACAAGTATGCGAGATCGCATTTTAAAGGAATCAGCCGCGTCGTATGCAACCCGCTGCTGTTAAGCAGCGGACCGGTGGAAGGAAGAGACGAGGTCATTATGGCGAAAGCCGAAGACAAGGAAGGCATCTATTATTGCGATGTCGATATGAAGAAGCTTGCGAAGGGAAGAAAGTTTTCCAGCTGCGCCAATAAAGAATACGCCGAAACGGTATAGAGCGGCAGGCTTCCGAAGCAAGTTTTGTTCGAAGCAGCTCAAGAAGTTAATGCTCACAAAACTAGGTCTATGCTTCCGAAGCAAGTTTTGTTCGAAGCAGCTCAAGAAGTTAATGCTCACAAAACTTTTAGGAGGACGTAATATGACAAATCAAATTTTGCGCGGCCGCAAACATCTGATTGCCCTCAATCCGAACGACCTGCCGACGAAATGGCTCAATATGCGGGCCGTCCTGCCCGAGAAGCTTCCTCCCGTGCTCGACCCGGACGACGATAAGCACGGACGCGTCGAAATCATGCGAAGAATCAGGCCGCAGGCGATGATTCAGCAGGACGAAACGAACGACGAATGGATCGATATTCCCGAGGAAGTGCTGGAGAAGTTCGTCGAGATCGGCCGTCCTACGCCGCTGATGAGGGCGGTCGAGCTTGAGCGGTATTTGGACACGCCGGCCAAAATTTATATCAAGCGGGAGGATCTCCTCCCTTCGCACAGCTTCAAGCTGAATACGGCCGTCGCACAAGCGTACTACGCCAAGAAGGAAAACGCGGAAGGCCTCATTACCGAGACCGGAGCGGGACAATGGGGCGTCAGCCTTTCGTACGCGTGCAACATGTTCGATCTGAAAACGATCGTCTTCTGGGTCAAAGTGTCCGTCAACCAGAAGCCGCTTAGAAGAGCGTTCAGCGAGATGCTGGGCGCCACGGTTTACCCTTCGCCGAGCACAATGACCAAAGCCGGCAGAGAAATTTTGGACAAAAATCCGGACCATTACGGCTCGCTGGGCACGGCGATCGGCGAAGCCATCAGCTTCTCCATGGAGCACGATAGCTACAAATACGCTTCAGGCAGCAACCTTTCCCATGTCCTGCTGCACCAGTCGATTATCGGATTGGAGACGAAAATGCAGCTGGAGCTGGCCGGGGAGCAGCCGGATATTCTGGTCGGCTGCTGCGGCGGCGGCAGCAACCTCGGAGGGCTTATAGCCCCATGGGTCCGGACCAAATCGGAGCGTCCGGATACGATCCGCCTGTTCGCGGCGGAATCGGAGGCGGCGCCAAGGCTGAGCCGGGGCCGTTACATGTACGATCATTCCGATCCCGTCGGCCTCACTCCGCAAGTGCTGTCGTATACGCTTGGCATGGACTATATGCCGCCTCCCGTTCATGTCGGAGGATTAAGGCAGCATAACGGCTCGCCGATTATCGGCATGCTGAAGCATAAGGACTTGCTGGAGTCGCGCCCGTATACGCAAGAGGAAATCTTTGAAGCCGGGCGGCTGTTTATCCAGCTTTACCGGATCATTCCGGCGCCGGAAACTTGCCACGCCATTAAGGCTACGATCGATTTGGCGCTGGAGGCGAAGCGGAACAACGAGAAGAAGACGATCGTCATGTGCTTCAGCGGCAACGGTCTTCTCGATTTGTCCGGCTACAGCGAAATTTTGAACAAGAGCAAGTAAAGGCAATAGCCAGGCACGCTCCGGGCTCCTTCCGCAGGAAGGGGCTCCGCGCGGCAGCCTTACTTTTAAACGGGAGAAACGCGATATGAATGCGGCGAAAGCACTGCTGTTAAAGAACAAAAACGATCTCGGCCTGACGAACGTGCCTTTGCGGGAGCCGGAGCCCGACGAGCTGTTAATCCGCGTCCGGTACGCGGCTTTATGCGGAAGCGACTATAAGCTGTATCAAGGGACGTATACGGCTCCGCATGCCTATCCGGTCATTCTCGGCCACGAATGGGTCGGAACCGTCGAGCGAATCGGATCCCGCGCCGGCTCCATCTGGAGAAAGGGGGATGCCGTAACCGGAGACTGCTCGTTGTTTTGCGGAGAATGCGAAGCTTGCCGGACGGACAAAAACCACTGCCTCCATGTGGAAAAACGCGGAATTACCGTAGACGGCGCTTGCGCCGAATATATTCTCGTGAAAGAAAAGCATCTCTATTTATGTCCTCCCTCGGCCGATCCGATCGTGTACTCGCTTGCGGAGCCGATGGCGGTCGTCGTTCAAAGCCTGCAGGATCGCATCCCTTCCGAAGCGATGCGCGGCGTACGGCGCGTGCTCATTATCGGTTCGGGAGGGATCGGCGCGTTATCGCTGTTCAGCTTCCTGGATTTGGGCATTCCGGAGATTGTTATTGCCGACCCGGCAGCGGACAAGCTGGCGGTCATCGACAGGCTGCCTTTCCCTGAAGTTCGAACGCTGCATACGGACTTGAACGGCAGGGACGATCCGCGGAACGGCTTCGACCTGATCGTGGAAGCGTCCGGCAGCGGACAAGCGTTGAAGCAGGCCATCGAGCTGCTGAAACCGCGGGGGATTCTGGTCAATATCGGGCATCAAGGGCCGATCGAGCTTCCATACGGCGAAATCGTCAAGAAGTCGCTGACCGTAATCGGAAGCATCGGCGGCACCGGAGGGTTTCATAAAGCGATCGAGCTGATCCGAAAGTACGAGCCCCATATCCGCTCCTTCATCTCGAAGGTCGTGCCGATGCGCGACGTTCCGCGTTATTTTCAGACGGGCGTGCAGTCTTCCAAACATATTAAAGTCGTGATCGACTTACAAGGGTAAGAAGGTGAAAACGATGTTAACGATACCGGCAGTGCTGCGGGATGCTTATCGCTCAGCGCCGGACAAGACGGCTATTGAGGAAAAAGGCCGGCCCATCGCTTATAGGGAGCTGTACGAGAACGTTTCGAAATTGGCCGGCGCCCTGTCGGCGATAGGGGCGGGCAAAGGAACGAAAGCCATCCTCATGATGGAGAACGGCGCGGAATATATTTATGCGTTCTATGCGCTGGCAAGCCTCGGGTGCATCGTCGTCCCGATGGATCGGAACATGAAGAACGAACTGCCTCGCGCGGCGGAAGAAACGGGCGCGGAGCTTCTTTTCGTTACCGGCGGCTTGACGGATCAAGAGCAGGCTCAAATCAAGCCAATTCGAAGCTTGCGCCACGTCATCGTCTCCGGCAAGCATAACGAGCGGCCGGACTTCATTTCGTTCGAACGGCTGCTCAGTCAAGGCCGGGGGGACTTGCAAGACTATGTGGGCCTGGTGCAAGAAGGCGATCTGGCCTGCATCAGCTTTACGTCCGGCACGGTATCGAAGCCGAAGGGCGTTATGCTTACCCATTATACGCTTGTCTTTAACTCGAGAGAGCTCGGGAATGCGTTGAACGCATCGGAGCATGACATTTTCTTTAATATTTTGCCTTTGTTCCATACGTACGGGATCAGCATTAACCTGCTGCTGCCGGTTATTTTGAAGACGACGGTCGTTCTTCACGGCAGCTTGTCCTTAAGGGAGGTCGTACAGGAATTAAACCGGACCGGGGCGACGATATTCGCTTGCATTCCGGTCATGTACGAGAAGATGAAGAAGGTGCTGGACGCGGAGAAGCCTCGTACGGTTCAAAAATTTATTTCGTCCGCCGCCCCCCTCCCTTATTCGTTGGTCCAATATTACAAGGAAAAGCTGGATATCGCGATCATTAACATTTACGGCTCCAGCGAGGCCAATACGACGGCGATTCAATACGATTGCTATAACGCGCCCAAATATTCGGTGGGCCGCTTGCTGCCGTCGTTCGAGGCGAAGATTACGGACGAAGCGGGAGAGCCGCTGCCTCGAGGCGAAGAGGGAGAAATTATGCTGCGCACGCCCAAGATGATGCAGGGCTACTACCGGATGCCCGAGCAGACGGCGGCCGTTCTGCGGGACGGCTGGTACCGGACCGGCGATATCGGGTATGTGTCGGAGGACGGGCAATTGTTCATTACCGGCCGGAAGAAAGACATGTTTATCGTCGGCGGGAAAAAAGTGTTCCGTCAAGATATCGAAGAAATTATTATGTCCTGCGGTCACGTTCAGGAGGTGCGGGTTCGGGCCGAACACGACCCGTCCCGGGGAGACGAGCTGATAGCGGAAATCGTGCCGAAGGAAGGGGCGGAGCTTACCGAAGCGGACGTCCTGACCTATTGCAGAAGCATAGCCGCTCCCCACAAGGTTCCGCGGAGGATCGTATTCCGTTCGGCACTGGAACAAACGGCGTCTTGGAAGAAGACGTTCGTCTAGCGGAGCGGATATGACGATGAATACTTATCCGTTGGAACGGGAAGAGCTTTGCCGCTACCTGCCGCATCGGCCGCCGTTTCTGTTCGTCGACCGCATTGTCCGCAAAGAAGAGTCGCGTATCGCGGGGGAAATCACGTTCCGGGCGGAAGAGTCCTTCTTCGAAGGACATTATCCGGGACATCCCGTCGTTCCCGGCGTTCTCCTCATCGAGGCCGCCGCTCAGACGGCCGCCGTGTTTACGGGAATGGAAGGATACAGCGCAGGCAAGACGGGGTATCTGGCGAAAGTGGAGGACATGCAGTTCAAAGCTCCGGTGAAGCCGGGAGACCGGTTGGAATGCGAGGTTTATTTGGAGCGGGTATTAGGGGATTTTCTGTTCTTTTCCAGTACGGTCCGCAAAGGGGATGTCGTCGTGGCCAAAGGCAAATTTACAGTGGTTGTAAAGGATGATCGCCGTGAGTAAGCGGATTGGCGTTACGGGGGTAAGCGCGATTACATCCCTTGGATCGGATATCGATTTATTTACGGAACGTTTAAAAGCCGGTTATAACGGCATTCGCACGGCCGGCGTCACAATCGGCGGGAGCGAGGTCGATGTCCTGTGCGCCGAGGTCGGCGAATACCCGCGCGGGATGCGCGACCGGGTGTACAAAATGGCGGAGGACGCCGCGCTGCAGGCGGCTCCGTGGCTTGGAAGGGAGCCGGAACGGGGGGTTAAAGTCGGGTTGTTCATTGCGACGGCGACCGGAAGCATCCCGTTTTATGAAAGGCACTTCATCCCGGATCCAGAAGCGTCGAGGCTTTATTCGGATGAAGGAACCGAATCGCCCCGGTATTCCATCATTCGCGGAATCGGCGAGTATATGACCGAATCGTACAAGGGATGTTTCGCCAAGACGATGACGGTCACTTCGGCCTGCGCCTCCGGCAATATTGCGATCAGCGTTGCCTCGCAGTACATTCGCGCAGGAATACTGGAAGAGGCGCTTCTGATCGGGGTGGACGTCTTGTCCGTATACGACATTTTGGGGTTCCGGTCTCTAGGCATTTTATCTTCCGGCGCCTGCAGGCCCTTCGATGCGTCCCGGGACGGCATCGCACTCGGCGAAGGAGCGGCCGCTCTTTATTTGAAAGGGATAAACGCCCGTTCCGCCGGAGAGGAGGAAGCGTATGCTTATGTGGCCGGAACAAGCATCAGCAACGAGGCGAACCAATTCGTTACGCCCGATCCGGAAGGGAAAGGGGCGATCCGGGCCATGAACATGGCTTTGCGGGACGCCCGCCTGTCGCCGGAGCAAATTCATTATATCAATGCACACGGCACGGGCACGGCATTAAACGACAGCATGGAGACGCTCGCCATCCATCGCGTATTCGGAGACAAAGCCTATGACATTCCGGTAAGCTCCTCGAAATCGATGCTGGGCCATACGCGGGGCGCCTCCGGTATCGTCGAAGCCGTCGTATGCGTACAGGCGCTGCGCCATCAGTTCGCTCCGCCCACCATTAACTACCGGCAGGCGGACGAAGCGTGCTACCTGGATTACGTGCCGAACCGCGGCAGGGATTGCAAGCTCGTCCACGTCATGTCGAACTCGTTCGGATTCGGCGGACATTGTTCCAGCGTGATCCTTTCCAGAGGAGGACATTAAATGGAACGACATGCCGAACATGCCGACGGCGAGCTGCTCATTACGGGAATCGCCGTCCTCTTGCCGCCTTATTCCTCGTACCGCGAGCTGCTTGAAGCATGCCGCAGCAGAAGCATTGCCGAGCTTGAGGATGAGCTTCGCTTAGGGGAAAGCCGCCATGCCAAGCCCGAAAGCTCCTCCGATTGCCGCATGATCGGGATCGATCCGGCCTATGTGGACCGGCTTAAGCTTGGGAAAATCGGAAGAGCCGCCGCCGCTTCGATCGTTGCCGCGAAGCAATCGCTCGAGATGGCGGACATCCCGACGGAATCGGCTTCGTCCGCAGGCATCGTCATGAGTTCCGGCAACTCGGTCATGGACATGGTTGTCGATTGCTTGCAATCGATGACCTATCGTCACGGAGGGCGGGTGCGGGCCAATAAGTTCGCCCATTCGTCCTTTTGCGCCCCTTCCGGAGAAGTTGCGGCGGAGCTCGGTTTAACCGGACCTTCCATGACGGTGTCGGCCGGAAACGGCGCGATCCCGGAGTGCGTCCTTGTCGCGCGGCAATGGCTGCTTTCCCGGGAGATGCCTTATATGCTGGCGGGAGAAGCCGACTGTTATTTTCCCGGCATGGAATCGGTTTACGGCCCGAAGGGCGTTTTGCGGCAGGAGGGGGCGGGCGTCCTCGTATTGGAAACCGGGGACAGAGCCCAAAGCCGATTCAAGCGTGGGATCGCCCGGATTTCCGCCGTCGACCATACGGATGTATACAACGACGAACAATTTCGGAAGCAAACCTTCGTTATAAGCAATTCGCCCGCCGCCGGTGCGGGGCTTCAGGCCGATATCCGGCTAGGCCCGCAGATCGGAGCGGCAAGCGTAGCGGCCGTAGCGCTTGGCTGCGCTTTATTGACGGCAGCGTCCGACCCGGATGCACCCGGAGCGGAACGGACTATTTTGTCGGAGGCCGGCAAGTCCCGGGTGCTTGTCCATATGGACCAGAACGACGGATCGTTTAGCGCCGTGTTGCTGGAGAAACCTTTCATATGAGATGAGGAGGAGGCGTCAAAGATGAGCACGGAAACAATGGACGTTGTGGCTCGGGTGAAACAGACGATCGCTAACGTGTTGAACGCGGAACGGGAAGCGGAGGACATTCCGGACGATGCTCTCATCTACGACGACTTGGGCATCGACTCCATCGATGCGATTGATTTGGTGCTTCAATTGGAAGAAGAGTTCCAGGTGAAGCTGGGGGATGCGGAGCTTGCGAAAGATTTCTACAGCGTTCGGACCGTAGCGGATAAAATCAGGCAGCTGATATAGCGGGGAGACGACGATGAAACGGATTGCCGATTTCCCCAATAAACCCGGTAAGCATTGTATCAGCACGGCTATTCGCGATATTTTCGAACTTAACGGTTACGATTTCCCCGAGGAATTTATTTTCGGACTGGACAGCTCGCTTGGGTTCGAATTGATGGGCCATGACAAGCCGGCCTTGCAGCCTTTGTTTCTCGGAGGGAAAAGAACGACGTTCGACGGTTCGATCTGCCGCTCGCTTGGCCTTACGTTAATCGAGGGTAAACCCTCGGACGACGAAGCGGCCTGGAGAGAGGTCCAAGCCTATCTCGACAGCGGCGTTCCCGTCATGGTCCAGGCGGACATGTATTACTTGGACTACTTTCGGTCGAACGCCTTCCATTTCGGCGGCCATATGTTTGTGCTGACCGGGTATGACGAGGCGGAACGAATCGTATACGTCTCCGAACGCCAAGACCCGCTGCTCCGAGAAAAGGAAGGCCCGTTCTACCGTTTATCGATGGACCGGCTTCGGCAAGCCCGGGGACCGATAGAGGGAGACCCGCTCTCGCCCGACCGGAAATATTACGTATTCCGGTTCGACCGCGAATTATCGAGGGTCGACATTTCGGCGGCCGTACAAAAGGCGGTCCGCTTCAATGCGGAATCGTATCTGAACCTTTCGGGAGAGCTGTCGGGCGTATCCGGGATCGCCGGATTGCGGCCATCCTTAAGCCGGCGAGTCGACGAGCTGTTAGGCGGCGGGCTGCCGAAAGAGCGAGCCGTCAAGGAAATCAAAAAACAGCTGCTAATGCTCGCAGCCAATATCGAAACGAACGGAACGGGCGGAGGGTTGTTCAGGTCGATGTACGCCGCTTTTCTTGCGTTTGCTCGCCGGGAATACGGACTAAGCGCGGCCTATGACGAAGCAAGCGGGCGGTTCGAGGAATCGGGGCGGCTCTGGAGCCGCATCGCCGGCCGCTTGACAAAGATGTCGGGAGGCCTATCGGGCGAAACGGCGCCTGGCGATTTCGAGTCTTTTAACCGCGACATGGATCGGGATCTCGGGCAAATCCGCCGTCTCGAGGAGCGGGCGTTCGAAGCGCTGCTACACGAAACGAAATAAAGGAGGGAATCGCTTGGCTATTCAAAACTCCGTGCGTGCGCTGGACGGTTACAAAAAAGTGAAAGGCCGGCACTGCATCTCGATATCGCTGGGAGAAAGCTTGATCAACCGCTATCCCTATTTTATCGAAAACGACTTTGACGAATCGATGTTTTTCGGTTTGGATTGCGGGATCGATCTTGTTTACCACAAGATGGGCCCGGACAAGTATCCCCCCTATTTCGTAGGCGGCCGCTATTACGACTGGGTGAAAGATTTCTCGCGGATTACGGGCATCCGGTACACCCGCCATACGACGGAGGATGAAGAAGCGGCCTGGCTTGCGCTGAAGGCCGAATTGGATAAAGGCATTCCCGTCATGATCGAAGTCGATAAGTTCGAGATCGATCACTGGAACCGGGTAGTCGGTTATATGGATGTCGGAGGCCATTTAATCGTAGCCGTCGCCTACGACGAGAACGGCGTCTATATATCCGACGATTGCCCGTTTGATCCGGCGCCCTTCCATTACATTACGCACGAGGAGCTCCGCAGCTCCCGGAACTCGAAGATGTATTGGAACCCGCCGCAGAACGCCTGGTACAGCTTCGAGCTCCCGGAACGGATGCCTTCGCTGCAGGATATGGTGAAGACGGCGATCGCAAGCAATGCGGAACGTTATTTGAACCGAAGCGAGCTGGGAACGATCAATACCGGGATCGAGGGGCTGCGCCGGTTGAAGGACGAGATCGGCGGCTGGGACAAGGAGCTCGATTTCAAGATTAAGAGCACCCGCAGCGGCAAAGCTATGGATGCGCTTAGCTATCAAATGATGATTATGTCCAAAACGATTCATACCGGAGGAGCAGGCGGCGGAGGGAATTTCCGGATTCTCTACAGCCGGTTTCTGAACCGCGCCGCTTCGATCTTGAACGACGACAGGCTTCTGCAAGCTTCCGAGACGCTGCTTCAATCCGCCCAATGTTGGGAACGGATGTCGAACCTGATCGACGAGAACCAGAATTCGATAGCGGAAAACTGGGGATCGATGTCAAAAGTTTTTACCGGCCTGCTGGAACATATTATTGCGATTGAAGGAGATGTATTTAGGAAATTGGTGCAATTTACATCTTAACTCTTAATCTGTTAAATTATGGGGAGGTAGGGCGTAATGGAAGAAAGAATCATCGAAACGACGGAAGGGCTGCAGGACGAGCATATCGTACGGGAATACGACAAAATGCAGCGGGACGTCAGAGACTCCGGATGGCTGGACAAAAAAATCAAGCTGATGATCGAGAAAGGACTGTGCAGCGGCACGGCGCTGGAAATCGGTCCGGGACCCGGCTACTTCGGCTTGGAATGGCTGAAAGCGACGGAAAATACGTCGTTATGCGGACTCGATATTAGCAAAGCGATGGCCGACTTGGCGCGGGAGAACAGCCGGGAATACGGGTTCGGGAGCCGCACCGATTACCGGGTCGGCGACGCCGGGAAGATGGAATTCGCCGATAACGCCTTCGATCTGGCCATCTCGAGTTACTCGCTGCACGAATGGGAGTTCCCGCTGCAAGTGCTGCAGGAGATCGGCCGGGTGTTGAAGGAGAACGGCTCCCTCTTTATTCTGGACTGGCGAAGAGATATGAAACCTCACGAGCTGTCTTTCATCATGCACTCGCAGAAAGACAAATATATGCGGGAAGGGTTTTTGAACTCGGTTAACGCCAGCTACACGCGCGCCGAGATCAAAGAGATGTTCGAGCAAGTCCCCAATGTCGAACTGACGGAAGTCGAAGAGAAGTTTTTCGGCATCTATATGATTGCGTCCAAACGGATCGTACCGGAGGAGGTATAGGATGTACGAGCAATTATATAATCTGCTGGAAACGAACGAATTCGAGATCGAAGAGGCCGATCCTTCCGTCCTGTGGGGCGGCCTGCTCTCCTTGAACGAAAAGATGCATCGGGAACAGCCGGCGAAGCTTCTGGCGGAATGCTTGGATTTGGTCGGCGGCGCGCTTGACTCCCAAGACCCGCTGCCGATCGACCATTTTGCCTATTATATCGGGGAATACCGCAACGATAAGGCGGTTTTCGACTGGATCGAATTTATGTACCGGGAGATGGAGGAGGAGCGCATCCGTTCGCTCGACTACGGTCCTTCGTACATCGTTCCCCTTCATTACGGCACGCAAGGGTGGTGGCTCTCGATCGGCTTAAACGACGGAACGGCCGTCGAGCTGTTCGCCTGCAAGCAATTCGGACCGTGGCTCAGATATCCGAAAGCGAAGCGGCTGAGCCTCATGTCTCATCCCGCTTACAGAGTCGGCAGCAAGGAGGACGTATTCCGCTTCGTCGACCGTTATCGCGGTACGGAAGGTTACGAGATTCTCAAGTTAACGGAAGAAGATTCGGTTGGCCATACGTACGGCCATATTCGCAACAACCGGACGAACCGGGTCGTCGAAATCGTCTATTCATCATCCAACTAACAGGAGGAGCTCTTGTGAACCAGAATGAATGGATCGTCATTAAGGGAGCGAAAGAGCACAATCTCAAAAACATTACCGTCTCCATTCCCAAAAACAAAATTACGGCGGTAACCGGCATAAGCGGATCGGGCAAAACGTCGCTTGCTTTCGATACGCTATTTTCGATGGGGAAAGCGATCTATCTCGAGGCTCTCTCTTCCAAGAACGGAAGCTTTGCAAGGCCCAAAGTCGACCAAATTACCGGCCTGATGCCGCCGATCGCCATCAGCCAGAAGATGAACAGGGACAGCAACCCCCGCTCCACGGTAGGCACGGCGCTGCAAATTAATGCTTATTTGCGCCTCCTGTTTTCTCTTGTAGGCGAAACGATATGCCCGAAATGCCAGATCAAGGTCGAGGACGGAAAGCGCTGCAAAAGCTGCGGGTTCATGAGCCTGAAGAAGCAGCCCAACCATTTCTCCTTTAACCATGTCAACGGGATGTGTCCGCGCTGCAACGGGTTAGGCGTCGAGTTAAAGGTGACCGAGGAGCGGGTGCTGCCCGACCGGGAAATGTCGCTTCGGGACATCCAAACCTACTGCGCCAAAAACAACGCCTTGTCGTATCTGGGCAAATATATACTGGATACGGTCTACGACTATTTGCAGCTGCCGCCGGAGACCGTCTTTTCGTCGCTTCCGGACGAGCTCCAGAATCGGCTCATGTATGGCATCCAGGAGAAAATCAAGGTGCAGTTTCCCGGCTCGCAGACCGGGATTAAAGGGAAAGAGGCCGAAATTCGATACCCGGGCTTCATCCCTCACGTCGAGCGGATCTATAAAGAAACGACGTCGGAGGGAAGGCGGAAGTGGATCGAAGAGCAGTTCATGGACATTACGGTATGCGAGGAATGCGGCGGCAAAAAGCTGAACAAAAAAAGCTTAAGCGTCAAAGTGATGGGAATGGACTTCTCCGAGCTGCTGACGCTGCCCGTTCGGAACGCGATCGAGCTGATGCGGCAGATTGAACGGAGCCCCGAAGTGACAAGCAGCTCCAACCCCCAGCTCGACGAAGTGATTTCCATGGTCGCCGCCCGCCTGCAAAATATGATCGAGGTGGGTCTGGAGTATTTGACGTTGGATCGTTCGATGCCGAGCTTATCCGGAGGGGAAGCCCAGCGCATCCGGCTTTGCAACTATTTGAGCACCGATTTGACGGGCGTGCTTTATATATTCGACGAGCCTTGCTCGGGCTTGCATCATAAAGATATCGACGTCATTTATGCGGCGCTCCGAAAGCTGCGCGATCACGGCAACACCGTTATCATCGTCGAGCACAGCAAAAAAATGATCGAAAGCGCGGACTATATCGTGGATATCGGTCCCGGTGCGGGCATTCACGGAGGAGAGCTGGTCGCCAGCGGCACGCCGCGGCAAATCGCGGACAACGGGAAGTCGTTGACAGGGAAATACTTGTTCAAAAAAGCGGTTCTGCCGCCGGACCGTCCGATGCGGAAAGACGGGACGTTCCTGCAAGTGCGCGGCGCGGCGGCGCACAATCTGAAGCGGCTTAACGTCGATATTCCGCTGCAGTGCTTCGTAGCGGTTACCGGCGTATCGGGCTCGGGCAAAAGCTCGTTAATCTACGACGTCGTCTATCAGCAGCTGGACGGGATGCTGAAGCATGGCAGACGGTCGGCCAAAAACGTGGAGCTTGTCGGTCCGGGAACGATTAAAGAAGTGTTCTCGATCAACCAAAGCCCGATCGGCCGCAGCCAGCGTTCCAACATCGCCACGTATACGGGGCTGTTCGACAAAATCCGAAAGCTGTTCAGCGAATTGCCCGAAGCGAAGGAAGCGGGAGTCGAATACGCGGATTTCAGCACGAACAGCGGCAACGGCCGGTGCGAGAAGTGCAGCGGCCTCGGATTCGTCGAGCAGGATATGTACTTTATGCCGAGCGTCGAAGTCGTGTGCGATATGTGCCAAGGCGCGAGATACAGCGAACAAATTTTGCAAATTCAATATAACGGGTATAACATCTCGCAAATTTTGGATATGACCGTCGAAGAGGCGGGACATCTTTTCCAAGACCGTCCGGCCATCCGGACGATATTGGAAACGTTATCCGATATCGGCATTTCGTATATCAAGATCGGCCAAAGCGTCAGCACGTTATCCGGCGGGGAATGCCAGCGGCTCAAGCTGGTGACCCAATTGTTCAAGAAGAACAACACGGATAACCTGTTTATTTTCGACGAGCCGTCGAGCGGCTTGCACTTCTACGATACGGAGAAGCTCATCGCGATCTTCCGGCGGCTGGTCGAGACGGGCAACAGCGTTATTGTCATTGAGCACAACCTCGATATGGTCATGAGGGCGGATTATGTCATTGACATCGGGCCGGACAGCGGGGAGAACGGAGGCGAGGTCGTTGCGGCCGGCACCGTTGCGGATGTGATCGAGCGCTCGAACTCGCACACCGCGAAATGTTTAAGAGAATGGGCGGACCGGGAGGCGAAAGTGCAATGAGCGTCGTACTACCTTATAAAATCGGCGTTGTCGGCATCGGCAAAATGGGTTCTTGCATCACGGCCGCCCTGCCGCAAGCGGAGAAGCTCGTTCTGGTAGACAACCGGCCGGACGAAAGGATGGAGCGGCTCGCCCGATCGAAGGGGGCCGTTCTCGCCTCCGATATTGGACAGCTGCACGATATGGACGTTATTATTCTGGCGCTCGATCCGGCCTTATCGGTGGAGCTCGTCCGGCAGCTTCAATGCGGCAACCCAGCCGTCCGCGTCGTCAATATCGCAACGTTTATCGATAAGCAGGCTTTTGAAGCGGCGCTGCAAGGCAATATGATTCCGTATTATTTGAAAATCATCGGAGAAGCCGGGGAAATCCGCAACGGAAATCGGCCGCTGCTGGTCGTGCAGCAAGAAGGCTGCGACGAGGAAGAAAAAGCGCTGATGTCCGCGTTATTCGGCCCGTTCGGCGACTTGATCTATTCGTCCGACCCCATTTACGAGCAGTTAAACGCGTTAGGCGCGAAGCAAATCGTTCAATCCATCCTGCGGCTGGAGCAAGCGTTAAAGGACAAGGGGCTTCCTCCCGTCGTGATCGAGAAGGTCGTAGGCAATGTGATGAAAGGGACGTGCGCGACGTATCCGTGGGCCGAAGACGATATTTTTATCCGGCGGATCAAGTCGGATTTGCAGGCAGCAGTTGCCCCGTGAAGATGTTAAAGCTACGGCGACGGAGGTGAAGCCGTTAATGGCCAGGGTGCTGTTTATAGGCGGACCGGCGGAAAGCCATGTGCATCCGACTCTGCCTTTGGTTCGGGAATTGGTAAGGCTCGGAGAAGAGGTCGTCTATTTTTGCTCGCAGCCATATGAGGAAGAGATTAAGCAAGCCGGAGCGGAGTTCCGCGCTTACGCTAATTTTCTCGCGGGAAGAAGCGCCGAGGAGCTGGGGCATTTCACGCAGTTCATCCGGTTGCTGCTGGATTCGGCCGATATCGTCATTCCCGGAGTCATGGAGCGGATTAAAGGGGAAACCTTCGATTACGCGATCCATGATTCTTTATTCGGCTGGGGAAGGGCGATTGCGCAGAAACTCGGCATCCCTTCGGTTTCGGTATCGGTCGGCTTTGTTTATACGGGCAAGAAGCCGCCGACGTTCGGGGAAACCTGGGCGACGAAATGGAGAAATTTTATCGAGGGCGGAACGTTTTTTCGGGAGTCCAAGCGGCTGTTCCGCGAGCTGGGAGAAAGACACGGCGTTCCCGTTCCCGATTTCGGAAATATTTATTACCAGAAGGCGGATCTGAATATCGCGTTTACGAGCAGCTTGTTTCAACCTTACAGCGAACGGCTGGATCGATCGTTTGTGTTTATCGGGCCGGCCGCCGCGCAGAGAAGGGAGCCGGTTTCGTTCCCGTTCGAACGATTGGACGGAAGAACTCTCGTTTATATCTCGATGGGAACGATTTTGGCCGGTAAGGAAGCGTTCTTCGGCCAATGCATCGAGGCGTTTCGCAATGCGCCTTACCAAGTCGTCATGTCCGTCGGCAAGCAAACGGATTTAAGCCGTTTCGCCGATGCGCCTTCGCATTTTATAATCCGGCACTACGTTCCCCAGCTGGAGCTGCTGAAGAAGACGCAGATTATGATCTGCCACGGCGGCATGAACAGCACGATGGAAGCTTTATATCACGATATACCGGTTATCGTGGTGCCTCAATCGTCCGATCAGCCGATCGTCGCCGCAAGAGTCGAACAGCTGGGATGCGGGATAGCCATTCCGAAGGAGAAGGTATCCGCCGACAAACTGGGCAAGGCTGTCGACGCGATCATGAACGACCGGTCCTACCGAACGAAAGCGGCGAAGGTCGGAGAGAGCTTGCGGCAATCGGGCGGCATCGATAAGGCGATCCGTGAAATCGGAGCCTTTAAGCGGAAGTTCCTTGCGGCCGAAGCGGCGACATTCAAGCTGCCGGTCGGGAAAGCCGGCCCTTCGGCCGGAGAAAGCCTGGGAGGTCAGTACACTTGGCTCTGAAAAAGCAGAACATGAAATTCATCTTTGCGGGATTGATGTTAGGCACGCTCACCGCTTCGATGGACAGCACCATTGTCGCAACCGCCATGGCGAGCATCATCTCGGACCTCGGCGGGTTCGACAAGCTCATGTGGGTCACGTCGGCCTACATGGTGGCGGAAATCGCGGGAATGCCGATATTCGGGAAGCTGTCGGATATTTTCGGGAGAAAACGTTTCTTTATATTCGGCTTGGTCTTGTTCATGCTTGGTTCCATTCTGTGCGGGATGGCGCAAAGCATGGAGCAGCTGATCCTGTTCCGGGTTATACAGGGCATCGGCGGGGGCGCGCTCGCCCCGATTTCGCTCACGATCATGTTCGATATCATTTCGCTCGAGCAGCGGGGCAAGATCGGGGCGATGCTGGGGACGGTCTACGGCCTTGCGACGGTTGCCGGCCCGCTGATCGGCGCCTTTATTACGGATTGGCTGGACTGGAGAAGCGTGTTCTGGATCAATATTCCTCTCGGGCTCGCCGCCCTTATTCTGGTCGCAAAGTTTTACCGCGAATCGCCCTTCCACGAGAAGGAGCCGATCGATTGGCAGGGTAGCATCCTGTTTGTGGCGGCGATCGGCTGCTTTATGGTCGCGCTGGAGATGGGAGGCCATCTATACCCGTGGAATTCGCCGCTTATTCTCACGTTGTTCGGATGCTTCGCGGTGCTTTTTGCCGCTTTTCTCTATGTGGAACGTAAAGTTCCGGCGCCGATTTTATCGTTTTCCATGTTTGGGAAAAAGTTGTTTGCCATGAGCAATATCGCGGCTTTTTTAAGCGGCACATCCTTTATCGTCCTTACGGTGTACATTCCGATCTTCGTGCAAGGGGGGATGGGCGGATCGGTCGTAAACTCCGGCCTGGTGCTGCTGCCGATGATGCTGGCGACGATTATTTCCGGCCAGGTGAGCGGGTATTTGACGAAGCTGACGAGCTACCGGAACATTATGTTCGGGTTTACGCTTATTTTTATCGCCGGCGTGGCGTTATTGGCGGCCTCCGACGCGCACACCCCGCAAATGTTATTGATTCTGTACATGTTTATCGCGGGCTTCGGCATCGGAGCGTCGTTCTCCGTGCTGAGCCTTGCGGGAGTTCATCATTTCGGAGTCCGGCAAAGCGGAGCGGCGAATTCTTCTTTATCCTTTTTTCGCTTGTTCGGAATGACGGTCGGCGTATCCTTGTTCGGCGTTATACAGCGGCATCTCTTCGCGGAGAGGATGGAGGAGTCGGCGAACGTTCCGCAGCATCTGCTGGACGATCCCCGCGGACTGCTGAATCCGGAAGCAAGGCAATCGATTCCAGCGGAACAGCTTGAGACCGCCGTTAAAGCGTTAACCGATTCGATATCGCAAATCTTTCTGTGGGATATCGTCCCGGCGGCGTTGGCGCTGCTGGCCATAGGCATGATGGGCAACGAGAGGCTGATCGAAGCGAAAGCCCGCCGCGCCAACAAAAAAACGCCGCGATAGAGCGTGCGGGCGTCCGGTTGACCGGCTGGCGAACGGATAGCCGTTATGTTGCCATAATCGGCCCAGCCCCAATGAACGGTCCCGGATATGTTATTTCCCCATTTCGTCGCGTTTTTCTGCCGATTTGGGGCAAATAACGCCTTCCGGGGTTCGTTCGCTTTTCCGTATTATTCGCCGTCTAGCATTTCGTCGTATTTCTGCTTGATTTTATTCCAATCCGGATGCTGCGTATCGTAAGCGTCCAATAACTGTTTCAGTTTTCCGTTTATGGCCGGATCTACTTCAATATTGCGTTGCCGGTGGATATCCCATGCAAGCAGCAATAGCTTGGCCATGTCCAAATCGCCTACGTCGATCGAATCGAAATCGGAAGGGAACAATTTTTGAAGCATGATAAACGCGGAACGGCTGTCTTCTTTGGAGTACAGCAAGTCATAAAGAATTTCGAAATTGCCGGAATGCTCCTTGCTTTCGATCGTTCTGAAGAAAGGAGGATCGGACAGCTTGGAGTTCGGCATCCCGACAATAACCGTATTTCCGCCCATATCCGTAATGTAGAACCTTCTATCGTCCGCCAGGTCCTTCAGTTTTGAAATCCGGGGTATGCCCGAACGCGGGATTTTTCCGGTCTTCTCCTTCAGCCTCGAAGTCATTTCCTCGTATACGCGATCGACATCGTCGGTTCGTACATAACACATTTGCGGATTTTCGTCAGGCGCAATTCTTTTGTTTCCGTAAAAATGAAATTCCAGCGTTCCGTATTTTAAAACGGCGTACGGATAGGGACGGACGTAAATGCGAACCGTCTCAAAACCTAATTGCTCGTAAAAGGCGGCCTGCTCCTTGACGGCCGGGCACGGCAAAATCGGGATGATCTGATTCAAGGGTTGTTCAACTCCTTTGTCGTTTGATGAGCTTGCAACCTTATCGTACAACATTGATGCAAATGAGAAGGTTTGAAACAACGTCCTGCTGTACGGGGGGATGCGGCAGGCGGAAACCCGTCATGTACATGAATGATTTCGTTCAAGTTCGAGCGGATGGCGGAAACCTCAAGGTATTCCTGCATAGGCTACAAAAAAAGAGCCTGCCGCTAACGCGGCCAGACTCTTTATGGGGTTATTCCCGTTACTTAAGGCTGGAAACCAACGTCCGTAACCGTCACCTTTAATAAATTCAAAAATCCGGAGCCGTCCTTCGGAAATGCAATGCGGGCTTTCTATATGCAGAAGGTAAACGCCGACGGGGCGGTCTCGCCGATTGACTTGAACAGCAATGGAACGCCGAGGAAAGTATTACGTTGCTTAACTAGAAGACGTCGTATACGGTGAATGGTTTGATTACCGGTCAGCGCTACCGGTTGATGGTCGTTGATTGGGACGTGGCCGGCAATATGGGATATTACGAAGGTTGTTAAGTCTTCATATGCTACAACTGCAGAAGATCCGAATAAAATCGAGGAATCTCATTACATTTTCACCTTTAATGAAGCGACAGGTAAAACTGATGTTAAAAAAGTAGATTCGAAAATTCAAAATATTGAAGGTATACAACCTGCTGCTACAGCAGCAGCGGCAGCAGGTTCAGTTCTTGTAAGTTTGATACAAGTTCCAATCGAAGGAGCTTCTGAATTAGAAGTTAGATCGAAAATACTAGATATTGAAGGAAGTACTCCATAAACTAGTTTTTGAATTTGCTGTGTTTAGGGGAAATACAAGAGGAAGTGGCACTTGGCTAACTGGAGTAGATATTACGTTACAAGGTATCCTGGGTGTCCAAGAAGGTAAAGAGGTAGCACATACCTTTGATATCTCCCGAACTGGGTACTATTTTACTGAACTCGGATTAGATGCTTACGATTTTTGGGGCAGTAAGTATTCTGATATCGATCAATATGCGCAAACAAATCAGACGTTGCTTAATAAAAAGGCAATGATATACCCATATTATCGTGATCCGGTTTCACTTAAAGTTATGACGGAACCGCCCGCTAATTGGACTAAAGTTACTGATCCAGTTACTTGGGATTCTTCAACAGATAGAGCGGCTTACATAAAAAAATACAGTGAGCTATACCCAAATAATGGGTACAACTGGTCAGGTTCTGTGACTCATATTCATCACATTAGGCCTTTGATTTACGGAGGAACGAATGCCTTTAGTAACTTGATTCCATTGCCTGCAAACTTCCACATCTATACAGTAACCCCGTGGTGGAACAGCTATTAATTAAAACTTATGATATAATAAACGGACAACTTCTCTTGTTGTCCGTTTGTTTTATAGAAAGGTGTGATATGATTGAAATCATCTTCATTGGTAAGAGAAACTTTAAACGGTCTAACAAGCATACTTGAAATAAATAAAAACTTTATTTATATATTAGATGGTAATGGAGAAGTAGGGAAGTATACTTGTAAATTCAATCGCGGTGTTACGGAGCAGGAAATAGAGGATTTTAAAACTTCTACAGGGCTTGTGATTCCAGGAGAATATATTGAATTTTTAAAGATAACCAACGGTTGTGATCTTTTTAATCACGAACTATATGGAGGAGAAAATACTTTTTATCCAATTGATCAGGTTGACTACCTGTACAATACTGTTTATAAGATAAATGGGTTGCTTCAGATTGCTTATATAAGTGGAGATTGGATTGTAATTGATTGCAAAAAATACAGTTCAGGTGACGAAAAATACATGCATGTTGTTAATAGCGCAGCATCCTTAGAAGACGATTTGAGGTGTTTAGGTTGTAATTTTGAAACTTGGTTTAATCGTTATATCGCAACTAACGGGAAGAATTACTGGTCCTGGAAATAATTGAAAAAAACACCGTGTAGACGGTGCTTTTTCTTTGTCTTGAAGCTTCGTAAAAGAGGATCTTAGATTCTAGATACTTTATATGCCAGGGTTCTAGTAACCAGTCTTTAATTAACACAAAAGGATTCATTATTACTTGAATGGATGGTCTTGCTGAAAGGCATTCAGCAACGAGGTAGATGAAAAAGTTTTCTTGCTCCCTTTGGGCAGCCATCCATCATTTATCGTTATGTTGAAGCTCATGAAACAACCATACTACCAGGTGTTAAAAGAGCCCCATATCGTTGGGGGGGAAGTGGTAAGAGATCCTTGTGTAGTGACTCATCTCGTACATCTCCAATTGGTAATTTAATCTAATGCAGTATATCAGAAATACGCTGATTAAGAAAAGAGAGTTGTTCGGAGTGCATTGTTAAGTAGTTTTTCAATTCACGTCACAGAATGTCCCTTCTGTGACGTGTTTGTGGTGTAATTTGCCTAGATAGAGGTAGCAAAGGGGGGATAAGTGAAACAAAACACGTCACGGAAGGTAATTGTCATTCCGGATGCAAAAAATATCGTTATCCGATTGGAAAAATCGATTCATCGAGGAAGAAATCCAGGGCTACCCTTGCCTGATGTTCAAAAGAAAATTAGAGATTTTGGATCATATCCATCGTCTCTTTGATTTTGCCCACCGTCTGCATAATATCCGAGTTCTGGATATCGACGATTCCGTTCTGAATTTGTTCGAGATAGGCGTTAATGTTTTCGAGCAGCGTCTGATTTAAGGCAACCAGCTGTTCATGCGCCTGTGCGGCAAACTCTGGCGCTTCCAGACCGTTAAATTCGGAGATGCGCGCTTTCATGTTTTCCAGCTCCGCAATGAGCGATTCGCGTGCGTTCGTGTCCGTTACGGCTTGCTGCGCCAGACCGGGAAGCGATTCGGCGAACTGCGTCGCTTCATTGATGTAGGATGCGGCTTCGCCTGTATAGTCCAAGGACTGATTGACCTGATCGAGCCAGGAACAGCCTGACAGCAAAACAACGAGCAGCGGTATCCAGAATAACCGTTTGATCATGTTTTTCCTCCTTACGGTTGATTTAGGGAGTGTCGATTGAAGTTGGCTTTATTACAGTAATACGGCCGGTTGGGGATAAAGGTTTTATTTTATTGCATAGAGATGATCCGCTCCTTTATGCATCGTGACTAACGTCATCCCGTCTCCGTTGGCGTTTGTGCCAAAAACGCCGCGCAGTTCGTTGACGGCTCCAACGTTCGCTTCTAAGCTTAATCCATATCCGTAAGGCGATACGGAAGGAAAACGAATGGCGATTGGAGGATGTCCGATGGCGGAGCTGGACCACGTCCGATATTTAAGAAGAAGCATCGAGGTGTCGAAGCTTGCGAGAGAAAGCGGCAATACGCCGTTTGGCGCGATCCTTGTCGATGCGGAAGGCACGATTCTGCTCGAGCAGGGCAACGTGGAAATAACGGAGCATCGATGCACCGGGCATGCCGAAACGGCATTGATGGAAAAAGCTTCGAAGCTCTATACGCCCGAGCAGCTATGGACCTTTACGCTTTATACGACGTTCGAGCCGTGCGCGATGTGCGCCGGGGCGATGTATTGGGGCAATCTCGGGCGAGTCGTGTATGCGGCGACGGAAAAGGATTTGCTGCAGTTAACGGGCGACCATCCGCAGAACCCGACGTTCGATATGCCGTGCCGGGAAATTTTCGCCCGCGGGCAGAAGAAGATCGAAGTGATCGGTCCGTTCCCGGAGCTGACCGAAGAGGCTTGCGCCGTGCATGCCGGGTATTGGGAGCGATAAAAGGAAACTCCGGCAGCGGGCACAACCGAAGGGCAGGACAACCGGCTGCCTAACCGAAAACAAAAACGCAGCGGACCGATTGGCTGGAACAGCCCGGCTTCCGCTGCGTTTAATTTTTGAACGCTTGATTATTCGTTTATCGGGAACGGCTTGTCGTCCGGCTTAACGCTTATCCGCCGGATAAACAAGGCCGAACTGCCTGCGCGCCTCGTCCATTATGCGCATCGTCGCCATGGAGTTGGCGAAGCTGTTGACCGGCGATTCCGTCTTGCCCTCGAGCACCAATTGGACGAAATGGTCGAGCTCGTACGACATGATCGGCCGGTCGCCCGGTGTGCCCAACGTTTCGACGCGCCCGTCGCGGTATTCGATGCGAATGTCGCCGGGCTCGCTGATCCGGTCGATAAGCATGTTGCCGTTCTCCCCCTGGATTTCGGACGGAAGGTGCGAATTTGTAATTTTGGAATAAGCCACAACGGCCTCCATATCGTCGTACTCCAGCAGAATGCTGCCTTCGCCGTCGACGCCGGACTCCAGCATAACCGCCGTCGCTTTGACGGCTTTCGGCGCCCCGAAGCAGGCGACGAGCGGATAGAGGCAATAAATGCCGAGATCCATGAGCGCCCCGTTGGAAAACTCGGGATTAAACGCGTTCAGCACCGTGCCTTGCTTGTACGCATCGTAGCGGGACGAGTATTGGCAGTAGCTGCCGGTGTACCGGCGGATCGCGCCAAGCTTGTCCAAATTGCTGCGCACCGCTTCAAAGCCGGGCATAAGCGTCGACTTCATCGCTTCCATCAGCAGCACGCCGTTCCGCTCGGCGGCGTCGATCATCTCCTGCAGCTCGCCGGCATTGGACGCGATCGGCTTCTCGCACAGCACATGCTTGCCGCCGTTCATGCAGGTTACGGCATAGTCTTTATGGAAAGAGTTCGGGCTTGCGATGTAGACGGCGTCCAGGACGTCGCTTGCAGCCATCGCTTCCAGATCGGTAAAAATATGCTCCGCACCGTATTTTGCGGCAAATTCCCGGGCACGCTCCTCCGTGCGGGAATAAACGGCCGTAAGTTTAAATTGTTCGTTGTGGCGCGCTGCATCGAGCAGCTGCTCCGTAATTTTGTTCGTTCCGATGACGCCGAATCGAACCATACGGATCATCTCCTTTTCTCCTGATTGGTGGATCTTTTTTGCGAACGATGAACTCTTAAGCAACTCAGTTAACTTCGAGTTCAACCCGCGTCGGAAGTTTCTGTCTGTCTGTTCTTCCATTGCCTAATATAGCACAATCCTCCCTGCATGTCGCTTTTGCCGGCCCGGTCAAGCGCATCTTCTTTTTGCGTGCCCGGACGCATAAGCATGTATTAACGGACGCCGCACGAGGATCGAGGGGAGTGCTGTAGCGATGGCGAGATGGGGAAGAAGGGGACTGCTGTATTGGCTGAACCAAAGCGGTTCATGGCGGCGGACCAAAACGGTGCAGTGGGGAAGCAGGCCGGCGGGAGGAAGCTTGCCCTCTCTATGGTCGGGACTGCTGTCCGCCAGACCCAAAAGGATGAGGCTCGGACCTCATCGCGGTTTGTTCCGCGCCGTCCCGGCGAGGCCGGCCAAAGCGCGGCCGTCTTTCCGGAAATCCGGGATGAAGCTGGGAAACCGGAGCCGGCCGCTGTTTGCGGGCGGCGTTGTCCGTTCCCCGCAGGCGGGATCGGGTACGGGAGAGGCGTTTCGCAGAGCCGGAGGATCCGCGGCGAAGCGGGGAGGAAGCGGCGGCAGCGGCTGGGGAACCCGCGTTTCCAGACCGCGGAAGCGCAGGGGGACGTTGTGGCTTATTGCCGGCATGGTTGTAATTCTCGCGGCCATTCAGTCGTTTATTTATGTGGACCGTCATTTGCGGATTCCGATGATGAACGTGGCCAAGGTCCGCATGAATCAGGTCGCGACGCAGGCGATTAACCAGGCGATTACGGAGCAGGTGGCGTCCCAGGCGTCGTTCGACAAGCTGATCGATTGGAAAACGAGCGGCGAGGGCAAAATATCGGGTTTCATGCTGAACTATTCCGAGCATATGAAAATTACGGCCGAAACGATCGATACGGTGTCGAGGACGCTGTACGATTTGCAGCATTTGAAGGAATCGATTCCGATCGGGCATGCGCTCGGCAGCGCGATTCTGTCGTCGTACGGCCCGCGCGTACCGGTGCAATTCGAGCCTGTAGGCGCAACCCAGGTTCAGCTCAATACGCGTCAAAGCAGCATCGGCATCAACAATACGCTGGTGGAAGTGTATATCAAGGTCGTGACGGAAATCTCGATTATTATCCCGTTCGATACCGAGCCGCAAAAAGTCGAAGCGGAAATACCGGTTTCGTATTTGCTTGTGGTCGGCGACGTGCCGATGTACTACTACGACAACAAAGGCAATCCGGTCGGGGATTCGGCCGGCAGCGCGCCGAACATCTCCGTGCCTCTCGGCGGAGAAGAAGGTCCGCAAGGGACGAAGCGGCAGGAGGAGAGCGGCAATGTCCCGGGCGCCGGCGGGCAAGAGGAAAGCGGCGGCGCCGGCATCATAACGCCTCCGGCAGGGGAGCAGCCCGGTACGTCGGTACCTGACGGCACGCAGCAGGAAGCCGGCGATGGCAGCGGGGGGAGCAACGGGCGCTAGCGGGCGAGCGGCAAAAAGCCCGCCGAAATGGAGGCGGCGCCGATCGGCGTTGATGTTTTTTGTAAGCTTGCGATCAAAAAGAAGCTTTCCGTTGTTTCGAGCAATGGAAAGCTTCTTTTTGCGTGCGGGCGAATCCGGCCGTATCCCGGCTGCGGCCGACCGGTCCGATCAACCGAACGTGCGGGAAATGAACCGTTTGTTCATACGGTGCCGGCTTGCCGGAATCGCCCATCCGCTGGCGATACGATAGATTGCGGCTGCGGCCGGCCGGGTCTTAGGATGAAGGCGGAGAGGGGGAAAACAAATGGAATGCTGGTCGGAGAAATGGGCGCGTCCGTTCATGGATCGGTATCCGCTGGTGACGGCGCTGCCGTTTTACTCGCGTCTGTCATGGAATTACGAAATCGGCTGCCTGCTGACGGCCATGGAAAAGCTGTGGCGCCAAACGGGCGAGCGCCGCTATTTCGATTACGTCAAAGCGAACATGGATTTGTACGTGCGGGAGGACGGTTCGATCCGGGGCTACAGCCTGAACGAATACAACGTCGACCAAATCAATTCGGGGAAGCCGCTTTTCGCCTTGTACCGGGAAACAGGGGAGAGCAAGTATAAAGCGGCGATCGAACTGTTGGCCAAGCAGCTCAAAAGCCACCCGAGGACGAGCGAAGGCGGGCTGTGGCACAAAAAAATTTACCCGTTCCAAATGTGGCTGGACGGCGTCTATATGACGGCTCCGTTTATGACCGCGTATGCAGCCTTGAGCGGCGACGCAAGCTGGTTCGACGAAGCGGCAAACGAAGTCGCGCTGATGGAGAACAAAGCCCGGGACCCCGTTACGGGCCTGCTTTACCACGCTTGGGACGAAAGCAAGGAGCAGCGCTGGGCCGATCCCGTCACGGGCTGTTCGCCCCACTTCTGGGGACGGGCCGTGGGCTGGTTTATGATGGCTCTGGCCGACGTGCTCGACGACCTTCCGGTCGATCATCCGAAACGCGGCTTGCTCGTCGGGCTGTTCTACCGGCTGTCGGAGGCGGTGATGCGCATGCAGGATGAAGCGACCGGGTTATGGCATCAAATACTCGATCAAGGCGGCCGGGAAGGCAATTATCTGGAAACGTCCGCCTCCGCCATGTTCGTATACGCGCTGGCCAAAGGAAGCCGCTTCGGCTATTTGACCGGGGAAGCGGCGGATGCGGCGCGGCGCGGCTTTGAAGGAATCGTTCGCCATGCCGTGTCGGAAGGAGAGGACGGAGCGCTTCATTTGGACGGCATTTGCAAAGTGGCGGGACTCGGCGGGCGCCCGTACCGCGACGGCTCGTACGCCTACTATATCGGCGAACCGAAGAGACAGGACGATCCGAAAGGGACGGCCGCTTTTCTGATGGCCGCCATTGAGATCGAGCTGCTGGAGCGGCAGGACTGTAATTGAACAAAACACGGCCATACCGATGATGCAGGAGGGACGGTTATGACTTACGTAGAGGAAGGACGGGCGATCGGCGGCGGCGCGCCGGTATCCGAGGAAAAGGTGCTGACGGCGATCGCGGGCCGCTATATCGGGGCGAACCCGAGAACCGCTCCGGTGTACAGGATAATGAACGCGGAAGGCTTCCGGCGGAGAGACGACTACCGTTACGACATGAACGCCGAAGACCGGCTGCCGGAGCTTAAGGAAGGGCAATTCGTTTATGCGTGGGCAAAGCTGTGGGCGGACGAGGAAAGCGCTCATCCGTTCCGGATCAGCTGCTACAGCCATACCCGCTTGTTTATTAACGGCCGTCTCGCTTTCGAGTCGAACCACCGCGACGACGTGCTGCCGGACAGTCGTACGGATATTCGCGGGCAGCTGCGCAAAGGGTGGAACGCGTTCGTGCTCGAGTTCGAAAAAACCGCCACCGGCTGCGGCGCCGTGTTCGGTACCGGTTCGGTGAAGGGAGCTCCCGTTCATTTCCTTGCGCCAAGCGCGGAGCGGGAAGGCGAGGAAGGGTGGATTTATACCCGTCCTCTCGCGGAGCGGCTCGTGCCGGGCAACGCGAAAGAGGTCTCGTCCGGGAACGCCGACGGGCGCATCGTCCGCATGTTCGCCGGCGCGGAGCCGGCATCCGAGGAAACGACGGCGCTGGAATGGCTGCCGCGGCGGGAATGGACGGAGGAAGAGCGGCGCGCCGGGGCCTTCGCGAGAATCGTCGGATGCGCGGCGGGCCGGACCGCGATTGCCTGGGCGAAGCTCGACTGCGGCGGCCCCGCTTACGAAGGAAACGTCAAGCTGAGCGGCAGCCATGCGGGAACGATCCGCATTTGCGCGGACGGACGGCCGGTTTACGAATCGGACCGGGAGGCGGGCCGGTTCGAGGTCCATGTCGCGCTAAGCTACGGCGTTCATGATATCGTCGTCCAGTCGGAGTGCGGAGGGAACGAATGGGGATTCAAGTTTGATTCCTTTGGCGCCGGAAGCGAAGCAAGGTGGCGGAAGCCGCATCCGGTCGAAGGGATGGACGGCTGCTGGCTGTACGCGGGTCCGTTCGGCTCGCCTCCGGCGGCGGAATCGTGCGCAACCGTCGAGCGATTGCTCGGAACGGGCGACGAAGCGACGTTCTGGCGGGCGGACCGGCCGAACGCCCGGGTGCGCCCGTATGTCGAAAGCCGTCTGTTTGGGCGGTGGAACTATCCGCTTGGCGTCACGCTGTACGGCCTGCTGGAAACGGGCAAGGAGCTTGGGAGGGCCGATTACGCCGATTACGCGGCCGACCATATTGCGTCGTGTACGTCTATCGACGAGCTGGTGCTGTGGGATCACGCGAAGCACGGCGCGCCCGGAGCCAACCACCAGCTGGCGCTGATCGACAGCTTGGACGACTGCGGCTCGTTTGGGGCGACGATGCTTCGGGCGCACAAGGAGCGGAAGCTGCCGGGCGCCGAGCGGGCGGCGGACCGCATCGCGCGCTACATCTCGGAGGAGCAGGACCGGCTCGAAGACGGAACGCTGTACCGGTACAGAAGCTTCAGCGAGCTGATGGTGAATACGATCTGGTGCGACGATTTGTATATGAGCGTGCCTTTTCTGTGCCAATATTACGGCTTGACGGGGGACCGCCGGTATATCGACGACGCTGCGGAGCAGTTTCTGCTTTATAAGAACAGGCTGTACATGCCGGAGAGACGCATTATGCATCACGTCTACAACCTGAACTTCGGCAAGCCGTGCACCGTTCCGTGGGGAAGAGGGAACGGCTGGGTGCTGTTTTCGCTGACGGAGCTGCTGGACGTACTGCCGGACGATCATCCGCGGCGCGGGGTACTGCTGGAATTTTACCGGGAGCTTTGCGGCGGCTACTTGGCGCTGCAGGACGAGGAAGGGTTATGGCATCAGGTGCTGACCGACCCGGAATCGTATGCGGAAACGTCCTGCACCTCGATGTTCGTGTACGCCTTCGCCAAAGGCGTGCGTTCGGGCTGGCTGACCGATGCGGGCCGCTACGCGCATGCTGCGCTGCGGGGGTTCGAGGCGCTGACCCGGCACTGCATCGATCAAGGCGGCAACGTATACGGCGTATGCCGCGGATCGGGCTATTCCTTCTCCCCGCTCTATTACAAGGAGCGCTTGTCCTGGCTGCTGAACGACACGCACGGCATCGGCATCGTGCTGCTTGCCGGCATCGAGTCGAAACGGCTTCGCGCGTTTCTCGCCGCAAGGCCAGTGCCGGCGAAAGACGCGGCTGTTCATGCCGAATAGGCCGTATCCGTCCGGCCGGGATCCGGCCGGCCCCGTACGAAGCCAAGAAGAGGGCGCTTTCGCACCTAATACAGGTCTCAAGTCTATAACCGGCTTTATACGGCGCGTATTTTGCCGGAAAGCGGCAAACGTTTCCGCGCCTTCTCCGGCGGCGTTCCGCGAGGCCGGGCTTCGGAACGAAAGTTGCGCCGAGCCGGAAGGACCGGATGGGCATGAGCCGAATAAATAATACGTCCGTTCGCTTTACACCCAAGATAGCGAAGCGGCTCCGAAGGAAGCCGAAGCCGCGAAAATCCGCACCGCCGCCAGCGGCATTAGAGCCGGAACGCCGGACGCCGCCACTCGTTTCGCAGCGGGCGTAAACGCAACCGAAAGGGGACCAGACATGCTGAAGCAAAGCGAGTTTGCAAATCCGGGTCCGGAGTATCGGATCCACCCGTTTTGGTTCTGGAACGGGGAGATGGAGGACGCCGTCATTCGGGAGCAAGTCCGGGAGATGGCGGACAAAGGCGTCGGAGGGTTCTTCCTGTGCGCCCGGCAAGGGCTGGAGGTACCGTATTTATCCAAGGCCTGGTTCGATAAAGTCCGGGTCGCCGTCCAAGAGGCGGAGGCGTGCGGATTGCATGTATGGCTGTACGACGAGTTTCCGTACCCGAGCGGGATGGCCGGCGGCGAAACGGTGCTCCTGCACCCGGAAGCGAAGCTTCGTACGCTCGAATGCAAGCGGGCGCCGGTACGGGGAGGGGAGCGTCTGACGCTTGCGCTTCCATGGGCGAAAGCGCTTTATGCCCGGGCGGTTCCCGTCGCGGGCGGCAAACGCGATTGGGAGCGGTCGGTCGATCTGGCCGATTATATCGGCAGCGTCCAGACCGAGCCGGTGTTTCAGAAAACCGGGCTGACGGCCTACAACGATAAGCGGTATTTTACTTACGGGACCGCCATGCGGCTCGAATGGACCGCGCCGGAAGGGGAATGGGAGGCGCTGGTCGTTCTGGAGAAGGAAATCGGCGACTTTAAATATTACGGCACTTACGTCGATCCGTGCAACGCCGAAGCGATGGAGACGTTTATCCGGCTGACGCACGGCCGTTACGAGAAGCACCTGAAGCCGTATTTCGGCTCGGTGATCAAGGGCGTCTTCAGCGACGAGGTCGGCCTGCTCGGCGCCATGCCGTGGTCCCCTCGGCTTGCGGAGCGGTTCCGGGCGGAATTCGGCTACGACCTTGGCGGCAAGCTGTATGCCTTATACGACGACGAAGCGCCGGAAGCGGGGCGGGTCCGGCAGCATTATTACCAGGCGATCCATCTGCTGCTTCGCGAAGCGTATCACCGGCAGGTTGCCGATTGGTGCCGAAGCCGCGGGCTGCAATACGTGGCCGAGGCGCCTTCCGTGCGGCACGCTACGCTGGACTGCACCGACATTCCCGGCGGGGACGCCGGCCACGAGAAGCTGGGACGGCCGCTGGGCTGGCTGCTGCGGCGGAATGCGGCTCATTTTCGCTACAATCCGAAGATGGTCAGCTCGCTTGCACGGCAGCTGAGCAAGCCGCGCAACCTGATCGAATGCTTCCATAGCGTCGGCTGGTCGATGACGCTGCAAGACGCGAAATGGATGATCGACCGGCTGGCGAGCTTGGGGACGAACATGTTCAACTTCCACGCTTTTTTCTATACGCTGGACGGCATGCGGAAGCACGACGCGCCGCCGTCCCAGTTCGTGCAAAACCCGTATTGGAGCCATTTCGGCAAGCTGGCCGACTACACGGGGCGGATCAGTCTCGTCATGAGCAGCGGTTCGGCGGTCATCGCGACCGCGCTCATTGAACCGACGGCTACGCTGTGGTCGAAGCTCGGCAATCCGTTTCACGGTTTCTCGTACGGAGGCGGCGATCCGGAAGAGAAGGAGGAGCTTGCGCGGCTTCGCGGCTGGTGGATCGAAGCGATGGCCGCGTTGCCGGAGCACGGGAGGGATTACGACCACCTTGACCCGGAGCTGCTGGCCGAAGCGGATGTCGAAGACGGCATCGTCAAGCTCGGTACCGCCCGTTACGAATGCGTCGTCCTGCCGCCGATGATCGAGCTCGAGCCGAAGGCGTGGGATCGGATCGAGCGTTTCCTGCGCCAGGGAGGCAAGGTGGTCGCTCTCGGCCGGCTGCCGGAGCGGAGCGCGGGCGGGGAAGGAGCAGAGGCGGCTTTCGCAGACGCCGTAAGGCAAACGTTCGGTTGCGAAGCGGGATATCCGGCCGATCGGCCGCTTGAAGAAAGCTGGCGCAAGGGCGAGCGGGACGCGTATTTCCTGCCGTTCGCCGAGGACGCCGATCCGCAGGCGGTCATGGCGGAAGCGTGCCGCAAGCTGGAGGAGCTTCAGCCGCTGCCGGCCCGCTTGGACGCGGGCGGCGAGCGCGGAACAACGCTGCTTCACGTCCGGCGGCTGGACGGCGGGGATGTCGCCGTCTTTATCGCCAATCAAGAGGGCGGCACGATTCGCGGCGAGTTGACGCTCCGTCTTGCCGCGCTGTTCCGGGACGCCTTGGAGGAGGGCGAAGACAGGCGGGGCATACGCGCCATCGAATGCGAAACGATGTGTCTGGAGACGGGGGCGGTCGTGCCGCATTGCATATTGGAGGCGGACGAAGCGGACGCCGTCTCGCTTCCCGTCGAGCTCGCCCCTTACGCTTCCGTCTTGTACCGGTTCAGGCCGGCGCCGGCGCTTTCCGAACTGCCGGGTTCCGCCGAACCGCCGGGCCCCGCCGCGCCTGGGGCATTCGCGGGATTGGCCGGCCCGGCGAATTCCGCCGAGCCGTGGGTTTGGAAGCTGGACGCGTCCGGGCCGTGGAGCGTGACGCTTCGAAGGTCAAACGCGCTTCGCCTCGGCCGCTTCCGCTTTGGAATCGCGACGGAGGACGCCCGCTATGTGAGCAAGGCGGCGGTTACCGTCGAGCCGAAGACGCTGATCGATCAATGCGAGGATTTGGCGCGGGCGGAAGGGGAAGGCTTGCCGATACGCATGCGGCAGCCGTTCGGCACTCCGATGCGCATGGAGCTTCCGTATCCGCTGTACGCCTCTTATTCGGCGTCATTCGAGCTGGACGGCGCCTTGTCCGGCATCCGGCTCGTCATGGACGAAGAGGCGGTTGCCGGAAAAACGGAAATCGCCGTAAACGGCAAGCTGCTCGCGCCGGAAGGCTGGCAGCCGGCGTTTCTGTACGATCACCGCAACCGCGCTTACGAAATAACGCCGCTGCTTGTCCAAGGGAGGAATGAAATTACCGTTCATGTGCGGGCGGAGCGGGATTCCGACGGGCTGAACGATCCATTGTACGTGACGGGCGATTTCCACGTACGCTTGAGCGAGGCCGGAGAGCCGGTCCTGGTCCCGGCCGAGCCCCTGTTGCTGCCGCTTCGTTCGGGTCCTTGGAGCCGCTTCCCGCATTACGCGGGGGAGCTTTCGTTCCGCGCGGCCGCCGAACTTTCGGAGGTACCCGCCGCTTCATCGTTCGAGCTTGTTTTCGACCAGTGGGACGAACATTTCCACGATGTCGCCGAAGTAAGGGTGAACGGCGCGCCCTTGGGAGCGAGAGCTTGGACGCCTTACCGTTGGCAAGGGGATACGGCCGTGCTCAAGGCCGGGCGCAACGAGATCGAGGTTATCGTGACCGACTCGCTCGCCGGGCTGCTGGAGGGGCGGTATTTCGATTACGCAAGGCATGAACTGCGAAGCGTGTTCGAGCCGGGCGAATAGCGCCGCCGTTGTCTGCCGGTCTGCGATGCGACTGCGACCGCCGGCACCTTGGATTTGAATGTAAATGCAATCATATATTTAAAAATAAGCCCAAAGGACCAAAACGGCGGCGTTAACTGCAAAGATGCGGTTAACGCCGCCGTTTATGAATGGAGTTACGGGGATGCAATTTTAACTGTATCATCGCAGTTCATATGAGGATGCTGCCGGCCAGCGGCTTTTTTAACTGTACATTTACCGTTAAGACTAAAGTGTTCCGGCTTTTTCGCCCGCTTTACCCGTCCAAGGCGGCAGAGCGAGCCAAAGCCGGTTGGTTGAAACGTTTGGTCCCCCTGCTCCGTCCGTACGCAGTCGCCGGTTTTGTCCGCAAAACGAGGGGAATTTCATATGTTTATAGCCGGGTTTCAAATTTTGACGGTAATAAAGCGGTTAGAAAGAAAGCGCATTCTTTTTTTGAGCAAAAAGGGAACGAGTCGCCGCCGCATGTGGTAACATAAGTGAAAAGACTGATAGCCGGGGGGCATGCCGCGATGGCGAAGCTGACGAACTGGACGAGAACGTTATTGTCGACGACGCAGGCAAGACTTGTTTTTGCGCTTACGATTGCCGTGTTTCTAATCATCCTGACGGTAAGCCTGACCTCGTATTATACGTCCAAGTCGGTGCTGCAAAGCGAGCTTAGCGAAATGCATCATCAGCTGCTGAGCGACAAAATGAATTTTATCGAGGGGTATATTCAGGACACGGACGGCAGCGCGATCAAGCTTGCCCTTCACTCGGGCGTTTACCGGTATTTGACCGAGGAGGGCCAGTTGTCCCAGGCGGAGATCAAGCAGCTGACCGACTATTTGAAATCGATCGTCGTTAATCTCCCCTATTTGGAAAGCGCATACATTTATAATACGGACACGCGCAGCTTCGTCGCTTATCCGCAGGGCTACAGCTCCAGATTCATTACGTTTCCGGACTCGGACTGGGTAGGCGTCGAATCGGAGCTGCGGGAGCGGCCGATGCTGGTCAAATCGCGAACGCTCTCCGCTTCCTCCGGGCGCGAAGGCGCGAGCCAGCTGACTTATTTCCGCAAGATCGTCATCCAGGGGAAGACGAAGGGAATTATTGCGATGAACTATGACAGCGCGGCGCTCTTCTCGCAAATGCGCCTGAATGCCGTATCCCGCATCGACAATTCGCAGTACATTCTGGACAAGGACGGGAACCTTGTATATGCGCTTGGGAACGGTCTGATCGACGAGAGTGCGATTCATCAAACGATCTCGCGCCTCGGAGAGAAGCGGTACGGCGATTTCAAGCAAGACGGCAAGCGGCTGCTGCTGACGTACAACCCTTCGCCGATTACGCAGTGGAATTACGTATCCATCGTTTCGCAGGACCAGGTGCTGGCCAAGTCGAAAACGATCCGCACCGCCGTTCTGCTCGTCTCGTTCGGCGCGCTTGTCCTCGGGGCATGGCTCATTATCCATATTCATGCGGTATCGTTCCGGCCGATCCGGCGGATGACCAGATTGCTGGCGGACTACGAGAAGAGCGATGACGGCACGGACTTCGGGAAGCTGGAAGGCATTACGTACCGGCTGCTCCGGTCGCATGAGGAGCTGTCGCGGCAAATCCGGCTGACGAAAGCGGAGGCGACCTCCAAGTTCGTGCAGGACGTCGTGATGGGCAATCTGTCCGGGAAGCGGGAGATCGAATCCCGCTGGCGGCAATACTTTCAGGATTGGACGGGCGGGCCGCTGCGCGTCGTGATCGTTTCGGTCGACCGGTACGCGGAGTGGGCGGAGAACGTCACGGACAACGACCGTTTTCTTTACAAATACGCCATGCTGAACATTGCGGAGGAGCTGCTGGCCGGCGATTGCCGGAGCGTGAACCTGGACCTCGGGAAAGATAAGCTTGCCTTGCTGATTCAGCCTATATCCGACCGGCAGCCGGATCTTGGGGAGCGGCTGGAGGGCGCCATACGCATGATTCAAGGCGTGCTTCGCACGGACGTCTCGATCGGAATAAGCCGGCCGTTCGAGGAAATCCTCAGGCTCAGGCAAGCGTTCTACGAGGCGGAAACCGCGGTTGGCTACCGGTTGTACCGCGGATACCGTTCGGTCATTTCATACGAGGACATCGCCGCGGCGGAAGGGGCGGGGCTGCCCGATCCGGCCCATTCGGCCAATCTGCTCGAAGCGGCGGAATCGGGAAACGCCGAGCAAGCGCTCCGTCTGATGGAACGGATCGCCGAGCACATCGGCCGCGGGGAGCCGTCGCCTTCCGCAGCGATATTCGCCTTCGCGGATATCCGCAAAGGGCTTCTCAAGCTGGAAGGGATGAAGGAGCATGGCGGCTGGGACGACCCGGCGGTCGCTTCCCAGCTCGAGACGTTGACCTTGGACGGCATCGCCGGGCTGCTGGAGAAGGAAATCGTCCGGACGTGCGAGCATTGCCGGGGCATGACCGGCAGCAAAGAATATTTGATGGTGCGGCAAATGATCGAATTCATGAAGCGGCATCTGGACGGAAACATCGGCGTGCAGGAAATTGCCGCGTCCGTTCCGATCAGCGTAAGCCTGGCCAGCCAATTGTTTAAGCAGGAGACGAACGAAACGATTCACGACTATTTCACGAAGCTGCGCGTGGAGCGCGCCGGAGAGCTGCTGATCGAAACCGATTACAAGCTGTCCGAAATCGCGCGGATGGTCGGGTATCAGCACGAGAACAGCTTCATCCGGGTGTTCCGCAAATTCAAAGACATTACCCCCGGCAAATACCGGGAGAATATGAAATATAAACGGTTTAGCGTCTGAATCTAGCCGATCAACGGAACTTCCACCCTATGAGCCGATCTTGCACCGGGGTGGAATTTCTTATTTTCGCCCATGCCAAACGCGAATGATTCATTGCCGCTCCGCAGCCGGCCGCCGTATGATCGGGGTGCGCGCATCTGCAAGATCATCATTCGATATGGAAAGGCGGTCGAAAGCGGCATGGCTTACTCTCGCGTGGCGCCCCAGGAGGGAGCAAGGCAGCGGGCATCCGTAAGCCGGTATTGGCGGAACATGCGCAGGCATTGGATGCTGTATCTCATGATTTTGCCCGGCATTGTGTATTACATCGTGTTTAAATACGTTCCGCTTGCCGGGAGCGTTATCGCTTTTCAGGACTACCAGATCTTGAAAGGCATCTGGGCAAGCCCTTGGGTCGGCTTCGATAATTTCAAATTTATTTTCTCGTATCCGGATTTTTGGAACGTGCTGCGCAACACGGCGCTGATCGCCCTATACCAGCTCGCGTTCGGATTTCCGGCGCCGATCGCGCTTGCCCTGCTGTTTAACGAGGTCCGCAACACGATTGCGAAGCGGACGTACCAAAGCGTCTTTTATTTGCCCCACTTCTTGTCCTGGGTCGTCGTCGGCGGCATCGTGTTCGAGCTGCTTGCGACGGGCGGCATCGTCAACGTCGTTCGGGGCTGGTTCGGCTACGAGCCGATTCTGTACATGCAGGAGGAGAGCATGTTCCGTTCCATCGTCGTGCTGTCGGGCATATGGAAGGAAGTCGGCTGGGGGACGATCATTTATCTCGCCGCGCTGACGAGCATCAACCCGAATTTGTACGAGGCGGCCGTCGTGGACGGGGCGGGCAGATGGAAGCAGATGATTTACATTACGCTTCCGTCGCTTCTGCCGACCATTACGATTTTGTTCCTGCTTCGGATCGGCAATTTTCTCGAGCTTGGCTTCGAGCAAATCTTCAACTTGCTGACGCCGATGACCTATTCGGTCGGGGACATTATCGAAACGTACGTTTACCGGGCCGGCGTGCTTCAAGGGCAGTACAGCATGACGACGACGATCGGCTTGTTCCAGTCGGTTATCGGGTTTGCGCTGCTGTGGATTTTTAACCGGTTCGCCAGAAAAACGGAGCAGGGGTTGTGGTGATGAAAACGTCAATCGGAGAAAAGCTGTTCACGTTCGTCAACTACGCGTTTCTGACGGCGGCGTCCTTTACGATGATCGCGCCGCTGCTGCAAATGCTGGCGGTATCGTTCAGTTCGCCGGTCGCCGCCGACTCGAAGAGGGTGTTTCTGCTGCCGGTCGAGTGGACGGCCGCTTCGTGGGAGCACATTTTGAACAGGCAGGATCTGTGGCAGTCGTTTGGCGTAACGGTCTTTATTACGGTGGCCGGCACGTTCGCAAGCCTGCTCATCTCGGTGCTGACCGCGTATCCGCTTGCGCACGCGAAATTCATGATCCGCAAGCACGTCATGTTCGGCATTGTCATTACGATGATTTTCAACGCGCCGCTCATCCCGTTTTATATGACGGTCAAGGCGCTCGGCATGCTCGATTCGATCTGGGCGCTGATCGTTCCCGGCGTTCTCGGCACGTTCAATATGGTCATTATCCGTACCTTCTTTATGGGCATCCCGTCGGAGCTGGAGGACTCGGCCCAAATCGACGGCTGCCACGATTTCCGGGTGCTGTTCCAAATTTATTTGCCTTTGTCGAAGCCGGTGCTGGCGAGCGTCAGCCTGTTTTACGCCGTAGGTTACTGGAACACGTTCCAGCGGGCGATCTTGTTTATCCGCGATTCGAGCCTGCACCCGCTGCAGGTGAAGCTGCGCGAATATATCGTGACGCCCGAAACGCTGGACGTGCTCGACATGATCGGCAACGTCGGCTACAACACGACGACGCTGAAGGCGGCCACGATCATTTTCGCCGCGACGCCGATTATTATGGCTTATCCGTTTCTGCAGAAATATTTCGTCAAAGGCGCAATGCTCGGCTCCTTGAAAGGGTAGCCGGAGAGCGGCTTATACATTTTATATTCGGAAAAAAGGGGAGATCGGGATGAAAGCATGGACCAAAAGCGTACGACTCGCGCTTGCAGCCGCGTTGGCGGGCACGGCGCTGCTCGCCGGATGCAGCGGCGGCAAATCGGAATCCGGCGCTTCCGGCGCGGAAGGCGTGAATTCCAAGTATACGGTCGTCGACGTATACAAAACCCATCTCGGCAAAGGCAAGCTGCCGAAAAGCGACGATGCTCACGTGCAATATGTCGCGGAAAAAACGGGCGTGCTGTATAACCTGGTCACGACCTCGTCCGGCGGCGATCCCGTCGAAAGCATGAACGTCATGATCGCGTCCGGCGACCTGCCCGACATTCTCCGCCCGGTGGGCGGCGTCGAGCAGACGCTTATTTCCCAAGGCGGGGCGCTGGCGCTGGACGATCTGCTGCCGAAATACGCGCCGCACGTATGGGAGAGGATTCCGCAGGAAGCGTGGGATATCGTGCGGGCCGCGTCCGAGGACGGCAAAATTTATTACGTGCCGAAAATTTACATGATTCCGGAACGGGCGCCGATGATCCGTCAGGACTGGCTCGACAAGCTTGGCCTCGAAATGCCGCAGACCCAGGAAGATTACGTTAATGTGCTGACGGCTTTTCTGAATGAGGATCCGAACGGCAACGGAACCAAAGACGAGCTGCCGACGACGGGCCGCGAGTTCGGCACGTGGATGGACCATTTGTTCGGCATGTACGGCGTGGCGATGTGGG
This sequence comes from Paenibacillus thailandensis, assembly GCF_042685365.1. Lineage (NCBI taxonomy): Bacteria > Bacillati > Bacillota > Bacilli > Caryophanales > Paenibacillaceae > Paenibacillus > Paenibacillus thailandensis. Next base: position 96,716 of record NZ_JBHUMY010000038.1, on the reverse strand, counting down.
AAGGCAAGCCGGAGTGGGACATTTACGACGGAAAGCTGCAATACGCCGGCGTCACCCCCAATATGAAGGCGGCCGTTCAGTTCGCCCGGGAGCTGTACGAGCAAAAGCTGCTCGACAGCGAGACGTTCTTGAACAAGGGCGAAATATGGACGGCGAAAATCAACAACAATCTGGTCGGCAGCTGGTACCATCTCCCCGCGAACCTGAAGGACAAGATCGCCGCGATCCAGACGCTTGCTCCAGATGTTCAAATCGCGGGCATGCCGATGCCGAAGGTGGAAGGCTACGAAGGCTTCGTCACGCAAAAAAGCGTCGGGGAGCCGGAATGGCTCATTCCGAAAGTTTCCGAGGACAAGGCCGAAGCGTCTCTCAAGCTGCTCGATTTCTTCTACGATCCGGCGAACGCTGAATTCGTCCGGTTCGGCATCGAAGGCGTTCAGCACGAGGTTGTGAACGGGAAGAAGCAACTGCTCCCGGCCGACGACAACAAGCCGATCGGACTCGGCATGCTGAACTACAACACGAAGGAAACGATGGACGAACGGATCGAGCAGACGTTCCCGGAGGATCAAGTCCAGATGATCAAGGACATCTTCGAAACGGCGACCGCCGACGCTCGCCGCATTGCGGGAGACGGGATGCCGGCGTCCGTCTACGAAGGATATCCCGACATTCAATCCCATAAGCTGTTCCAAGAATATTTGTCCAAGATCGTCATCGGCGAGTGGCCGATCGAGAAATTCGACGAGTTCGTCGACAGGTGGAACAAATCCGGCGGCGAAGAAGTGACGAAACGGGCGCAGGCTTGGTACGACAAAGTAAAAAGCTATCAAAAATAATCGAGTTTAACCATTAGGAGGAATCCGCATGCAACCGATTGACCGGAAGGCGCTCGTCTCCCGTCATAATCCGGTTCTCCGCCGGGCGGAGAAGAAGGCGCCGCTTTCCGTCGGCAACGGGGAGCTGGCCTACACCGTCGACGTTACCGGCATGCAAAGCTTTCCGGAATCGTATGAATTCCCGCTCGGAACCCAGACGAATTGGGGGTGGCATTCCACCGGCGGGCGGGCCCGCCACAGTCTGGAGGAGCTTCGGCTGAAGCCGTTCGATACGCACGGAAGAAGCGTAGGCTACGCCACGGACGCTGCCGGGCAGGAGGAAGTTTTTCACTGGCTGAGGCAAAATCCGCACCGCGTCCAGCTCGGCGCCTTCGGCCTTGAGCTGCTGGACGAAGACGGAGGCGCCGTGAAGCTGGAAGAGCTTCACGATATCGAGCAGACGCTGGACCTGTGGCGGGGCGTTATCGACAGCCGCTTCAAGGTGCGGGGTACGCCCGTTCGGGTCATGACGGCCTGCCATCCGGATTCCGACCAGCTCGGCATCCGGATCGAATCCCCTTTGATCGGGGAAGGCCGCTTGTCGATTACGGTTCGCTTTCCGGCTCCGCACCCGCAAGCCCGCGCCTGGGGGAACAGCATCGCTTTGAACTGGGGCTGTTCGGACCTGCATCGGACGGCGTGCCTAAGCGCAAACCGCCGCGGCGCGGAAATCGAACGGATCATGGACGAGGACGCTTACCGCGTCAAGCTGGCATGGACGGACGGGAGCATGGAGCAGACGGGCGCTCATGCGTTTCGAGTCGTTCCGGCCGCTTCGCTCGAACGGCTGGACTTAACCGTTTGCCTATCGCCGGGAGATGCGCCGGCCGCCGAAGCGGCGGACGCCGTCTTCGAAGCTTCGAGCCGCCATTGGGAAGCGTTCTGGCGGCGCGGCGGCGCGGTCGAGCTGGCGGAAAGCCGCGATCCCCGGGCGCTGGAGCTCGAGCGGCGCGTCGTATTGTCGCAGTTTCTGACCGCGCTTCATTCGGCGGGCACGCTTCCCCCGCAGGAAACCGGGCTCATGTACAACAGCTGGTTCGGCAAAGCCCATTTGGAAATGCATTGGTGGCATGCCGCCCATTTCGCGCAATGGGGACGCATCGATCTGCTTCGCAAAAGCATGGACTGGTACAGCCGGATATTGCCGAAAGCGCGCGAGCTTGCGGCGTCCCAAGGCTACGAAGGGGCCCGCTGGCCGAAGATGGTCGGGCCGGAAGGCGACCAGAGCCCGTCCAACGTCGCGACCCTGCTTATCTGGCAGCAGCCGCATCCGATCGACTTGGCCGAACTATGCTATCAGGCTGAGCCGACCCGCGAGACGCTTGAACGTTACCGGGACATCGTGATGGAAAGCGCTCGTTTTATGGCCTCCTACGCCGTCTGGGAGGAGGCGGGCAGCCGCTACGTGCTTGGTCCGCCCGTGATTCCGGCGCAGGAGAACCATAGAGGGGACCGGACGATGAACCCGACGTTCGAGCTGGAATATTGGCATCACGGGCTGACGATCGCCAGCGAATGGCGGAGCCGGCTCGGCCTCGCTCCCGAGCCTCTGTGGGAACGCGTCTGCGCGCTGCTGTCGAGGCCGCATGAGAAGGACGGCGTCTATGAAGCGCACGAGCTGATATCGGATACGTTCGAGACTGCGAACATCGACCATCCGTCGATGCTGGGCGCTTGCGGCGTATTGCCCGGCAAGCTCGTCGACAAGGAGACGATGCTCCGGACGCTTCACCGCGTCCGCGACAGCTGGGCATGGGAAACGTCGTGGGGCTGGGACTTCCCGATGGCCGCCATGAGCGCAGCCCGGCTCGGCGAGCCGTGGCTGGCCGTCGACATGCTGCTGATGGATCAAGTGAAAAACAGCTATCTCGCGAACGGCCACAACTACCAGCGGGGCGATCTGCTCTGCTATTTGCCGGGCAACGGGGGACTGCTTGCCGCCGTCGCTTTGATGGCTGCGGGATGGATCGGCGGCCCCGATACGCATGCGCCCGGCTTTCCGGGCGACGGAACGTGGACCGTGCGGCACGAAGGGCTCGTGCGGCGAATATAGGCGATTATAAAGGAATGGATAGACGATAAGGCCGTCCCCTCGCCGGGGACGGCCTTGATGAGTTCGTTAGAATTTGGCGCGGTTCGGGAAACCGGAAGAGAACGGCGAATTCGAAGGCGGACCGTCATCTTCCTTTGGCTTCATCTTGTTCCGGCGCAAACGGTGCGCGGCGGCTTTTACTTTTTGGCCCGGAGACGGCGCTGCTCCGCTACCTCCCAGGACCGCAGCAGCGGGTAAGGGTCGAACGCCCATTCGACCAGGCCGCGGTCGCGGTAGACGCCGTAATGAAGATGAGGCGGGAACTTGCCTTGCGTCCCCGGCTTTCCGTAGCCGGAGCTGCCGACCCAGCCGACCACTTGACCCGGCTTTACGACGTCGCCGATTTTAAGCTTTTTATCGTAGCCCTGCAGGTGGGCGTAATAATGGTAATAGTTGTTCAGGTCGCGGATGCCGAGGCGCCAGCCGCCGTAAGGGTTCCAGCCTTTGACCTCGACAATGCCGTAGCAGGTGCTTCGAACCGGGACGCCGTACGGGGCGAAAATGTCCGTCCCTTCGTGGATGCGGTAGCCGCCCCAGCTCCGTCCCGTCCCCCATGTGCTGCGGTAGGAATAATAATCGCCGACCGGCAAAGGGAAGGCATGCTCGTACAGGTTCAGCTTGCCAAACGCCGTATAAATATCGGTAAATTGCTTTATTCTTTTTACGGCCCGGTGGTTGTGGTAATACTCCCATACGCCGATGGCGAAGTCGTCCTCGGAAAGGCCGTATTGCGCGATTTTGCTGACGATGGAATACAGCAGGTCGGTATCGTTCGTCCTCTCGACGATGCCGTTGCCGTCGCCGTCCCTGCCGATGCCGTTAAACCACTTGATCGACAACGGCGTATGATCCTCCGTATCGGGATTGAGCGGACCTACCCATTTCTCTTCCTCGATGAATACGCCCACGGTTTCGCCGAGCTGCGGCCTTGCTTTCGGTTTCGCCTTGCTCATCGAGCGCTCGTATTGATCGATCGCGGCAAGACGCTGCCAAGAGACGCCGGTCATCATGCTTATTTTTTCATAAAGCTGTTTGCGGGCCGCAATTTCCTCCTTGGCCGAAGTTTCCTTCGGCTTTGCCGCGCTTGCCGGCTTGGCCGTTACGTCGGATACCGGGGCCAGCAGCAGCGATGCCAGTACGAGCCATGCAGCGCCCTTGCCCATCCATCGTTTCAAACGTTGTCATCCTTTCTTTTCGGTTTCACTGCTCCTAGGTTAACGCAAACGAAATCATTTTATCCGAAATTGGAAAATAACCCATGGATGCGAAATCGGCGGTACGAAAGGAAGGCCGGGCGGCGAGGCCGTTCCGGTTCCGCGTTCGGGAGACCGGGAAGTTGTCGCAAAAGTCCCCTTTTCCGGCGAAACATGGTATAATGGGCAAATGAGAAGCGGCTTGATATATAGCTGAAAGAGGGTTTTTCATACATGAAACCAAAAGAAAAAATAGCAAAGCCGGATTGGCTCCGGATTAAGCTGGCAACAGACGGCAATTATGCCGAAATAAAAGATATGATGCGTTCGAAAACGCTTCACAGCGTTTGTGAAGAGGCGCGGTGTCCGAACATTTACGAATGCTGGGCGAACCGTACCGCGACCTTTATGATTCTGGGCGATATTTGCACCAGAGCGTGCCGGTTCTGCGCCGTTAAGACGGGAATGCCGACCGAGCTCGATTTGCAGGAGCCGGAACGGGTGGCGGAAGCGGCCGAGCAGATGGGACTTCGCCATTGCGTCGTGACTTCGGTCGCGCGCGACGACCTTGCGGATGGGGGCGCTTCCATCTTCGCGGCGACGATCAAGGCGATCCGGAAGCGGATGCCGTTCTGCCGCGTCGAAGTGCTGATTCCGGATTTTATGGGCAATTGGGACGCGCTTCAGGTGGTCATGGACGCGAAGCCGGATATTTTGAACCATAATATCGAGACGGTGGAGCGATTGTCCGACCGCGTAAGAGCGAAAGCCAAGTACAGACGCTCCATCGAGCTGCTGAAACGGGCCAAAGAAATGGCTCCGAAAATTCCTACGAAATCCAGCATTATGCTGGGCGTAGGCGAAGAATGGGACGAAATTTTGCAAGCGATGGACGATTTGCGCGCCGTTGATTGCAATATACTAACGTTGGGGCAATATTTGCAGCCGTCGCCGGCGCATCTTCCGCTTGTGCGCTACGTGCATCCGGACGAATTCGCGAAGCTGAAGGAGGAAGGACTCCGCAGAGGCTTCCGTCACGTCGAATCCGGCCCTCTCGTCCGCAGCTCCTATCATGCCCACGAGCAGACGGACTCCGCTGTCGCGGCCGCAGAGCTGGAGCAGATCGAAAGCGGCGCAAGCGGCGTTTAACGGCGGCTCCCAGAAGTGGAGGAATCAAAGGTTGATTCATATCGGTGGCAAAGTATACGAAATCATCTACGAGAACAAAAACGGTTGGAATCCCGACGCGTTCCGGGACCGCTACAGCGAAGTGCTGGACCGTTACGACTATATCGTCGGAGACTGGGGCTACAACCAGCTTCGGCTGAAAGGCTTTCTGAAGGACAACCATGCCAAGGCGACGAAAGATTGCTCGTTCTCCAGCCTGTCGGACTATATTAACGAGTATTGCAACTTCGGCTGCGCTTATTTCGTGCTGGAGAAGGTAGGCTTTACGAGACAAGCGGAAGACGGGACGGAGCCGGAGGAGGAAGCGCCGGAAGCGTCCGCGGAGCGGGTGGCGGCGGCGGACAAGCCGGAGCAGCCGAACGAGCGGCCTCTTCGTTACTCGCGGACGGAACCCGATGGCCGTCCGGAACGGAAAGGCGCGGGCGATGCGGCCGGCCGTCTTGATGTGCCGGAGAAAGCGGGCAAGCCTTATCCGAAGCATGACAAGCTTGACCGTCCGGACAAACCGGAGCGTCAAGCAGACAGACCGGACCGATCCGACCGGGGGGCCAGGTTCGACCGCCCGGACAAGACCGAACGGCCGGAGCGCAGCCGTTATCCGCAGCGCGACCGCAAACCGCGCAGTCAGCATTATCCGGAACAAGTTGGAGAAGGCGAAACGAACTCCCAACGCAAAAACAACCGCCCGAACGGCCATCACCGCAACAAAAAGCCGTTTGGCATTACGGCCAAGGACGACGTTGCGGCAGCCTCCGAAGACAATCGCAGGCCTCGGAAAGATCCGAACCGCACATAAACCGGAATAAATCGTTTAGAAGACCGTTACCCGGCTCCGACCGGCGAACGGTCTTGTTTTGTCGATAGAATGATTTCAGGCCAAGGTGGTTAATTGGTGATGAACTATGAGGAACGACGGCCGGCAGACTTCCTATCCTCTTCGGTTAAATGCTTCTGGCAGCTGAGAAGGACGTATCGGGCCGGCGAAGTTGGCGAAGTGTTGTGGCCGGATGGCTGCCAGGAGCTTATATTCCATTACGGAGCCGCTTATTCGGTGTCCGGCCGGACGCTGCCCCGAGCGTTTTTTATCGGGTCGCTGTCCCGCTATCACCACCTCTATGCGGACGGAGAGCTTCGTTCGTTCGGGGTGCGGCTGCTGCCGTGGGGACTCGCCGCTCTGTCGGACAAGCCTGTAGGCGGATTCAATGACAGCTTCGTGCCGCTCGAAGAGGCGCTCGCCTCTAACGCCTCCGGCTTGCTGCCGGATTTGGAGCGACGGCTTGCCGACACGACGGACATGAGCATTGCCCAGAAGCTGATCGAAGCGTTTCTGTCCAACCTTTTACGTCCGTCCGGGATCGATCCGGCGATGCTCGCCGTACTCGGCAAGCTGTACGGCGAGCCGGCCTCTTACGACGTTTCCCGCGCCGTGGCGGACAGCGGTTATTCCCAGCGCCAATTCGAGCGGTTATGCGCCCGGCTTACCGGTCTGTCTCCGAAGCGGCTTCACAAAATCGCCCGATTCAATCGGACAAGGCTTCGTCTCATGTTTCAGCCGGACCTTGATTTGCATGATTGCATGCTGGAGATGGGATACTATGACTACGCTCATTTTTCCAAGGATTTCAAGCTTTGTTTAGGAATTACGCCGGTTGAATATATAAAATGGGTCCGCCGGAAAGACGGTAAGAGCCGGGGGCCGCAGGATGTCGTTTTTTTACAAGACGAGCTTTGAACGGCCGTGCTAAAGTGACTGTGGAATTCAACAGCGCAAGGAGGAACAACGCAATGATTAAAAAAATCGCGACGGCCGCGGTCTATGTCGAAGATCAGCAAAAAGCGAAAACGTTCTGGGTGGAGAAGGCCGGCTTCGATCTCGTCCGGGAAACGCCGATGGGTCCAAACGGCGCTTGGCTCGAAGTCGCCCCAAAAGGCGCGGAGTCGGCATTGGTTCTTTACCCGCAGGCGATGATGCCAGGCTGGGAAGAAATGAAGCCGTCCATCGTCTTCGAATGCGACGACATCTTCGGCACTTACGAGCGAATGAAAAGCAGCGGCGTGAAATTCGAGGCCGAACCTCAAAAGATGCAGTGGGGAACTTATGCCCATTTTTACGATGAAGACGGGAATAAATTTTTGCTAAAGGGTTGATTGCGCTTCATTCGGAAGACTGCTCCATTGCGATTGGAGCAGTCTTTTTTTTTGCACGCGATTATTCGGGCTGCAGGGACAGCTCGGGAGGATCGTACTTATCGTATCCTTGACGCTTTCTTCCAGCGGCCGATAGGGATCTTCAAGTGTTGAACGCCCTTCGCTCCGCCCGCCTGGCAGTCCGACCATACGGAGATTGGAAGCGAGGCCCCCCGATCCCGGTCAAGAGGTTGTGTTAGCTTTGTTGACTCGAATCAACGATGAGATGTGCATATTGACCAAAAATACGGGTCGATATTGTCCGTCGAAACGAAAAGGATGTCATGTAAATTGACCTGCTATCCGAGCGGCCCTACAATGAGCCTATCTTCTTAGACAATGAACAGGGATAAATCAGATAGGGAGTGGGTCTTTTTGAAAAAAATGTTCCGAAACAAGAACAAACTCCGCATTTGGCTGCCGGTGCTCGTTCTGACGGTAATGCTTGCGGGCTGCGGCGGCAACGGCAACGGCAGCGGCAACGGGGCGGCTTCTAGCGAGCCGTCGGCTGCGCCTTCCTCGGAGGCGTCCGCATCGCCGGAGAAGGCTTCGGTCGAGCAGCCGGACGTCGAAGTGGTGTTGAACTGGTTCGCCAAAAGCGAGCATGGCGGCTTGTTTGCCGCACAGCAGCACGGAATTTACGAGAAAGCCGGGCTTAATGTAAAGATCGAGCAAGGCGGCCCGCAAGTATCGTCGATTCAGATCGTCGCTTCGGGCAAAGCGCAGTTCGGGCTGGCGCATGCGGATCAAATTTTGCTCGCCCGCGAGCAGGGCATTCCGATCGTCGCCGTCGCGACGACGTTCCAAATCAGCCCGCAGTCGATCATGTTCCATGAAGGCCAGCCGATCGACGACTTCGACGATTTGAACGGCCGGACGATTTATATCCAAAGCGGACAGCCGTATTGGGAGTTTCTGAAGCACAAATACAAGCTGGATAAAGCGACGGAGATCGCTTATACCGGGCAGCACGCCAACTTTATCGCCGATGCGTCGTCCGCGAGCCAGTCGTTCGTTACGGGCGAGCCGTTTGCCGTAGAGGAGCAAGGCGTGCCGGTCGACACGCTGCTCGTTGCGGATTCGGGCTATAAGCCGTATGCGGCGGTCATTTATACGACGGAAGATTTTCTGAAGAAAAACCCGCAGACGGTAAAAGCGTTCGTGCAAAGCACGGTGCAAGGCTGGGAAGATTACAAAACGACCTCGTCGGAAATCGACGCGCATATTCGGACGATCAATACGAACATGTCCGAGAAGGAAATGGAGTTCGCCGTCAAAACGCAGGAGGAATTCATATACGGCTACGATGCGGTCGAGCACGGCGTCGGTTATATGACCGAGGAACGGTGGAAAACGCTGATGGAACAGCTGATCGAGATCGGCGTTCTTTCGCAAGAGCAAGACGTGACGAAGGCGTTTACGACCGAATTTTTGCCGGAAAAATAGGATAAGGAAGCGAAAGCGGGAAGCCCGTCGCATGGCGCTCCCGGCTCCCTCCCCGAAAAAAACGGACCGTCGTCCAGGAATGGATGACGGTCCGTTTTGCGCGATTGCATCAAATATCGGCTATTGCTCGTAATCGCCGAGGAAAGCTTCGCGCACCCGGTTCCAGAACGGAAACGGCCGGTAGCGGGCGAAGCTGATTTTGTCGTTCGATACGCGGCAGCGAACGGAACGAAGGTCGTTGATCAGAAAGTACAGATGGTCGATCGTAAGCGTCAGCCGCTGTTCTTTTTTGGAAATAATGTCGCAATGGTGATGCTTCGGCAGCAGGACGGAAGAACCGAGCGTCCGGTAGACCCTGTTGTTGATGGATGCGATTTCCGCGATTTGGAGCGCTTCAATATGCGGATGGACGATGGCGCCGCCGACCGATTTGTTGTACGCGGTGCTGCCCGGAGGCGTCGAGATGACGATGCCGTCGCCCCGGAACATCTCGAATATTTCGTCGTTGATGTTGATTTGGGAGACGACCGTGCCGTCGACGCCTTTAATGGTCGCTTCGTTTACCGCCGTATAGCGGGTAACGCCGCTCGCCGTTTCGACTTCGATCTCGGCAAGCGGATAACGGACGATGTTCGGTGTTTCGCTGGCCATCAGCTCCACGAGCTCCTCCAGCTCGTCTTTTTGCCAATCGGCAAAAAAACCGAGATGCCCCGTATGGATGCCTACAAAAGAGACGGACGCGATCCGGTCGACATATTGATGAAACGCCTCAAGCAGCGTGCCGTCGCCTCCGATGGAAACAACGATCTCCGGCGACTCCTCGCTTGGCGTAAGGCCGCGGCTTCCCGCCAATTGATGGAAACGTTCGGCTAGCTCGCGGGATAGCGGGTCTCCGCGGTCAATAACGGTGTATTTCAAAGGTTAGTCCCCTTCCGATCAGATTCATACCTAAAATAATATCGGAAGACCGAAGCAAATTCAATGACTCCGGGCAAGCCTCTTAAGTCCCGGTCCTTAAGGGCGCTCCGGCGGGAAGGGGAAAGGTTAAGGCGCAAGCCAGCCCCAGAGAAGATAGACCAGCGCCGCGGCGATGAACGAATGAGCCAGCCTTGCGAGCAGCAGCGGCTTGTAGCGAAGGTCGGTGCGGCTAAGCAGGCTTGCGACCTGGGCATGGACGGACAAGCCGGCCCATGACAGCACCCATGCCGCGGCTGCGGCTTGATGCATCAGGCCCGTGCCGGCTTCCCCGGCCGCCCGCGAGCCCAGGGTCACTTCGAAGCCGCCGAAGATGATGGCGTCGGCCAGCCGCACGGGCAATCCCGCCCAGCCGAACAGCAGCCGCATCCCTTCGGAAAGCGCCGCGACGATGCCGGCATGCGTAAGCAGCTCCATAAGCGCGGAGAAAAATACGACCAGACCGCCGACGACAACCATAAGCCGGAGGGCGGACTGAACCGCGTCCTGCAGCAGCTTGCCGAAGGGTCGTCCGTCCTCGAGCCGCGCGAAGTGCATCTCCCGCAGCGCCTCGTGCAGCCGCGAACGGCGGCCGGCGGAAGGGTGGGCGGCTGCGGCCGATCCGGTAAGCGGCGCGTGCCGGTCGTGGAAGCGCATCAGCAGGCCGATGACAAGAGCGCCGCCGTAATGGGCGGCCGCAAGCAGCGGCGCAAGGGCGGCGTTATGGAAGAAGCCGACGGAGACGGCGCCGATCAGGAATATCGGATCGGAGGTCGTCGTGAAGGCGACCAGCCGCTCGCCTTCGGCCCGGTTCACGAGCTTCTGCTCCCACAGCTGCGCGGTAAGCCTCGCCCCCACCGGATAGCCGGATACGTAGCCCATCGCCACGACGAAGCCGCCGATGCCGGGAAGCCGGAACAACGGACGCATAAGCGGATCAAGCAGCTTGCCGAAAAAATGAACGACCCCAAAGCCAAGCATGATTTCGGAAATGACAAAAAACGGGAACAGGGCGGGGAACAGCACTTTCCACCATATATCCAGCCCGCGCAAGGCGGATTCAAGCGTTTCCTCCGGAAAGACGGCCATCAGGAGAGCAATAAACAGCGCGGCGAAGGAGGCAAGAGCATAAGGCTGAAGGAACGGTCGTGATTTTAAGGTTGTTTTGGCCATAACGGAATATCGCTTCCCTCCGTATCTCTATTTTCTATGTATATATATGAGCGGAGTTGGACAATCATCACCGCCATGAGACTTAAGAAACAAACCAAAAAAATAAGAAAACGCTTGCAAAAAAAGACTGGATTCCTAGAAAAAATATGGTACAATGGAATTACCTTAAGGAACAGTTTGGGGTGATGAATGTGATGAGTATAATTACGGGACTTCTCGTCTGTGCATTCGTCTTTGTTATCCGGGAGGCCATCGCGGCGCCCGGTGAAGAGGATTACGACTGTTGAACGTTGAACTCCAGCCACGTCACCGATTTACGTTATGCCCGCCTTGCGACCAATGGCGGGCTTTTTTTGTTAATAAAGTGCCGATGCTTGAATTATGGAGGCGCATCGGTTTTACTTGAACTATAACGAAGCATAAAGTTCAAGGATGATCTTTCGCCGCGGAGACGATGACATCCGCTTATGCGGGAAGGCGGCCGTTTGCCGGCAATTATGTGAAAAATGGCCTAAGACATTTATACTGGAGTGATCGATGCCGATGAATAATCATATAACCCTTTACGATGCGATAGGGGGAAGCGATACGATCCGGCGGATCGTCGAGGCTTTTTACCCGAAAGTGCAGCAGCATCCGCTGCTGGCCCCGCTGTTTCCGGACGACATTAGGCCGGTGATGGACAAGCAATACATGTTTCTCAGCCAGTTTTTCGGCGGACCTTCCCTTTATTCCGACGCGTACGGCCATCCGATGATGCGCGGGCGGCATCTGCCTTTTCCGATTACGAAGGAGCGGGCGGACGCTTGGCTTGACTGCATGTACCGGGCGCTGATCGATATCGGGATGGAGGACGAGCTGAGGGAGCTGGTCATCAACCGGCTGGCCGGCCCGGCTTATCATTTCATAAATACACCGAACGAGGAGTAATCGCTGATGGAAATCGAGCCGCTTTACCGCATTCAAGTTGCTTGCCCGTGCTGCAGCAAGCCGTTTATGACATCCCGTGTCCGTTCCAGCTTCAAAAGGGCTTTGCGCACCGATACCGACTTCTGCGGCCATTACCGCGAGAGGGCGAATCCGGATTATTATGTCGTGAGGGTATGTCCGGCATGCGGATATGCTTCCACGGAGAACAGTCTGGCGAAATTGTCGGCACGTCAGCGGCAAGCCTACGAGGAGCGGTTAGGCTCAAAATGGGTCGGCCGCGATTACGGCGGCGAACGGACGGCGAATCAAGCGATTGAATGCTACAAGCTGGCGCTGATGACCAGCCAGGCGGTCGGGGAGAACGACCGGCTCATAGCGGGAATTTTGCATCATTTGGCGTGGCTGTACCGCGAGCTGGGCGATACGGAAGCGGAAATGAAATTTATGCGCTTTGCGCTTGACGCGTACGTGAAAGTGTACGAAGAAGGGGACGGATCGGGCAGCGACGCCCGGCTGATGTATTTGATCGGCGAGCTGAACCGCCGCCTCGGCGACCGGAACGAAGCGGTCCGCTGGTTCTCGCGGGTCGTACGGGACGAGCGGATCGTCGATTCCGCGATGATCCGGGCATGCCGCGAGCAGTGGCAGCTTATCCGCGAGGAGCAAGCCGGGCCCGGCCAGCCGCTGCAGGCGGGCGACGGCAGCGGGCGGTAAGCTTAAGCGCCGGGGACGGCTCCCCCTTCGGAGGCGGCAGAGCAAGCGGTCGGTAAGCGGCATAAGCGGCTTCCGAGGATAAGCCGTGAGGGTGGACGACTAAGTTGGCCGCCCCCGCGGCTTCATTCATATGTAATCCGAAATTGACTTCGATCCATTATTTTCATATATTATTATTTAGGGGGGCTAATTGAAAATGGATTTTTCTTTGCATGAGAGCATCAGCTATTGGATCAAGAAAATTTATCAGGAGACCGGGCATCTCTACAACGAGAGGCTGGCGCAATACGGGCTGACGACGGCGCAGGTCAGCGTGCTCGCACTGCTGTGGAACTCAGGCGATGGACAGACGCAGAAGGACCTTCACGAGAAGCTGCGGATCCGTCCGGCTTCTTTGAGCAACGTACTCGATATGCTTGTCGCTGGCGGATGGGTTATGCGTAAGCAGGATTCGGACGATGCACGCGTAAAGCGGATTTACTTAACCGAGGCCGGTTTTGCGCAGAAGAGCGTCTGCGCCGATATTCTCGCCGATATTGAGCAGCACGTTCGTAAGAACCTCGCGCCCGAGGAGACGGCGGTCTTGCTGATGTGGCTTAAAAAAATCGAAGGTTCTTTAAGAAAGGAGGAATAATTCTTTTTTATTCATATATTTAGGTTAACTAAATTTATGTAAGACTAACTATTGTAGAATCCCCCCGCTTAATGAAAGGAGAGGATTGCTATGGATCTAGGGTTGAAGGGCAAGATCGCGGTCGTTACGGGAGGATCTTCCGGAATCGGGGAAGCTGTGGCGAAGATGTTCGGAGCTGAAGGGGCGAAGGTAGCGCTCACTTATTTCAATGATATTATGGCGGCAGAGCAAACGGCGCGCGAGATTGAAAGGCTTGGCGGAGAAGCGATGCCGATACGCTACGATTTGAACGATGACCGTGCGATAGAACTGGCGATCGACGCAATTGTCGAACGATGGGGCGAGATTCACGTGCTGGTCAATAACGCCGTTTATTGGCCGGAACGCCGGCAGCTTTCTTTTGAGGATGTCCCCCCGGCGGGCTGGCGGCAGGAAATTCGCGCCAATCTGGAAGGTTATTATTATACGATTCAACGAGCGTTGCCTTATATGAGGAAAACGGGCTGGGGGCGGATCGTGAATATCTCCTCGGAGCTTGCCGAAGACGGGATGCCCGGCGGCGCATCCTATACGGCGGCCAAGGCCGGCCTTCACGGCTTGACCGCCACACTGGCCAAAGAACTGGGGCCGAGCGGGATTTACGTCAATGTCGTCATGCCCGGCTGGACGATGACTGAGAAGGCGTGGAATACGTTTCCAAAGGATATGATCGAGCGCGAGAGGGAGAACGTACCGACCCGTAAGCATAGCGTTCCCGACGATATCGCCAGCCTCGTCGTCTTCTTGGGATCGGAGGCGAACGGCAATATAAACGGCGAGTTGATCCGCGTGACGGGCGGCAAGTGACGAGTCCGCACTGTGAATTCGACGTAAGTCCGCCTTAGGCGGAAAGCAGCGAGATCACAGCCATTATTGGATTTCCACGATTAAAAAGCACCTGCAATCTCTTTCGAGATGCAGGTGCTTTGGCATTTGCGGATAAAGCCAACGTTTCCGTACGTCTTATCCGATACGTTGCAATTGCGCAGCTTCCGGCTTTATAAACGTTTTTCCGATAAAGTCCGGGTCCTGCAGCAGCGGCCTGCCGACGGCGATAAAATCGGCCAGCCCGTCGGAGAGTATCGATTCCGCATACGCTTTGGTATGGATGCTGCCTACGGCGATAACGGGGATACGAACGGCTTGCTTGATGACGGCGGCGTAAGGAACCTGATAGCCGTCCGGGGTAGCCGGCGGGCTAACCGGAAGCAGGCCGCCGGACGATACGTCCACCGCATCGAGAAGCTCTTCCAGATGCGTCAGCATTTCGGCTACTTCGCCGGGAGTCAGCCCGCCTTCGGCATAATCGGATGCGGAGACTCGGACGATAACCGGATAATGGGGACCCGTCTCCGATCGTATCGCTTCCAGCGCTTCCCGTAGAAAACGGATCCGGTTCTCGAGCGAGCCTCCATATTCGTCCGTCCGACGATTGGACAAGGGAGACAGGAACTGGTGAACGAGATGGCCGTGCGCCGCATGAATCTCGATGCCGTCAAAGCCGGCCTGCAGGCTTCGTCTCGCGGCGAGCCGATAGTTCTCCAGCTCGTCTCGGATATCGGAGGTCGTCATCTGCTCGGGCGTTCCGTATTCGTCGTCGTAAGCGACGGGGCTTGGCGCAAGCAATCTGGAGGAGGAGTCGCGCCACGATTTTCTTCCCCCGTGGGTGAGCTGAATGAAGATCGGCGTTCCTTTTGCGTGTACGGCGTCTACGACCTTTCGCAGCGGCTCGGTATGGGCGTCCGAGAACAGGCCGATGTCGTTATGAAAGAGGCGCCCGTTCGGAGACACCCCGGTGGACTCCAACATTACCAATCCGGCATCCCCCGCCAGTCTGCTATAATGATGGATGTGATGTTCCGTGGCAAAAGCTTCCGGCGTTCCGTGGAACTGCTGCATGGGGGAGACGATCAGACGGTTTTTCAGCTGCAGCCCGCCGATATGGAAAGGACTAAGCGTTTTTGCGTTCATTTTTTATTCCTCCCGTTTATATGTTGATTAAGCTGAACCTTATAGCTACAGTTTAAGGAAATACGTGCTGCCGTTACATACTAAATCCAAGTTATCCGGACGGATTTACTTTGGATTTGAAGGCGATGAAGCCCCTTTTTTTAAAAAAAGAAAAGCCCGAAAGGAGAGTATGATCTTGGACCAGATTGACCTGAAAATATTAAGGCTGCTGCAGGAAAACGCACGAATCCCGATATCCGAAATCGGAAGGTTAATCAATATGACCGGTCCGGCCGTGAACGAACGGGTCAAGAGGCTGGAGGAAAAGGGAGTGATCCGGTCCTATCGGGCAATTCTTTCTCCGGCGAAGATGGGAAAGGCCGTTTCGGCCTTTATCCTCATCCAGGCGGAACGATGCGAGACGTTTGCGGAATTTTGCGGACAATCGCCCGATGTGGAGGAACTGCATCAAATAAGCGGGCAATACAATTTCTTGGTCAAGGTCGTGACCGAATCGATGGAATCGCTCGAACGGTTCAGGCTGGCATGCAGCAAGCACGGATTTACGCAAACGATGACCGTGCTGTCCACCTCGTTCGATTCGAAGGGGATTGCGTTGGAGAAGTAACAAAAAGCGGCAGACCGGAGTTTCGACTCCGGCTGCCGCTGATCCGTTATAAAGAGGAGTGCTGAGGGGGCAAGGCTTCAGGCGCCGTTTGCAACCCATGCCAAACTGTTGCGAATGAGCTGCCGGTAAGACTCAGGCGCAAACGAACGGGCGTCGTGCCCCGGCTGCAGGTATACAACTTTCCCCAGTCCGTAGCGACGCTCCCATCCAGCCGGATAACGGCGGCCCTCATATTGATATTCGAGAAAAATATTTACCGGAGCGAAAGGGTCGAGTTCAATCACATAAGGCTCTTCGTTCATCGTAAAATCTTCAACCCCATGAAGCAGCGGATGCGACGGGTTCGTCCCATGATAGCTTAAAGGCTGATAGGGCGGATGCGATACGAATTTGCCGCCGACCATCTGTGCCAGTTCATAGCTGCTTTGGAGCGAAATGCCGTTATGGAGGGCGAGCAGCCCGCCTCCACCGGCCACGAAGGCCAACAGTCCCGCGGTCTGCTCCGGCGTCACCTCTTTTCTCCAGCAGTCCGTATAGGAAATAACCGCGTCGTATTCGTCGTTCGTCAGCTTTTTAAGCGAATCGTAATCCTCCGTAACGACAAACGGCGCTAAATCGCCAACAATATCCGCCAGCTGTCGCCGGATCGGGTCAAGAGGATGCCATACATCCCCGCCGTTATCGCCAATCAGCAGAACCTTCCGTTCGTTCATCTTCTCTCTCCTTTTCGCTCATGATTATTGATCGTTTCCGCGAGCTTTAAATAATTGAATATAGAGCACGATACTTATGAGCGCGCATATTAAAATAATACCGAAAATCCCCATAGGCGGCATCCATCCGGATAGGGAAACGGTCATAGGCGCTAATAATCTGCCGATCGTATATTGCAAGTTGTCCGCCGCCATGTATTGGCCCCGCGCATGCTCCGGCGCATAGCCGCTAATAAAGCTCTGCGTGACCGGAGAGCGTACGATTTCGCCAAAGGTGAAGATCGTCGTAACGAATAACAAGAACCATACGTTGGCGTTCAATCCAACGGCGAAGGTGCCTACCCCTGCCAGCAGCGAGGATAAAATAAACACATCGCGCTCTTTCCAATTGCGGAGCCAATTCGTTACCGGAAGAACGAACAAAACGAACAATAAGCCGTTATACCCGATTAACCAGCCGTATAACTCCGTGCCGGACAGCACGGGAGAACGCTCGAACCACGGGAACAATGTCTGAGCGGGAACTTCATCGGTTACATATACGGCCAAGTATAGATCCAGCTGCATGATCGGCACGAGGGAAGCGATGCCCGCTACAATATAAATGAAGAATACTTTATCCCGGAAAATGATGCCGTATCCTTTCACCTGCTCCTTGAAGGCATGAATCACAACGGTTGAACGATCTTGTTTTTTTGCCGTGGAAGGCAGCGTTTCTCGAACGATCCTATAAATGGCGACGAAATATAAAAGCAGGACGATGGCGCAGGTCCACAGAAGCGCTTGACGGTAATGAAAGAAAAAAACCGCCCCGAGTACAGGACCAAGTACGGCACCGATGTTATTGGCCGTCGTAAACGTGGCGAACACTTGTCGGCGGCGGTCTGCAGGAACAAGGTCGGCAACCATGGCGGAGCTGGCCGGCCGATATATGGCGCCCCCAAGTCCAAGGCCGACGAATGCGAGATAGTCTACCCAGATGGAAGGCGAAATCGCAAACATGGCGAACATCGCGGTTTGAACCGCAGCGCCGATAAGCATTACGGAACGTCTTCCGATCCGATCCGCCAAAGCACCGCCCGCCAAACTCCCCAACATGCTGAATATGGGAGGCAGCGCCATTAACATTCCGGCAATGGAATTGCCTAATGCCATGCCAAAATAGATCGTTATAAAAGGGAAGTACATCCAAAAAAGCATATTAAAAAGCGCTTCCCCGATTAAACGAACCTTTAAATTGGTATCCCAAATGCGTAAATTCACAATGCCCTCCTCGTTTGCCGCCTTCTGTACAGGAATAAATCGTCCCATTCATGCGGCTCGGTTCCCCCGGCCGGGTAAGCAAAATATAAAGGATTATCCAAATAAAGTATAGACTTATATTTACGGCTGGTTTATACTAATAATATGAATGCAGAATAATAGCAGGTTTGATTGACAGGCATCGAAAAACGAACATACGTTTGCGGTTAAGGCGCTTCCCGTGGGAGCGCCTTTTTTGGTTCTGTCCCCAGCCAAGCGAAGAGACGGCAAGCCGGGAGAAGCTGCAAGACTAGTAAAAAACCTGTTGCAGGCGACGTTACGTCATCCCATATAATGAAATCCATATACAGGGAGGGATGTACGATGAATCCAAAAATTCGAATTGTTAACGAAGAAATTTTGTCCGATAACTGGTACGTGCTTAAGAAAATTACTTACATGAGCGAAAGGAAGGACGGCTCTTGGGAAAGCCGATCCAGGGAATCCTACGACCGCGGGAACGGAGCTGCAATCCTGCTCTATAATCGGGAGCGGCAAACCGTTATTTTGACACGGCAGTTCCGGCTTCCGACTTATGTAAACGGGAATGAATCGGGGTTATTAATTGAAGCCTGCGCCGGCTTGTTGGACAACGAGAGCGCAGAGGACAGCATACGCCGGGAAGCGGAAGAGGAAACCGGCTACAGGGTGGCGAATGTGAAAAAAATCGGCGAAGCCTACATGTCGCCGGGCTCGGTAACGGAAAAGCTGCATTTTTTTGCGGCAGAATACACGCCCGCCATGAAGGTCGGAGAAGGGGGAGGGGTCGAGGAAGAGCAAGAAGACATCGAAGTGTTGGAATACCCTTTTGAACAGGCCATTGAAATGGTCAAAGAGGGGGAGATTATAGACGGAAAAACGATTATGCTGCTGCAATACGCTCAACTAAATCGGCTGCTGGATCCCGTTCCAAGACAGCAGCATATTCTCATTGCCGGACCTTACCGTTCCGGTACGGGAGACGACCCGAATTTGATCCGGCGCAATATCGATTTCATGAACGAAACAGCGCTTCGGGTATACGAGGCGGGGCATTTGCCGGTGCTGGGCGAGTGGTACGCGCTTCCGTTAATCGAGAAGGCCGGATCGCGGAAGATCGGCGACGAGATCTTTAACCGTATATTTCATCCATCCGCCGTGCGGCTTTTGAAGCATTGCGATGCCGTCCTTCGAATCGGAGGCTCCTCCCAAGGCGCCGATGAAATGGTGAGGGAAGCGCTTGGAATGGGGAAGATCGTCTATAGGGATTTGAATGAAATTCCTCAGGTTCGATTCTAGCAACGATATCTTTTTGGCGGGGGTCAGAAGTTATCCATTCCTTTCATGGCGGGCGGCAGGCGCGGCGTGAAGGGGGAGGAGCGCAAGGCATGCGAAAGGAGCCGTTGCATTGAAACGCGAAGATAAAGAATATCTGACGACGGGACAAATCGCGAAACGGACGGGATTGACCATTCGAACTCTGCGGTACTACGACCAGATCGGTTTGTTAAAACCGTCGAAATATAATGAGGCTTCCGCCCGTTTGTACGGCAAAGAAGACTTGGTTCGGCTGCAAAAAATCAATGCTCTTAAATATATAGGTCTGAATCTATCGGATATCAAGCAAATTATTCAAGACGGCCCGTTTCCCGAGCAGGACTTAAGGAGCTCGCTGCTGACGCAAAAGGAGGTTATCCGGCATAAAATCGCCCACATGCAATATGTATCCAAAGCGATCGACGAAGCGCTCGATATGCTGAACGAACGCGGCACGGAAGTGGACTGGGACAGCTTGTCGGACATTATTCAGACGATTCATACCGAGAAAGACTGGGGAGAGCAGTACCGCAACGCGCTCAGGCTGCAGGCGAGAATCCGGCTGTACGACCGATTCAGCGCCAATAAAGTTGGATGGCACCGCTGGTTTTTCGATCGGCTTGGCTTGGAGGCGGATCTCAAAATATTGGAGCTGGGTTGCGGCGATGCCGCTTTGTGGAGCCGGAATTTAGACCGAATTCCTCCTTCATGGAGCATCACGCTTACGGATCTATCGCCGGGGATGCTGGAGGCCGCCCGAACCAATGTCAACGACCGGAGCGGCAGGTTCGTGTTCCTGACGGCCGATGCGCAATCGATTCCGTTTCACGACGGGGAATTCGACGTCATCATTGCGAATCATATGCTCTATCATGTGCTGGATATCGAGAAAGCTCTTTCGGAATGCCATAGGGTGCTCAAAAACAACGGAGTGCTTTATACGTCGACCATGAGCAAGAAACATCTTCAGGAAATGGAGCAGCTCGCCAGGACGTTCGACCCGGCCATGCGGGTGTTGGACGATGTGATGGAAAGGTTTCATCTGGATAACGGAAACGGAATCCTGTCGTCGTTTTTCTCGGATATTGAAGTGTTCCGGTATGAAGATGACATGAACGTAAATGAGGCGGAACCGCTTATCCGCTACATGGTGTCTACGCCAATGAATGCAAAGGACTATCTTGCCGGCGGCAAATTGGAAGCTTTCAAAGCGTATGTTACGGATAAGATTCGGGAAGGAAACGGAAATATCCGTATTACGATGGATTCCGGATTTTTTTTATCGCGGAAAAAAGAAAAAACGGTCTGAAATTCATGTATACGGAAACGATGAATATAGATGTACGACAATGGGGGAAGCGCGTGACAATCCAGCCCCACAAGAGATACTTCCCGTGTACAACAAGCATGATAAACGCGTGCTGAAAGAGGGACTTGTCATTACGATCGAGCCTTTTTTATCGACGGACGCCCATTACGCGGTCGGACAGCCGGACGGATGGATCTTAAGCGTTCCCGACAATAGCTTTGCTGCGCAACATGAGCATACCATTATCATTACAAAGCATAACCCTATTATTGTTACGGAATATCGAGCCGGATGATCACGACGCTTATCATTTAGCCGGGCTGCTTCGAAATGAAACGCATGGACCTATCGATCGTAACAAGAATTAGCAATGATAACGAATAGAGGAGCAAATGGAACTATGAACTACGACAATTATGCCGTAACGAATCGAAATCCGATGGGCAAGCTAATGCTTACGTTTTTCTTTGCATTAATCGTGTCCGTAGCGGGGATGTTTGCCGGGATGCTTCTGCCCGACAGCGCCCGAATTCCGCTTTTTATTTTGGAGCTGGCGCTTCTAATCGGACTGCTTTTCTTGCGTAAAAAAGTGACCGTCGGCTATTCCTTGATGTACGTATTCATGCTGGTTTCCGGGGCGACGCTTCAATTCGCTTTAAAATATTATGCGGCTGCGCTCGGCAGTACGGCCGTCATCCAAACGGTTGCGGTTGCCGTCCTTGTATATGCCGGCCTTGCCGTCTACGCCTCCAAGACTAAAGAAGATTTCCGATTCCTCGGAGGCTTCCTGTTCGCTTCTTTGCTTGGTCTCGTTCTGCTCGGTCTTCTGCAGTTTATTTTTCCGTTCGGCGGCACGATGGAAACGATTTATTCCGGGTTTGGACTGCTTATTTTCATCGGCTACACGCTGTACGATTTTAACCGCATGGCCAAGGAAGGATTTGACGAAAGCGAAATCCCGCTAATGGTCGTGAATATATACTTGGATCTGGTGAACATCATTTTGTACGCTCTTCGCTTCTTGAAGTCTCTCGCGGAGGACTAATGCTTTAGCATGATAACGAACCGGGATGCCGCAGGGTATCCCGGTTATTTTTTGCGAAAGGTTTTTCCTTTCCAAAACTGCAGATATGTTCACATGTTATCGTACGTATTGGCATTTCCCGCTCCTATAATAGATTTGAATATCTATCCATAGGAACAAGAAGGGGGTTGCAGCATGAAATGGAGCTTTAAGCTGCGAAATAAAGTATCCGCTTTCATGGCGGTTGTGATGGTCGTAACCGCCGTACTGTCGGCGGTAGCCGTACCGGTGAAGGCGGAGGCCGGTTCGGCCAATTTGCTGGTCAATCCGGGGTTCGATACCGGTGACTTCACGGGATGGACGGTTGACGGATCATCCGAAGCTGCATCCGTTAAATCGGATCCGTACAGCAGCAATATAACGAATGCCGCGAACTATTATTCCGAATCGGACTTTTCGTTTACTTTGTCTCAAACGGTTGAAGGTCTCGAGAACGGAATATACGTGCTGAGAGCGGAAGTCTCCGGTTCAGGCGGGGACAACGTCCGTCTGTTCGCCGCCGATACCGGAGAAGAGGATATGACGGGAAGCGAAATCGCGAATACGGGCTGGGATCAGTGGCAAAAGGCCGAGCTTGGCGGCATCAAGGTGACGAACGGTACGGCGACGGTCGGCATCGCCGTCGATGGGCCGGCGGGCGCTTGGGGCTGGATCGACAACTTTGAATTTTATAAAGTTCCGGTATGGGAAGACGATAAATCGCTGGATGCGGTAGATGTCGCGGAAAACTCCGTGACGCTGTCGTGGTCGGGTACGGTGACGGCCGATGTGTATGGCGTTTACCGGGACGACAAGCTGCTGGGCACGACGGATGAGGCGACGTATGAAGTTAACGGCTTAAGCCCGGGGACGACGTATACGTTTAAGGTCGAGGGGCAAAAGGCCGGGGCATGGAGCGAGAACGGTCCTTCCGTGACGGTAACGACAAAAGGCGCCTCCCCGGGAGATGCGGCGGAAGATTTCATTAAAGGCGCGGATATCTCGACGCTCCAAGCGATCGAGGATGCCGGGGGCAAATATTACGACAACGGCGTGGAAAAAGATTTGCTGGACATTTTGAGCGATCACGGCGTCAATTATATCCGGCTGCGGCTGTGGAACGACCCGGTCGACGCGGGCGGATATAACGACAAGGCGCATGTCGTCGACATGGCCAGGCGCGTGAAGGAAAGCGGCATGAAGCTGCTGCTCGACTTCCACTATTCCGACTTCTGGGCGGACCCGGGCAATCAAGTAAAGCCGGCCGCATGGGCGAATCTAAGCTTCGAGCAGCTGAAGCAAGCTGTGTACGATTACACGGCGGAAGCGATGGAAGAGCTGAAAGAAGTAAATGCCTATCCGGATATGGTGCAGATCGGCAACGAGATCAATCCCGGCATGCTGCTGCCGGACGGCTCTGCGAATAATTACGACAGCCTGGCCGCCCTGCTCACGAGCGGGATTCGAGCGGTTCGCGATACGACGCCCGACGGGCATAAAATCAAAGTGATGATCCACCTTGCGGAAGGCGGCGATAATGAGCAGTTTCGCGGCTTCTTCGACGCCTTGACGGCAAGGAACGTCGATTTCGACGTGATCGGCATGTCCTATTATCCGTATTGGCACGGCTCGTTCCAGGAGCTGAAGACGAACTTGAACGACATGGCGGCTCGTTACGGCAAAGAGGTCGTCGTAGCGGAAACGTCGTACGGCCATACGCTGGCGGACGGCGACGGATGGGGCAATATTTTCGGACAGGATGAGGCGGACGAAGCCGGTTTCCCGGCAACCGTAGAAGGGCAGAAGCTTGAATTTACGACCGTTCTGAACACGGTTGCGCACGTTCCGGGCGGCAAAGGCATCGGAGCCTTCTATTGGGAGCCGGCGTGGATTCCGGTGCCGAAAGACGCAAACGGGGATTATCAAGCCGGTTGGAAAATAAAAGAGGGCAACGCTTGGGACAATCAAGCGATGTTCGATTTCGGCGGCCATGCGCTTCCGTCACTGGACGCTTTCTTGTTTGAACCGGGGGACTTGCCGGAGAAGGAACCGTTGCTCGTCAGCGATCCGGACGGCATTACCGTGCCGGTCAACGAGCCGGCGGACCGAGTCGCGGCGCTGCTTCCGGACGCGGAAGTGCTTTATAACGAAGGAAGCGTCGAGCCGGCAGCCGTCGACTGGGAGCCGATCGATCAGGACGATTTGAGCCGGATCGGCACATTTACGCTGTCCGGGAAAGTCGAAGGCACCGATCTGACGACGGAAGTCGGCATAACCGTTACGGCTTACCGCAACGTGCTGCAAGATCCCGGTTTTGAAGAGAGCTGGGAGTTTAAACAGGCGAATCCGTCGGAGGAGACGAATGGCACGGGGCAAAACGAAGGCGCCGAACCTGGCGAATCTGCGGAAAATATAGCCTGGACCGTTGCCGGGACACTGGACTCGATTAAAGTAAATGAAGGCACCGGCAACGTTTATTCCGGCACGAGAGGGGCCAATTATTGGTACGGCTCGGACTTCGGCTTTACGTTGTCGCAGACCGTAACCGGCCTTGCGAACGGCACTTACGTGCTGAAAGCGAAAGTGCACGGCGGCGGGGGAGAAAACGCCGGCTACCTGTTCGCGGAAGGCTACGGCGGCGAGAAACTGACGCAGAGCTTTACGAACACCGGCTGGCAAGTATGGAGCAGCCCGGCGATCGGCGGCATCGAAGTCGCGAACGGCCAAGCGACGGTCGGGATTGCGGTCGATGCGCCGGCCAATACGTGGGGCTGGATCGACGATTTCGAATTGTACCGTTTGGTCGAGGTAGCGGAATGGACGTCTAATAAAACATTAACCGCGTCCGATGCGGCTTCGGACAGCGTTATGCTGAGCTGGTCGGGAGCAGCCGATGCGGACCGAATCGCCGGCTACAAAATTTATCGGGACGGCCAGCTGATCGGCACGGTAACGGGCACAACTTCCTATGAAGCAACCGGCCTCGCTCCGGATACGTCTTATACGTTCAAAGTAGAGGCAAGCTTGGACGGCTCGATCTGGACGTCCACCGGGCCGTCCGCGACCGTACGGACCGCGGCTGAACCGTCGGACGATACGGATGACCCGGACTCGGATTCCGGAGGCGCATCCGGAGCAACGGGCGGTTCTCGTTCATCCGATCATGCAGCGGAGATTGCTGCGTATAGACTGAAGGATAACGGCTCAGGCAAAGTCACAGCGGAAGTTCCGGCCGGCACAACGGAGGTCCGGCTCCCCGGAAATGCGGGCGACCTGCTAGGCAGCAGCGCCCTCGAATTGAAAACGGGCGGGTTCACGCTGGGTATTCCGGCTTCTGTATTGAAGCAGCTTGCCGGCCGGTTGGATGACCAAACAGGCGGCGATACCATCGTATTGAAGCTCACGCCGGCGGACGAAACGGCGGCGGACGATTATGTCGCGAAGGCGGAGGAGCAATCCGGCGGAAGCATTCGGGCTGTCGGTCCCCTTTATGATTTTGATCTGTATATCCGTACGGATGACGGCCAGACGGAGCGGCTTACGGAATTCGACGAACCGCTTGTCCTCGCTTTCCCCGGCGGAAGCGTTACGGACCGGACGATTGCGGGCGTGTACTTCATCTCGGAAGACGGTAAGCTGGAATACGCCGGAGGCGAATGGAAGGACGGCGCGGTAACCGCGAGCATCCGCCACTTCAGCAAGTATGGCCTGCTGCAGGTATATAAGACGTTCGCTGACGTTCCGCAATCCCATTGGGCTTACGATACGATTCGGGAGCTTGCGGCCAAACAATACGTGACCGGTGTCAGCGCGGACCAATTCCAGCCGGACCGCGCGGTGACGCGGGCGGAGTTCGCCGCAATGCTCGTCGGGGCGTTGAAGCCGGCCGAAGCCGGCAAGGCCGCGCGATTTGCCGACGTTCCGGCGGACGCCTGGTATGCGGATGACGTAGCCGCCGCTTATGAAGCGGGAATCGTGAAGGGCACCGGCCCAGACAGCTTCGAGCCGAATCGGGTTATCACCCGCGAGGAGATGGCGGCCATGACCGTGAAAGCTTATGCAGCGCTGACCGGAGCTTCCCCGGCCGGCGGCGGCTCGGGTTCGGCGGTATCGTTCGCCGACAGGGATGACGTATCCGCTTGGGCGGAAGCCGATGTCCAAGCGGCTTACGCGCTTGGACTGGTGAAGGGCCGCTCGGCCGAACGGTTTATGCCGCAAGGCGCGTCCACCCGCGCGGAAGCTGCGCAAATCGTTTGGAATCTGCTGCATAAATGAGCAACCCATTCAACAAACGCAAAAGGATGCGCCGCATCGTCGCGGGCATCCTTTTTGCGCCATCTCGTATAAGTTCCGTTATCCGAAGCGAAGCCGCTGCGTCGCCAGCATATAGTCGTCGTCCATGTCGACGACGGTAATGCTGCTGCTGCAGCATGGGAAAACAAGCAGTCTTTTTTTGCCGTGGCGGATGTTTTCGATTTCCTTGGGCCTAAGCGGCAGAAGCACGTTCTCGGCCTTGCAGAAAGGGCAGCTGGGCGCATAAATATCGTTCATGACGATATCGTACGGCCAGGTTCGCTCGAAAGGAATCATGACTTCGCGTCTCCGCTGTCGGCTTGTTCCTTCTTCGCGAGATCGGCGAGCTTCTGCAGCAAAATATGCTTCGGCATATGCATCAGATGCTCGATCGGGACGTTCAGCTCCTTGGACAGCTTGATGGCCGTCTCGGGCGAAATTTGCAGAGGGCTGGGCATGATGATCTTCCTCCAATCTGTTATACTTAAGTTATACACCGCCGACAGGGACTTGCGCAAACAGCCGTTGCCCGGTCGGTTCTTTTTTCTTGAAACATAAGGATATTAAATTTGGCTTCATCATTACAAGCGAAAGGAAGAGCGATAGCCGATGAGTACAAGTACATACCCGCTCACATGGAATCTCGACGTTATTTATGAAGGAGGGTCCGCTTCGCCGGCATTCGCGAAGGAGCTGCAAGGCATCGAGCGCGACGTGGCCGAGCTTGACCGCTTGGCTTCGGCGGAAGGCAGCGGCAGCGCGGATAGCCTGACGGCGATGACCGGGCTGATTCAATCGATTCTGCTTCGGATCCGCGAATCGGATTCGTTCGTGGCGTGCCTTATGGCGCAGAACATGCGCGACACGAAGGCGGCGGGCCAAGCCGACCGGGTCAAAACGATCATGGCCAAATACGACGGCGTGCTGACGAAAGTGGACAGCATCCTGCGCAACATGTCCGACGACGCGTTCGAGGCGTGGCTTGCGGACGAAGCCGTAGCCCCGATCGCCTTCAACTTGCGCGAGCGCCGCGAATTGGCGAAGGAGAAGCTCGCGCCGGAGCTGGAGGCGCTGATCGGCGATCTGGCCGTCAACGGGTATCACGGCTGGGGCGAGATGTACAATACGATCGTCTCGCGCGCGAAGTTTACGGACAAGGGCAAGGACGGCGAGGTCAAAACGTTGTCGGCCGGCCAAATGTTCAACCGTTTGTCCGACGACGACCGGTCCGTGCGGGAGGCCGCTTTCGCCGAATGGGAGCGCGTCTGGGGCGAACAGGCCGATCTGTGCGCCGATACGCTCAACCGGCTGGCCGGCTTCCGGCTGAACGTCTATGATAACCGCGGCTGGAAGGACGTGCTGAAGGAGCCGCTTCAAATCAACCGGATGAGCGAAGCGACGCTGAATGCGATGTGGGATGCCATTACGACCGACGGGAAGCCTGCCGTGGCGAGCTATTTGGAGCGCAAAGCGAAGCTGCTTGGTCTTGCGAAGCTGGAGTGGCACGACGTAACGGCTCCGATCGGCTCGGCGTCGAAGACGATTCCGTACGACGAGGCGTGCAAGTTTATCGTCGAGCAATTCGGCAAGTTCAGCTCCGAGATGGCGGAATTCGCGGATAAGGCGCTGAAGGAAGGCTGGATCGAAGCCGAGGACCGTCCCGGCAAACGTCCGGGCGGGTTCTGCACTTCGCTGCCGCTTAGCGGACAGACCCGCATCTTTATGACCTATTCCGGTACGATGGATAATCTGTCGACGCTCGCCCATGAGCTTGGCCATGCTTATCACCAGCATGTCATGAACGACATGCCGGCGTTGTCGCAGGAGTATGCAATGAACGTCGCGGAGACGGCTTCGACGCTTGCCGAGCTGATCGTCACCGATTCGGCGCTGAATGCGGCGACGACGGACGAAGAGAAGCTGGGGCTGCTGGAGACGAAGCTGCAGAACGCCGTGGCGTTTTTCATGAACATTCACGCCCGCTTTATTTTCGAGAAAGCTTTTTATGCGAAGCGGAGAGAAGGCATGGTGACGGCGGAAGAGCTGAACGAGCTGATGGAAGCGGCGCAGAAGGAAGCGTACGCGGGGGCGCTCGGCGGAACGCATCCGCATTTCTGGGCGTCGAAGCTTCATTTCTACTTGACCGACGTGCCGTTCTACAATTTCCCGTACACGTTCGGCTACCTGTTCAGCATGGGCATTTATGCCCGCGCGAAGCAGGAAGGACCGTCCTTTGCGGCCAAATACGTGCAGCTGCTCCGCGACACGGGCAGCATGACGGTAGAGGAGCTGGCGAAGAAGCATCTGGGCGTCAATCTCGAGGAGCCGGACTTCTGGCGCGAAGCGGTTCGCCTTGCCGTGTCCGACGTCGAGCCGTTCCTCGAGCTGACGAAGTAAGCCGCAAGCCGCTAACGGCAGCACCATATGCACATGAATGATTGGCAAAAAAGGACCCGGCACGATAATGCCGGGTCCTTTATTTGCGGAAAACGGCCCGTCCCGAGGATCGGAACGAGCCGTTCTCGTAAGGCTGGGCGATAGCCGCTGCTTGCTTACGGGTTCACCGTTTTGTTGTAGGTGGCGATTTTATCCGTAATCGCTTGGGCGGCCGTATCCAGCGCGGCTTTCGGGTCTTTGCCGCCGAAAGCTTCCTCGATCGCGGTTTCCGCCAGCTGACGCGCTTCCGGGAATACGCCCATTACGGCGCCTTGCGTAGCGGTCGTCAGCTCGGTTGCGTGAAGCTGGTCGACGGCCGTTTTGAACTGCGGATATTTCGCCATGTTGTCGATGACGCGCTGATCTTCGTACGCTTTGGTCGTAATCGGGAAGTAGCCGGTGTTGATATGCCAGTAAGCTTGCGTTTCGGGCTTGGCCAAAAACTTGATGAACTCCCAAGCGGCTTTCTGTTCTTCTTCGGGCTTATTGTTCAAAATCCACAAGCTTGCGCCGCCGATAATGACGCCTCCCTTGTCCGCAGCGTCGGCCTTCGGCAGGAAGGCGGTACCGACTTCGAAATTGGTCCCCGCGCCGTCGACGATGCCGCGCAGCGAAGCGGTGGAATCCAGCGTCATGCCGATTTGGCCGGCGAGGAACGCCTTTTTCGTATCGTCGGTTTTGCGGCCGAGGTTGATGGCGGCTTTGCTGTCGACCAGATCTTTCCACCACGTAAGCGTCTTGACTCCGGCTTCGCTGTTCAGCATCGATTCCGTCGCCAGACCGGAGCGGCCGTTGCCGTTGTTTACATAGTCTTTGCCTTGGTTGGCGAAGAACTGCTCCATGAACCAGCCGTAAATGGCGAACGAAGCGCCGGTTTTGCCGGTTTTGTTGATGGCCAGCGCCGCATCCTTAATCTCTTGGAACGTCTTCGGCGGATTTTCCGGATCAAGCCCGGCTTCTTTAAAGAGCGTCTTGTTGTAATACAGAATCGGGTTGGACGTGTTGAAAGGCATCGAATATTGCTTGCCGTCGAACGTATAGTAGCCGGCGATGTTCGGCTCCAGGCTCGATACGTCGTAGCCTTCGGCGTCGATGAATTGCTGAACCGGCGTAATGGCGCCGGAGTCGATCATGTAGCGGGAGCCGATCTCGTACACTTGAATCAAGGAAGGCCCGCTTTTCGAATCCATGGACGCTTTCATCTTGTTCAAGCTTTCGTCGTAGGAGCCTTGGTACACTTCTTCCACCTGGATTTCGCTTTGCGAAGCGTTGAAATCCTGAACGAGCTGCGCTGCGACTTTGCCCAGCTCGCCGCCCATGGAGTGCCACCAGACGACTTTGACCGGCTCGCCGTTTCCGGTTCCGCCGCTTGCCGTTTGGGACGCAGGCTCCTGCGACGCGCCCGAAGCCGCTTCCGTGCCGGAGCCGCTGCCTGTCGCACCGTTTGTGCCCGCGTTCGAGGAGCTGCCGCATGCCGAGACGACCAGCATCATAACGGCCGTCAGAAGCGGAAGCAGAATGTGGCGTAGACCTTTTCGTTTCATTTTTTTCTCTCCCTTAATTCATTGATATATTTGGATCAGCGCGTAATTGCGCGGTACCACAAGCCGGAAGCCGAAATCTGCGAGAACCGTTAGGACCACAAGAGCCACAAGGGCTACAAGGGCTACAAGGGCCACAAGAACCTCAGAAGCCGAGAGGCGTGTCAGCCTTTGACCGCTCCTGCCGTTATGCCCCGGACAAGCTGCTTCAAGCCGAACACCAGGATGAGCAGCGAAGGCAGCAGGACAAGCAGAATGCCGCAAAGCACCAGATTCCAGGCGGTAAATTCCTCGAATTGCAGCATGCTGACGCCGATTTGCACGGTCCGCATCCCGTCGCTGTTCGTGATGAGGAGCGGCCACAGATACATATTCCAGGCGTTCAGGAACGTATAGACGGCAAGCGTCGCCAGAGCCGGACGGGAAAGCGGCAGCACGATGACGGCCATATGCCGGAAATGTCCGCAGCCGTCAATTCGCGCGGCTTCGAACAGCTCCCGCGGAAGCTGGAGGAAAAACTGCCGCAGCAGAAACACCCCGAACGCCGACGCGAGGAACGGAACGATCAGTCCCGGGTACGTGTCGAGCCAGCCCCAGCCTTTGACCGTCAAATAGTTCGGAATGACGGTCACTTCCCACGGCACCATCATCGTCGAGACAAACAAGGCGAACCACAGCTTGCCGCCTTTAAACCGGATGTAGACGAAAGCGTAGGCGGCAAAGCTGGCGATGACGGCTTGTCCGATCATAATAGCGGACGCGATAACGAAGCTGTTGCGGATAAACGTGCCGATCGGAATAAGCTGAAGCACCGTTGCCAGGCCGCCGAGATAGAGGCCGGAAGGGAACAGCTTGGGCGGATAAGCGGCCGCTTCCTCGTTCGTCATGAATGATTGCAGCACCGTATAAAGAAGCGGATATAAGACGGCGAGCGCCGCCGCGCTTAACAGGACGTAAACCGCGGCAGGACGAAGCGTGCGGGCAAGCCTCATTGATAATGCACCTTCTTTTCGAGAAACAGAAATTGGATGGCCGTAAGCGCCAGAATAAGAACGAACAAGACAAGCGAGAGCGCGCTGCCCGTACCGAACTGGTAGTTAACGAACGCCTCGCGGTATATCGAGTAGACGAACACGTCCGTCGATCCGGCCGGCCCGCCTTTGGTCAAGATGTGAATCTGGCCAAACGATTGGAGCGCGTTCATGACCGACAGCACCGCGAGAAAAAACACCGTCGGCGAAAGCAGCGGCAACACGATCCGGATAAACGTGCGAATAGGGCCGGCCCCGTCGACCCGGGCGCTTTCGATCAGATCGTCCGGGATGCCTTGCAGGCCGCTTAGCAGCACGATGAAGATGAGCCCCGAGTTCATCCAGACCGTCATCATCGAGACGGACAGCAGCGACGAGCCGGCGTCCGTCAGCCATTGCACGGGCGGAAGGCCTAGCAGATCAAGCCCGTAATTGAGCATGCCCATCGTCGGATGGAACAGAATCATCCAGATGACGGAGGAGGTGCTGACCGACATCGCTACCGGCATCGAGAATATAAACTGGAACACCCGCATGCCGCGCAGCTTGGAATGGGCGAGAGCGGCGGTTGCGAGACCAAGCGCGAGGCCGACCGGGACCGTGTACAACGCATAGAGAAAAGTCACCTTTATGCTGTTCCAGAATACGGGCGAAGCGAACAGCCCGGCGTAATTGTCGAAGCCGACGAAAGCGGCGACCCTGCCCCGCGGATCGGTCAGATGGAAGCTCAAGTACACTGAGCGGATCAGCGGATAGAACAGAAAAATGCCAAACAGCAGCATCGATGGCATAAGAAATAAATACCCCAGCAAGTTCTCCCGCCAGGAGGCCAGCCGCTTCATTCGCCTTGTGCGTTCGGCTGTCGGCCGCTGCGCTTGAAGAGGCGAACTTCCGGAAGCGGGAGCGGCGCCCTTATAGGCCCCCGGCGAGAGGGAAGGGTATTGCTCGGAAGATTCCATTGTTTCATTCCTTTCTCTTAGGACAATCTAGTCCTAGAGTAAGGGACTTTTGTTAGGGGGATGTCATTGGTTTTTGAAGAGTTGGTAAAGAGAAGGGGGCGATGGTTAATTATAGCAATGAAGCTTGGAAATCGTTCCATCTGACCGTGCGGACCGGCTGCGACGGGATGCGCAATATTTTACCGGAGGAGGACGATTGGCTCGTAGTATCGGTCCCGAGGCCAAAGTAGAACGTTCCGTTATATTCTTCGAACGACTTGGCGAAAGTATTTTGTTTAAAATGAAGCACTTCCTCCCAAGAAGTTAAATCAGCCGATTGGTATACGCGGATCGTATAATCGCCCGCAGAATGCCTCGTATACGTAAGCACATAGGTCTTTCCGTTCCGGTTGATGATATCCGTCGGTATGGCATTGGCATCGGGGAAAACGACCCGAACGGCCTGATTGACATCTGAGGCTGCCGCCATCGCACGCTCCTTTATTTGATGGTCGTTGGTCACTTCGCCGTAGAGGTAAAGCAACTTGTCTCCCGAGTTAATCGGTCGGCTAATTCGGCAATACAGGGTATTGGAAGGGACAAGCTTTTTAATGTCCGGCATCATTAGCGTACCCGTAAACAATGTATAACCTAGAGATAGGTCTTCGTTAATGGTAAGTATTCTGGTATGAGAGTTCAGAAGAGAATCCAATGGCATAAACAAGCCCGAAGCATAAAGTTTGCCGCGCAGCTCGAAAAAATTATAGGCGCGGTCTCCGATTGCGGTGTCGCCAATTCTATACCATGTCGCTCCGTTATTGTCCGAGCGCAATACGTCCGATCCGGTTTCTTGTTTATTGGGATCTATTCTTCCGCTTCTATTGCCCGCTGCAAACAAAACATTACGATATCGGTAAATGTCATAAACGTGATATTGTTGGGGGATATTGCGATATTTGGTCCATTGGTCCTCGTTTCTGTTTTTGAAGTAAAAGTTGGCGAAGGACGAGCTTTCTGTAGCGTCATGGCCAGGAATGTAGAGGCGATCATCGTCAAATGCACGATACCGGTCGATTTGTTCTTCATCGACATAGGTTTTGACAGCTGTGACAGCTCCAGTAGCCGGATTGACCGTATTTACTTTTTCGGTAACGAATTGATTCCGCACCAAGTCATAATAAACGATAGGATTGGGGCCTGCTTTTGCCGCAGGAGGGCTATTGGAGCTATTGCCTTGTCCGATATAGATCTTATCGTCAAACAATTGCATATCCCAAACGTTACGGGCATAGGAAGCTTTGTTGGAAGGGGTGCCCAAATATTCAACGCTTGCTGGCGGTATCGCACCCGTAAGCGGATCGGCGGAGGGAGAGATTAAACCGAATATCGTATAATCCATAAAATCCCCGTCGTTTAGTGTAATAGCCGTTGTACTATTTACGGAAGCCAATATTGAATCTCCGTCTTGTACGACTGAGAGCGTTATCATATCGGTCGTCGATTCATAGGCGAATGATCCCATCTTGTACGTCACACCCGCTTTATATTTGTGCAATACAAGTTGATCTTCCTCAATCCGCAAGGCCATATAATTATTTTTATCCTTATATCGGAAAAACAATCCGGCCCCGGCCGCGTTGCTTACGTCGACCTGAAATTTCATTTGGTTCGTGCCTAAATCTTGACCAAGCATCGCCGGCATGTCTGTTCCGGTCTCGGATAGGAGACTCGTACCGTCCACTCGCCAATTGCCGGAGATGAGCTTCCACAATTGTCCCGTATCAGCTTCCCCTACATCGCTATTAGCGGGGCGGAATGCAAATGAATCGTAGATGACTACTTTTTGTCTGGCCAGCCCTCGGCGAAGACTGTAAACTCTGCCCAACGACTCGTCACTCATTATCTTCCCCTCCATCCACGAATGCCATTGAGTTAAAGAACCGGGACTGTCCCGCCTATGCATTTGGGCTTTGTCCGATACTTTCAGCATTACTATTTTCATTATATGAATAAGAGGAACTGAACGTGCGTCATGGATAGATTGCTAGATTACGTAAAAAAGAGTTGTCTCCAAGTGGGTAAAATCCATTGAGGGACATCCAATCCTTGTCAAAAGTCAAAAGTCATGAAAAAAGCGGTCGCTCAGGGCTATCCCTGGACGACCGCTTAAGCGGTAAACCGTTTACTCAAAAAACAGCTTGATTTCACGTGCTGCGCTTTCGTCCGAATCGGAGCCGTGAATGATGTTGGAGGACACTTCCGTCGCATAGTCGCCGCGGATGGTGCCCGGCGCGGCTTCCGTCGGATTCGTCTTGCCGATCAAGGAGCGGGCATTTTGTACGGCATCGTTGCCTTCCAATACCATGGCGAACACCGGACCGGATGTGATGAAGTTAACCAGATCGCCGAAGAACGGGCGTTCCTTATGTTCCGCATAATGTCTTTCAGCCAGGGAACGGTCGATTTGCATCAGTTTGGCGGCTTCGATTTTGAAGCCTTTTCTTTCAAAACGGGCAACGATTTCGCCGATCAGGTTGCGTTTGACGCCATCGGGTTTGATCATTACAAAAGTACGGGACATGTAGGTTCCTCCTAGTCATTTATGAGCTTCTGCCTTCATACTACATCAATTTTGGAATAAAATGCAAAATTTTGACTCAATTACGATAAAATTAGTCTTTTCGTAGCAGAGGTTTGTTCGGCAAGTAATGGACGGTCCTAATATAACGGACGGTTTTTGTCTGTGCGCGCATGACCATCGAATGGGTCTCCGCTCTCTGGTCGCCCAAGTAACGGACACCGCCCAGAAACTCGCCCGGCGTTACGCCCGTAGCGGCGAACATGACGTCGCTCGTTCCGACCATGTCGTCCACATGCAGAAGCTTGCGCGGATCCGTAAGACCCATCGACAAGCAGCGCTCGTATTGCTCGTCGTTCTCCGGCATAAGGCGGCCTTGAATTTCGCCGCCCAAGCATTTCAGCGCCGCTGCGGCAAGCACTCCTTCAGGCGCGCCACCGGAGCCGACGTACAGATCGATGCCCGCTTCGGGGAAGGCCGGGGCCATCGCGCCCGCAACGTCGCCGTCGGACAGAAACTTAATGCGGACGCCGCATTTGCGCAGCTCGGCAATCGTTTCCCGATGGCGTTCGCGGTCGAGGATCATAACCGTCAAATCCGAGATCGGCTTGCCAAGCGCAAGCGCTGCCTTCTCTACGGTTGTGCGGACCGGATCGTTCAAGCTCAGCTTGCCTGCCAGCGCCGGTCCTACGGCCAGCTTCTCCATATACATGTCGGGCGCGTGAAGCAGCTGTCCTTTCGGCGCAACCGCGAGCACGGCCATCGCATTATTCAGCCCGCGCGCCACGATTTCCGTTCCTTCAAGCGGATCGACCGCTACGTCGACTTCGGGACCGTTCATGCTGCCGACTTGTTCGCCGATGTAAAGCATCGGGGCTTCATCCATCTCGCCTTCCCCGATCACAACGGTTCCCCGAATCGACACCGTATCGAACATGCGGCGCATCGCTTCCGTCGCGGCTCCGTCGGCGTTGTTCTTATCGCCGCGTCCCATCCAAGGGGCGGATGCCAAAGCGGCAAGCTCCGTGACTCGAATCAATTCCAGAGATAGTTCGCGTTCCATCAGTTATCTCTCTCCCTCTCCACGTTGAATATATCCGTATACTGTTGTCGTATTGGCATCTTCTGCCGGATCTTTCGGTTACTGCTGTATCCAATTCATAATAATGCCGGCGGTTTCTTCGATTGCCCGGTTTGTGACGTCGATAACCGGACAGCCCAGCTTATCCATTATACCCGCAGCGTATTGAAGCTCTTCGTTAATGCGCTCCAGCGAAGCGTACTGGCTCGAGGCGGGAAGACCCAGCGCGTTCAGTCGTTCGGTTCGAATTTCAAGCAGATGCTCGGGACTCATCGTAAGACCGACGATAAGTCGTCCCGGCTCGGCGACGAGCTCGGCCGGAGGCTTGACTTCCGGCAATAGCGGCAAGTTGGCGGTACGGATTCCTTTATGAGACAAGAATATGCTTAACGGGGTCTTGGACGTGCGCGACACGCCAATTAACACCACTTGCGCCTGCATTAATCCTCTGACGTCTTTGCCGTCATCGTAGCGGACCGCAAATTCGATGGCTTCCATTCGCCGATGGTAATCGTCGTCGATAGAGTGGAGCAGACCCGGCTTCCGCTTCGGGAAGCTGCCGAACGTATCGATGAAGGCCTGCATCATCGGTCCCATGACGTCGACCGCCAGAATGGAATGCTTCGCCGCTTCCAGCTTCATGAACTCGCGAAGTTCGGGCTGAACAAGCGTATAGCTGATAAACCCGCCGGACTGTGCCGCTTCCGCGACGATTCTCGCAATCTCCTCTTCATGCCGAATATGTCCGAACCGCTTGATTTTGACCGGATTGGATGCGAATTGGCGCAACGTCGCTTTCGCGACGGCTTCCGCCGTTTCTCCTACGGCATCGGAGCATACATAGATGGTCGGTTGCGTCATTGCAGAGCATCCCCCTGTTCTGTGACCGCCGCATCCGACATGACCCGGATGATGTTCGTCTTGGACATCCAACCCGCAATTTCCGGCGGTTCCTTGGTATCGCTGCCCGGCACGATAACCGGCAGACAATCGACTTGGTAGAGGAGCATCTTGCGAATGGCATCCATCACCGAATCCTCCGGAAGCAAAGTCGCAATGTTCGGATACCGGGTCATGACCATGCTGATCGGGATCGAAGTGGAACCGGCATGGCCTAACGTAATCTTAAGAAGATCTTTAGGCGTTACGATTCCGACCAGTCTTTGGTTGTCATTCACAATGAGCAGCGTATTCGCGTTCTCTGTAAACAAGGCAATCACCGCATCGTGAACAGACAGCTTCTCCGGAATATTGACAGGAACCCCCATTACTTGTTTGACCGTCACGGTATGTAACCGCTCCATGGATTTGTTCTCGGGTGCGTAAGCATTTCCGAGGAAATAACCGACTTTCGGCTTGGCGTCGAGCAATCCAAGCATGACTAACAGCGAGAGATCGGAACGGAGCGTCGGCCGGCTAACGCCGAGAAACTCCGCCAGCTGCTCTCCCGTAACAGGCGCGTGTTTCCTTACTAATTCAAGGAGTTCCAATTGCCTGGCCGTCAATTGAATACGACATCCCTCCCACGACATGAATCGATGGCTAAATCCGTATCATTTCCATAATTAAAATATCATATTGAGAAATGTTGCACAATATATAGGATTAATTAAACGCTCTTTTATGACGTTTGCTTGTCCCAAAGAAAATAAGGCATAGGATATAGGCCAATAAAATGCCTGCCGAATCATTTATGACATCATAAATGCGTCCGCCCCGGAAGAAGAAAAGCTGAAGCACCTCCGTAAAAGCGGCATAGAGGATCGAATAAGCGATAGCCGTACGATATTTGCCAAAATCCGACGCCAGCACGGCCAGAATGCCGAATCCGACAAAATGCCCAATTTTGCGCAGCAGCCAATCGGAGTCGGCAAAGTCCAGATCCAGATCCAACAGCTCGGACCAATCGGGATTGGGATTGAACATGAAATGCACATAATGATGCTCAATCAGCAGCCGGAAATTAACCGAGCAAGTAAAAATAAAAAGGGCAATCGCCCAGACAAGCGTAAGCAAAATTCGCATCAAGTGGCCTCCTTATGTAAACGCTTCTATTATATATAGGCGGCGATACAATTTGTATATCAGCTTGAAAGACTTGATGGTTACGATGTGTAACCATTTTTTTTGTTAGTATAGTCCACTCAGGTTCCCAATGCAAATCCCGCCAAATGCAAGCGATATCAATAAACTGGCGATACAATTCGTGTCATTTCCCTGAAAACAGGATGAAAATAGTCCTTGACATGTTACATTTCGTATCGTAAAGTAGGGATTGCGAGGTATACAAAATGTATCGAAAATACCATTCTATTAGGACTAGGTGATAGTAATTGTCGGTTTTAATAGATGCTTTTATCGATGATCAATCTATTGAGTGGAGGTTAGCCGCAATGGAATTAAAACAGTACTTTAAGATCATTCAAAAAAAATGGTGGCTGATTGCAGCGATCGTGGTTGTAGCCGTTCTCGGAACAGGGGTAAAAAGTATCTTTTTTACTACGCCGGTGTATGCCGCGAATGCCAAAATTATCGTCAATCAGTCCGATGCCGGCGACGGTCAGAATATAAACGTCTCCACGCTGCAGACTAGCATTTTGTTTATCAATTCTTACAAAGAAATCATTAAATCCGAAGCGATTATGAATAAAGTCGTTGAACGCTACCCGGATTTAGGCGCAAGCGCAGGACAAATTTCTTCCAATATTGCGGTAACGTCCGCCAGCAATTCGCAAGTGATGAATTTAACTTATCAGGATACGTCTTACGAACGAGCTGCAACTGTCGTTAATGCGGTAGCAACCGTTTTTAAAGAAGAAATCCCTCAAATTATGAATGTGGACAATATCACCATTCTTACCCAGGCTAATCCTCAAGCACCAGTCGGCCCGATTAATTTAAATCCGGTCATGAATATACTCATCGCATTTGTCGCCTCTCTTATGCTTGCAATCGGCCTGGTGTTCTTACTCGACTACCTGGATGACACATTAAAGACAGAAAACGATCTCGCTGAATTGATTAATGTTCCTGTTCTTGCTGTAGTAGGAAAAATCACCAAAGAAGAGTTGAAAGCATCCCGTAAAGCGATAGCCTCCCAAAAAACACAAGTAGGTGAAAGCCAATATGCGACGATCAATCAATAATAGCAATCTCATCGTTACATTGAATCCGAAAATCCCTATTTCCGAGGTTTATCGAACGTTGCGAACAAACATTCAGTTTGCTTCCGTTGAGCGGCCATTCCAAGTCATTATGATTACTTCCTCTCAGCCGGGAGAAGGCAAATCGATTACCGTCAGCAATCTGGCCGTTACCTATGCACAAGAAGGAAAAAAAGTGCTGATTATCGATGCGGATATGAGAAAGCCTTCGCTGCATCAATTTTTTTCGCTTCCAAATCGGGCGGGGCTAAGTTCGGTGCTGAACAATGAATCGAGCCGCTTAGAAGTGATCAAAGATACCATCGTGGATAATCTTTACCTTCTTCCTTCCGGTCCGATTCCGAATACTCCATCGGAGCTCCTCTCGTCAGACACTATGCGAAATCTGTTGGATCAATTAAAAAATGATTTCGATGTTATTCTTATCGATACGCCGCCGATCCTTGCAGTGACTGACAGTGCCATCGTAAGCGTGATGTGCGATGCGGTAGTCATCGTCGCAGCTGCCGGGAAAGTAAAGAAGAACCGGCTCCAAAAAGCGAAAGAACAACTGGATCACGTAAACGCCAATGTCATCGGCATTGTATTGAATCAAACGAATCGGGACGATCAAGAAATCTTTTATATGAAGTATTACGGGTAAGCGAATGCTTTAGGTAATGCCTACTGTACCTTTATCACTGTAGGCACTCGGTCACGCTGTGGGTTGGTAACCTTAGACGTTTATTGTCGAGGGTGTGACGTGAGGCGGGGTTTGATGCCCTATTATTTAGAAAGGATAGCTACTACCTTTTCGTAAACGAAGAGGTGATAGCTATGCTTTTTAACATCAATGGTGTCAATTAAATAGAGGATAGGAGATGTTTTTATGAAAAAAGTAAAAAAAGCTATCATCCCAGCAGCCGGTTTAGGTACGAGATTTTTGCCCGCTACGAAAGCCATGCCGAAGGAAATGCTTCCGATCGTAGATAAACCAACGATTCAATACATCGTCGAAGAAGCGGTAGAGTCAGGAATTGAAGACATTATTATTGTTACAGGTAAAGGAAAACGAGCCATTGAAGATCATTTTGACCATGCATTCGAGTTAGAAAATAATCTATTCAGTAAAGGGAAATTTGACTTGTTAGATGAAGTTAGGCGTTCATCCAATGTCGATATTCATTATATACGTCAGAAAGAAGCCAAGGGGTTAGGCCATGCAGTATGGTGCGCCCGCAACTTTATCGGCAATGAGCCGTTTGCCGTCTTGTTAGGAGACGATATCGTTCAAGCAGAGAAACCATGTGTTCGACAGTTAATAGAACAATTTGAACAACTACAGAAGTCTGTTATTGGTGTTCAAAGTGTCCCCCATAATCAAACGCATAGGTATGGGATAGTTGATCCAATGACTCATTTAGGAAGGTTGTACGAAGTAAATAAATTTGTTGAAAAGCCTGCACCAGGGACTGCTCCATCGAATTTAGCAATAATGGGAAGGTATATTTTGACTTCAGATATATTCGATTATTTAGCAATGCAAGAAGAGGGAGCAGGTGGGGAAATTCAATTAACGGATGCAATTCAGAAGTTAAATGAAAGTCAGGGTGTTTATGCTTATGATTTTTATGGAACTCGTTATGATGTAGGTGAAAAACTTGGGTTTATTATGACAACGCTAGACTTTGCACTGAAAAATAAAGAATTGCGCGAACCCCTAATGGAAGGTCTTGAAGCAATCATCGAACGAGAACATTCATCTAAAATAAATCGTTAATGAGGTGAAAATATCGATGGCTTCTACTCAGCAAAATAATGAATCAAAGGCTGTAGTAATGGAAGGCAGCTCTTTAAACCAAATAAATGATAGATCAATATATTTTTATCTCGCCATAAAACGAACTATGGATGTCGTACTATCAATTATTGGGCTCTTGTTACTATCGCCTGTTTTCATTATTGTAGCCATTATTATAAAAATGGAGGACCCAAAAGGGTCCGTATTTTTTTATCAAACCCGTATTGGGAAGAATGAGATTCCATTTCGAATGTATAAGTTTAGATCAATGGTATCCAATGCAGAAGAATTATTAGAAGGGCTTTTGGATAAGAACGAAATAAGTGGCGCAATGTTTAAGATGAAAGAGGACCCTCGAATAACTCGAGTAGGTAAATTTATTCGCAAAACAAGTATAGATGAATTACCTCAATTATGGAATGTAATTCGGGGAGATATGTCACTTGTTGGACCAAGACCTGCTCTACCACGCGAGGTAATGAATTACACTTCTTATGATAAATTACGTTTAACAGTGACCCCAGGTTGTACCGGACTGTGGCAAATTAGCGGGAGAAATCAACTAAGTTTTAGCCAAATGGTCGATTTAGATCTGAAGTATATTTCCCAAAGAAGCTTGATAGTTGATGTAGAAATAATAATAAAAACGATTTATCAGGTATTTGTTCCAAAGAATGCATATTAGCACAGAAATATTATTAAGAATAGAAGTGGTTATGTGAAGAAAAGCTCCTTATCATTAAACACCCTATGGATGCTTGCCGGGAATTTCTCTAGGGTATTTATGCAGGCTGTTTACTTTGTTATTGTTGCCAGAGCACTTGGTGCAGACGGTTTTGGTGCTTTTGTTGGAGTTACAGCCTTGGTTGGAATTGTTTCACCTTTCATTGGACTTGGATCAGGAAACATTCTAATAAAAAATGTATCAAGAAATCATTCTATTTA
The DNA here is from genome assembly GCF_042685365.1 of Paenibacillus thailandensis. NCBI lineage: Bacteria > Bacillati > Bacillota > Bacilli > Caryophanales > Paenibacillaceae > Paenibacillus > Paenibacillus thailandensis. Next base: position 55,240 of record NZ_JBHUMY010000038.1, on the reverse strand, counting down.
CTTTAGTGAATGGGGAACCGCTTTAGGGAAGTTACTATGGTCATCACTTTTATTAATGAGTTTATTGGTTCTAGGCTGTAATCTATTTTTGCCTGGAACGATCCCTTTCATTTTGATTGTTTGTGTTGTTTTATCTGATGGACTTTTAATGAGGCTTTTGGATATGTGCGGTCAAGCATTTCAAGCTTTTGAACGGATGAAATGGACTGCATATCTTTCATTCTTAATAAGTGCCTCGAGATTATTAGGCTCTGTAGTGTTACTGATTTTAGGAAGTAAAGTTACCCTAGAATATTGGGCTATAATTTATCTTAGCTCGACATTATTGAGTTCTGGTTTAGCTACATTCTTTGCAATTTTTCAATTAGGCAAACCACAATTCAATGTCAAAACATGGTTTAGCAATTTACTTGAGGGTATATATTTTTCGGTAAGCCTTTCTTCACAAAATATATATAATGATATAGATAAGACTTTGCTAACAAGACTCTCTACTCTTGAAGCGTCAGGGATATTCGCTGCGGCATATAGAGTAATCGATGTAGCCTTTACTCCAATTAGATCATTATTGAATGCTACATACCCGAAGTTTTTTCAACATGGGGAACTCGGAGTAAAAAATGGTTATTTGTATACTAAGAAGATTATCCCATTTGCACTGATATACTCGATTGTAATTGGAATAGCAATGTATACTTTCGCCCCGATTTTACCACTATTCCTGGGAGAAGATTTTGAAAATTCTATAGAAATCGTAAAATTATTATCTGTAATTCCTCTTTTAAAGACAATTCATTATTTTGCAGCTGATACAATCTCCGGCGCTGGATATCAAGGCTTGAGAAGTTTTATACAAATTTTTATCGCAATATTCAACATAATTTTGAATTTTATTTTAATACCAGAGTACTCATGGCTTGGAGCTGTTTATACAGGCATTATTAGCAATGCATTATTAGGTATCCTTCTTTGGATTTCCGTTGGAGTGCTAATTAAAAAAGAGCAAGGACTAGATAAAAATAAGCACCATGTTGAACTTCAAAAGCAGGCCTAGTCTTAAGGGAGATCCTGAATCTTTTCCAAATTTTTTATCTAATTGATAAAAGCCAAGCGGGTGAATATTTTTATGAAAGTATTACTGGTGGGCAATTCTAATACCGTTAAAGGAGGCATAAATTCAGTAATTGTATCCTTGATTGAAGGGTTGAAGAGAAGTAAAGAGGAACTAATTATTGAGCGGTATCCATCCTATACCAATAGGTCAAACTCTTTAGCCCGTATTGTGTATTCAATTGTAATGATCCTGAAATTTCCTTTTTATGCATGGACTTTTGATGTCATTCATTTGCATTCTGCGGCAAAGGGAAGTTTTTATAGAAAAGCAATTTACACCATTGTCTCAAAGTTATTAAGGAAGAAGATTGTTTTTCATATTCATGCATCGGGTTTTGAAGCTTTTCAAAAAAGTAATCACTTTAATTCGTGGGTCGTCAAGAATACTTTGAATAAAGCAGATTGCATCATTGTACTTTCAGATCAGATGAGAAAGCTGGTTCGATCATATTGTCAAAATCAAAAAATTGTAGTATTACCTAACCCGATTAACATACCTAAGGATTCCGAGATTGAAAAGTTAAAGGAACCAAATCAAAAAATACAGTTGCTGTTTATGGGGGAAATAGGGAAAAGAAAAGGAATTTATGATTTGGTTGATGCTATATCACAATTACCGAACGAAGCTAGGCAACGTGTTGTTTTACATATTTGTGGAAATAACGAGATCGATAAGCTAAAAGAATATATTATATCTAAACAATTAACGGGTTCATGTATTGTACATGGTTGGATCGACGGCGTTCAAAAGAACAAATTTTTATCAAACGCTGATGTCTACATTTTACCTTCTTATGCAGAAGGTCTTCCGATCTCAATTCTAGAAGCGATGGCCTATGGAATGCCAATTATAAGTACGAATGTTGGTGGAATTCCCGAAATTGTAAAAAATAATGAAAATGGTTTTCTTCTTGAGCCTGGAGATACCGTTTCATTAGCAATTGCAATAGAGAAGCTAATTAATGATAATCAATTAAGACTACGATATGGACTGAAAAGTAAGGAAAATGCTAAAAAACATGATCTACAGATAGTCATTGAGAAGCTTTTGACTGTTTATAAAGCTTCATGAATCACAAAAGTTAATATCTGATAAGTTAAAAACCCTGCATTATTTAAATGCAGGGTTTTTATTCTAAAGTTAAAATACAGCTCAAGTTAATTTTATCAATATTTTTTAATTATGGAGTGGACGATGTTATGGACAAGATTTGTCTTGTAAGCTCAACTGGTGGACACTTAGCTCAACTAAAACAAATAATACCTATATTATCGAATTACAATTATTTTGTTGTTACTGAGTTCAATAAAATGAGTGATAATAATAACAAAGAGGAAAAATATTACTTAAAACAACAGGAGAGAAAAAACATCCTTTTCTTATACTGTGCTTTATACAATATTATTATTTCAATCTATATCATTCTCCGAGAACGACCTTCAATAATTATCAGTACAGGTGCAGGAGCGGTTATCCCTATTTGCCTGTTTGGTAAATTAATGGGCTCAAAACTAGTCTTTATAGAAAGCTTTGCAAAGATTAGTACGCCAACATTAACCGGCAAAATATTGTACCGTTTCTCAGATCGTTTTTATGTCCAGTGGGAGCAACTAATAAAGTATTATCCTAACTCTGTATATAGGGGGACTATCTATTGATACTCTTAACAGTTGGGACGCAAAGGTTTCAATTTAATAGGCTATTAACAAAAGTTGATGAACTGATTCAAGAAGGAATAATTAAGTCGGATATGTTTGCTCAAATTGGTTACTCCACTTACATACCAAAGAACTATAAATATATTACATTAATTAGTTCAGATGAAATGGATCGTTATTTTGATCAATCTGACTTAATCATTACTCATTCAGGAACAAGTTCAATTATCAAAGGGTTGAAAAAAGGAAAGAAAATAATCGTTGTACCAAGACAAAAGAAATTTGATGAACATATTGATGATCACCAGTTAGAAATTGCAATGATGTTTGAAAAAAAAGGATTTATTGAAGTTGTATATAACATAAATGACCTAGCACAAAAAATAGAAATAATAAAAACCAAAGAATATGCGAAATATGCCAATGAAAGTCAATTTCTATTGAACGACATAAAAAAATATATTGAAAAAATAATATGAATTAAGGAGTGAGGGGTTTTGAAAATAAGTGTTATTGGAACTGGATATGTAGGTCTTGTATCAGGAGTATGTTATGCTGATGCGGGAAATGAAGTTGTTTGTGTAGATAAAGTTCAAGAAAAAATTGAAATGCTAAATTCAGGCGTCGTTCCGATTTATGAACCTGGTCTAAAAGAATTAATTGATAAAAATATGGAGTTGGGCCGACTGAAGTTTACTACTGGTATTGAACAATCAGTTAAAGATTCTGACATTATAATAATAGCAGTAGGCACTCCTTCGTTACCGGATGGAAGAGCAAATCTGGATTTCGTGAAAAATGTTGCAAACGAAATCGGTGTTTCTATTAATGGTTACAAAATTATAGTGACAAAAAGTACAGTTCCAGTTGGAACGAACGAAATTGTAGAAAGTATTATATCCGCACAAACAGATGTTGTGTTTGACGTAGCGTCGGTTCCAGAATTTTTAAGAGAAGGGTCAGCAATACAAGATACATTGAACTCTAATCGAGTTGTTATTGGAACAAATAGTAAATATGCTGCGGATGTTTTATCTGAACTTCATAAACCTTTTACAAGAAATATTTTAGTGACGGATATTAGGAGTTCAGAAATGATTAAATACGCTTCAAATGCATTTCTAGCGACTAAAATATCGTTTATTAATGAAATTGCAAATATTTGCGAAAAAGTTGGCGCTGATGTGACTCAAGTCGCTCTCGGTATGGGATATGATCACAGAATCGGCAACTCATTTTTAAATCCAGGTATCGGATACGGCGGTTCTTGCTTCCCCAAAGATACACAAGCGTTAATTCAAATTGCAGGACAAATGAATTATGACTTTAAGTTATTAAAGTCGGTGGTAGAAGTAAATAATGATCAGAGGTTTAATGTTTTAACCAAACTAAAGTTAATATTAAACGATTTAGAAAACAAAACTGTTGGTATATGGGGTCTGGCTTTTAAACCCAATACAGATGATGTTAGAGATACTCCAGCATATGAAATTATAAAATCAATATTGGATTGCGGGGGGAAAGTAAAAGCATATGACCCATTAGCAATAGAAAATTTTAAGAAAACATTTCGATTAAGTCATAATATTATCTATTGTGATACTGCAAAAGATGTTGCTCTTGACTCTGATGCACTCTGTATTTTAACAGAATGGGAAGAATTTTCGCTAATAAATCCAACGACCATTCAAAAGTGGCTAAAAAGACCAAATCTTATTGACGGAAGAAATATTTATAACGAAGTACAATTGTATGGCACCGATCTAACTTATTATTCGGTTGGCAGACCTAGCTTAAATAAAGGTGTGAAAGATAAAAGCCCTGTATTGTTTGTTTAGGAGATGTTGAACTTTGATATTATTATCAAATGAACAAAAAGAGTTAAATTTGCTGTTACTCTTAATTTCATCAAGGGATCTGCAAGAGGAACGGATTGCAAACTTAATTAAAAATATTAATTGGGATCTCTTTGTCGAATTGGCTATCCATCATAAGGTTTACTCAATATTATATACGAGATTAAAACGATTAAATCAAATGGCAGTACCAGTTTTTGTGTTAGATATATTAGAAAAAGAGTATAAACGAAATTCTTATATGATGCTTGAATTATGTGCTGAAACAATTCGAGTATCGAATGTTTTAATTGAAAATGATGTTAAAACGATATCATTAAAAGGTCCAATTCTTGGATATGAGTTATATGGTGATATTACTCTTCGAACTTCAAAGGATATTGATTTATTAGTATCTGAAAATGATATATCTAAAAGCAAAGTAATTCTTGAACAATTGGGGTATATATGCTTAGACCGAGTAGATGACTTTTTACGATCCAGCAGAAAATGGCACGAACATCATCTGAGTTTTTATCACCCAATCAAAAAAATAGAAATTGAATTACATTGGAGATTAAATACCGGCTCTATAAAAGAGCTGGTATTTAATCAATTATGGGAAAGCAGAACAGCAAGTAAACTAAACAAGAACGTATATCTGCTAGGTGAAGCAGACCTATTTATGTATTTAGCAATTCATGGTGCAGGTCATGCATGGTTTCGATTAAAGTGGCTTTTAGATATGGACAGGATAATAAATAAAAATGAAAAAGTAGATAATGTTTTAAGGAACATGGATCTATATAATAACTCCTCTATTGGCGCACAATCATTGATTTTAGCTGAATCCCTTTTAGGTACTCCTATAACGAGAAGTGTTAAAGATACACATTTTACAAAAAAGTCAAGAAAATTAGCAAAAATGAGTATGCTATTTATACGTAACGTGGTTCAATTTGATAACTTACCGACTTTGCTAAGAATATATTTCCGAATTTATTTGTTATTTATCAATCCGACGCATCAAAAAATTAAGTATGTTTATAGTCAATTACTTCCGAACAAAAGGGATTTCATGACGTTAAAATTACCAAAACAATTATTTTTTTTATATTTCCTATTGAAACCATTATTATGGGTATTAAGACAATTTAAATTGAGATGATAAAATTTTTGAGATGATAAAGAGTTAATTGTAATAGTAAAGAGAGGAATGAATGAGAGTGAGGGAAACATTACTGTTTCGATCAAGCGAAAGAGAAAAATTTCTTCCTATTTATTTGATTTTCCCTTTCTTTATACAGTTTTTATTCATAATGTTAATGGTAAACTATACCCAGATCACAACATTATACATTATTAATGTATTTGTGACAATTATATATTCATTCTTGTATATATTTTATTTTAAAACTCCTATTTATTTATTATATCATCTAATTCTAATTATTATTTCTCAAAATTTACTGATTGGCTTAGGTAACGTTTTTTCCGAAAATCAGACAAGTGGTCAAAATCTTAAATTAGCTCTTGTTTATAAAGAAGTATTTGCAATTATATTTGTCTTGTTTCTTTTTATAAAGTTTAAGAATAATTTAAGACTATTTCGATTTGAAAAAATATTTTTAGGAATTGTGTTAATAGTTTTATTGAGTTTTTTTGTATCAAGCGCAACTTTAGATGCAAAAGCTTATTACATAAGAGTTTTTTTGATTTTATTTGTATCTTATGCAATCGGCAGGCTTCTGTTCTTTGGTTTTAGAAACAAAGCAATTGATTTAGAAAATGTATATTCGATCGTTGTTAAAAGTGGTGTTATTGTTGCTGTTATCGGTTTTTTGTTTATGATGATCGGGAATGACTCACCGATATGGAGTGAGTGGTTTAATTTTGGAATAATTCAAGAAGCTAAACGTGGTGTGTTTGAATCTCACCCAGATTTTATGACTCAATTAGGAGCATTGATACTTCCAAGAATGTTCTCGATTTTTTTTGATCCAATAAGTTTAGGTTATTTCTTAGCAACGGCTCTCTTATGTACTTGGTTAAGAAAAAGAAACAACCCTATAACACAATGGATATTGGCTGCCGCATTGCTCTGTACTCTTGTTAAGGGGGCAATTGGAGTAGTATTAATAACATATGTTTGGATAATCGCTTTAAAATTTTTGAAATTAAAACCAAGAAATATAATAATACTTTTTATAAGCGTGATAATTATCTCTTTCATTATATTATTCAATATTGATATTAAATCAAGTTCAGATGTTCATATGGCAGGGTTAATTGAACCAATATTAAACTCCCATAACATCCCATTTGGAATGGGATTGGGTAATGGAGGTAATTATTACGCTATCCAATCCGGAATTTCGGCATGGTTTGTAACACATACCGGAGCTGAGAGCTTTTTTGGTGTATTATTGTACCAACTAGGCTACCCAGGAGTATTATTGTTTTTGGGATTTTTTATTGGTGCGGTAGTAACAATGCTTAAATACAGTACTGAGCATTCAGGAGAATTGAGAGGTAAATACATCATTGCATCGGGGATATTGTTTTCATTACTTATAGCTTCATTGTTACAGGAAAGTACTTTTGGAATAAATTTCAGTGGCATCCTATTGATAATTATAGGGATCTACTTTTCTAGAATACAAAATGAGTCTGAGAATAGTGTCTAAGTAAAAACTATTATGATTTTATGTTAAAGTGTCTAAACAATCGGAAGGTAGTATTCAGATGATGTCAAAGCTGAGGAGATTCAATTTATTCATTTTTGTTACAGTAATAGTTGTAGCCTCCTCTGGGGCTTTATTATTACAGCTAACAAATGGAGATAAGAAATTGAGCGACTTGACTTTGAGAAAATTAGCCGATAAGAATAATATCCTTGTTGGTGCAGCAGTGAATTATAGCAAACTAAGCAGAGATTCTACTTATAGATCTCTTTTAGCAAATGAATACAATGCTTTAACAATTGAAAATGATATAAAGTTTAGTCGTGTTCACCCAATAATAGGGACATATGACTATACTAAGGCGGATGCAATTGTGAATTATGCAATAAATAACGACTTGAAGATAAGAGGCCACACATTAGTTTGGCATACTTCAAACCCGGATTGGCTACAAAATGGTAATTTTACTAAAGATGAGATGATTCAGATTCTCCGAGATCATATTACAAATGTGGTTGGCAGGTATAAAGGAAAAATTTTTGCTTGGGATGTTGTAAACGAGGCTTTTAATGAAGATGGAACATACAGAGACTCAATATGGTTAAAATCTATCGGAAAAGAATATATACCTTTAGCATTTCAATTTGCTCATGAAGCTGATCCAAATGCCTTGTTATTTTATAACGATTATAGCAATGAAGGGATCAATCCAAAATCAAATGCTATATATAATCTTGTAAGAGAACTTAAAGGTAAAGGGACTCCAATACATGGAATTGGTTTTCAGATGCATTTTAGTGTTAATTCAGATATAAACTATAAAAAAATAGAAGAAAATATGCGGCGGTTGAAAAAAGCAGGAATGATTGTTCATTTTACAGAGGTAGATGTAAAGGTCACAGATTTAAATAAATTGCCTATACAATTAACTGAGCAGGCAGTGAAATATGGAGAATTGTTCAATATTTGTTTGAATTCTAATGGTATTTGTAAAGCGTTTATAATCTGGGGACTAACTGATAAATATTCTTCATCTGCAAGTGCAATGCCATTAATTTTTGACAAGTACTATAAACCTAAACAGTCCTACCTGGCAATTAAAAATCAATTGATAAATAAATCATCATCTATAATTAAATATGGACTTACTAAGAATTCGGTATATATGAAAAAGAATGGGATGGATCTAGTAAATGGCTCCTGAATTGTAACATTGGTAATTCTAACACTATTCGGAATCTATGAATAGATATAAAAAATAATCAATTTTTTAAGGAGAATCTTGTCAAAGCGCGAGATCTGGATTGACGTTGCCAAAGGTTTACCGGATGATAATGGTTTGAAAGTATATCCGCTCAGAAAGAAAAAAAGAGGCATGTGAAACCAGTAAATATAGTGAGATAACATACTTTCAGGATTTGAGTGCCCTAGAACAACTGCAATAATCATTTGGTCTTCTTATTACTGTTTTGGAGATCGGTAAAGAAGTCAAAAATGGCCACTTGGATATCAAAATTTTGTTAAGGGACTTAGGTAATCTGCTTTACGGCGGTCAGATGCTCACGGGAGGATATGCAGTATTTTGGTTTGTTACTTGTCTCCTTATAACTCAAGTGGTAATGGCCGGTTTAACCACTCTGATAAAACAAATACCACTTCAAATTGCAGTCATCCTCGTATTATACATATTAGCTCATGTCGAAACGAGCTTCTTTCCGAATGCAAATATTCCTTGGAATGCGGATGTAGCTTTCCTGGCGATGACCTATTACGCTGCCGGATACTATGTAAGACCAATTTTACAAAAACTTTTTCAATATCGAATTGTATTTCTTTGCGCTCTGATGTTACCAGCTATTTTGATTACAGGCGATCTCTTACATCTGTTTCAGTATAAGCTTGATATGAAAGTCCTCGAATATACGAACTGGTTTCTTGATTTATTCATACCGCTCGCAATGACACTTTCTTTCTTAACAATTAGTTACTGGATTGTTCGACTCAAAACGGTTGCCAAGATATTATCGTATATCGGATTAATGTCCCTAACTATTATGTATATGCATTTCCCGATAAACTTAGTCTTTGAAGAATTGACCGGTGAGCAGACAGTCATCCAGTATTTATTGCTTGGAGTCATCATTCCCGTGTTTCTGCATTTAGTTATAAGTCGAATTACACTTGCAAAGATTTTGTTCCTTGGCTCTCTATATAAAGCAAAAGCTGCTTGAAATCCTTTACGAGGCATTTTTGCTCTTATTGAGCAGTTGGTTCCGTAAAGTAACTTTTGATTGAGTTAAACCAATGTCGTTTCAAAAGGCCTGCCCACGAATACTCAGGTTTACTCGCTCCGGAGCCTGCGGTGACGCTGCTGCCGATCTAAACGATCATTGGGCTTTCTTTTCCTAGCCAGGTCTTTACCACTTTATTAGCTCTTATCATATCATTGAGCATTTGTTGTATCACGGTAATGACTGATAGCGGGCGGGTTTCAAAAACCAATAGAATTCTGAACCGTGAAATTAGATGAGGGAACGAAAATAAGAAGAGCAGAAATAACCGATATCAGTTTGGATATAGACAACATGGAAAATCCTCTCCCTCACCTAGATTCTTTTCTCGAAATAGTCTCATCTGATAAAGTCGGGTGGAAAGTTCCGCAACCAAATATACAATGCATTAAATTAGTACTATTTGAGCAGGAAATTTAGTCATATTGACTTAAGGTGAAAATCACTTTCTCTCGAATACTAACTCTATATGGAGTTTGGATTAATCAGGATATTCCGAACTCCTCTTCCAAATATAACAAAGGGGAAATGAGGGAGATTATGATGGACCCCAACTTCGGGATTGCCTCCCCTACTATTCTCGTTACAGGCGGGGCGGGATTTGTGGGCAGCAACTTCTTGAGATATATGCTGCCTAGATATCAGTCGTACCGTTTTATTAATCTCGATAAATTAACATACTCGGGAAACCCCAATAACCTCATGGACATCCGTCCATACAGCAATCATTCTTTTATCCAAGGGGATATTGGCGATCCCGATCTTGTGGATTCCATATTTCGTGAATATGGCATCGATATTATCGTCAATTTTGCGGCGGAGTCGCATGTAGACAGAAGCATTCGGGATCCTCGGATTTTTGTCCAAACAAATGTGAACGGAACGCAGGTCTTGCTTGATTCGGCGGTCAAGCACGGTATTAAGCTGTTTGTTCAAATTTCGACCGACGAAGTATACGGTTCACTGCAGGATGAAGGCGAATTCACGGAACTGTCTCCGCTTGCGCCGAACAATCCTTATTCGGCCAGCAAGGCAAGCGCCGACTTATTAATCCGCTCCTACAGCAATACTTACAGTCTTCCCTTCAATATTGTCCGTTTTGGCAATACTTACGGACCCTCGCAGCATCCAGAGAAACTGATCCCCATGACCATATTACATGCATTGAACGACCAGCCGATTCCCATTCACGGACAAGGATTGACCATTAGGGACTGGGTATTTGTTAAGGACAATAATGCTGCGATCAATACGGTTCTTCATTATGGGAAGAGGGGAGAAATATACAATATCGGATCCGGGGAAGAAAAACGGACCATTGATGTCGTTCACTTCATCCTGGAAATATTGAACAAACCAAAAGACTTGATCCGGTTTGTGGAAGACCGCCCCGGCCAAGATTACCGTTATGCGAACAATCCGGCGAAAATCATGAACGAGCTGGGATGGAAACCGGAGTATTCCTTTGAAGAAGGCTTGTACAAGACGATTGAATGGAACATAAAAAATAAAAATTGGTGGAAGAACGTTAATAAAGTAAAGGAACACATATAAATAGAGAGCTGAATGATTTGAGTTTAAGAGATGGTATTGAATTTGTTGTATACATTTAGTAACATATATGATATTATTGTTACATAATGTATCAATGATCAAATGAGGTGAATACCATCTTCTCTCCTGCATACCGCTATAGGCTATTTGGAATAAATATCGTCAGCCAAATCCCCCTCCCGGAGTCCAATAATGGAATGGAAAACGGAGAAGTTGATGTGTTCATAGAATTGGATTATGAAGGGGCATCTCCGCTACTCAAGCATATGGACAGTTATTCGACTCTTTTCGAGGAGGGAACCTTCCATTTCTATATTCCGGACACGGCGGTTTATAGTATTTCCAACGGGAAAAGGATAACGGTGCATCCCTTCAAGAATGCGGATGAATCGAAGATCCGCCTTTATCTTCTCGGAACTTGCATGGGCGTGCTGCTTGTGCAGCGGGGAATGCTTCCGCTTCATGGAAGCGCAGTTGTTATTCGCGATCGGGCTTATGCGATTGTAGGCGAATCGGGAGCGGGGAAGTCGACTCTTGCGGCTACTTTCGCCCAATCGGGTTACGAGATCGTAACCGACGACGTTATTGCGGTTCGGTTTACAGAAGGTGTTGATTCTGTCCCGCTCGTGTATCCTTCCTATCCTCAGCAAAAGCTATGGAATGAAAGTTTGGAGTATTTAGGCTTAGCTGCATCGGGTTACGAATCCATCTACGATCGGGTTGATAAGTACGCCGTACCTCTCTCGACGGGTTTCTATCGGAAGCCGTTGCCTTTAGGCGGAGTATTCGAACTGATCAAATCGGAAGAGGGAACCGCGACTGCGATAAAGCCCTTCACGCAGATGGAGAGCTTGCATAAGCTTCGGATGCATACGTACCGAAACTATCTTTTATACTCGATGAAGCTTCATCAATGGCATTTTCAAACGGCAGCTGCTCTTGCATCCCGATTGCCGGTTTACCAGCTTTCAAGACCGCCGCAAGGTTTTTCGGGATACGAGCTTGTTGATTGCATGCTTCGTGTTATTCATTCAAAGGAGGCTGTTCCTCATGAGCAATGAGGTGTTTTCCGATCTGAACGCCGTAGTCGTCCAATCCGAAGGATATCTCGTCAGCGATATGAACGGCGAGAAGGTGATGCTTAGCATCGAAAACGGCAAATACTATAATTTGGGCCAAATCGGCGGCAGAATTTGGGAGCTTATAAATACTCCGGTCACTATTCGTGATGTGGTGAAGCAACTGCTGGAAGAATACGAGATCGATCAGGAAACATGCACCCGGCAAGTATTCGCGTTTCTTCACCAATTAGCGGGTGAAGGGCTTGTTCAAGCAAGCAAGACAGCATGAAATGGCTTCGTAAATTTCAAAGATTTTACCGTTACCCGGCCGAACTGAAGTGGATGTTTTTAGAAGCGTATTGTTTATTGGGCTGGGCCAGAATATTGAAGCTGCTTCCGTTTGCCAAGGTTGCCCCGATGCTAGGCGATAAAATGCTTGAAACTTCTCATCAAAGCGACCCTGAACAGGATCAACTGGTACGGAAAGTTTCCAAAGCCATTCACGCCATGAGCAAGCTTACGCCTTGGGAGAGCCAATGCCTGGTGAGGGCGATTGCCGCAATGAGGATGTTGGAGAAAAGAGGGGTATCTTCCACGTTATATCTCGGCAGCGGAAGAGATGAGAACGGCAAAATGATCGCGCATGCTTGGCTTCGCAGCGGTAACTTTTTGGTTACCGGAAATGAAGGTTTGGAGCGGTTTGTTGTTGTTGGGATTTTCGGAAACCAAGCGAGCAGGCGGGCTGCGAACCGTACACCGGAGCGGGGTTTGGAAGGATGAAGGATTTATTTTATTTTATCGGCAAGATGCAACGGAACTCGGGGATCGCTTTATATTTGAATATGCTTCTTGCCTTCTCGATCAGTTTCCTGGACGGCATCAGCATATACATGATTGTTCCTTTATTAAGCGTTATTGGCGTATTGGATATGAGTATGGGAGAAATTCCTTTGCTCTCTTCGGCTTTTGACTACTTGGAATCTCTTAATCTAGCCTTGAACCTGCCTACCGTACTTGGCATTTATATTCTGATTGTAGGCGGGCAAGCTTTTCTTCAACGAAGCCAAAATGTAAACAATTCAAAGATTTTGCAATCCTTCATTCACATGCTTCGCAATGATATTTATAACGGTTTGATTGTAGCCAAGTGGGAGTTTTTTCTGCGTAAAAGGAAATCGGATTTCAATCATGTTCTGGTAAATGAGCTTGGAAGAGTCGGTGTCGGGTCATCCATGTTTCTCCAGATGATAACCTCCTTTATATTCACGGCAATACAGATCGGCTTGGCTTTCTGGTTATCGCCTTTATTGACAGCCGTGGTCCTTGTTTCCGGCGGCATTATCGCTTTTTTTTCGCGGAGGTTTGTGAAAAAGGCCAAACATTTGGGGGATCAAACTTCCGAGCTTTCGCAGCATTATTTTGCGGGAATTACCGATCATTTTAACGGGATCAAAGATATTAAAAGCAACCGGATGGAACATACCCACATTCAGTGGTTTTCTTCCATTAGCAAAGATTTGGAAGCGAACGTCGTAAGGTTTGTACGGTTAAACTCGTTATCCCAGTTTATTTATCGTTTATCATCCGTCATCTTGATAGCCGGATTCGTGTACTTGGCATTGGAAGTGTTCCGAACGCCGGCTGAGCAATTGATTCTTGTTGTTCTTATCTTTACGAAGCTGTGGCCCAGGTTTATTTCGATTCAAACCAATATGGAGCAGCTGGTGTCGAATTTGCCCGCTTTCCGTATCCTTCGAAGTCTGTTGGATGAATGCAGGGAAGAAGCGGAGCCGGAAGTGCGAATCGGCAGACCGGAACAACCTTTAACCCATATGAGGCAAGGTATAGAATGCTTGAACGTCCAATACCGGTACGACCGAAACCAGCCTATTTATGCGCTGAGAAACGTGAATGTCACGATTCCAGCCAACAGCATGACCGCGATTGTAGGAAAATCGGGCGCAGGCAAAAGCACGCTGGTTGATATGCTTATGGGTTTAATTCATCCCGAAAAAGGCCAGGTATTGGTGGACGGAGTATCCCTCATGGATGACAAGCGATTGATATCGTTCCGCAACACGATTGGTTATGTGGCCCAAGATCCTTTCTTGTTTAACGAGAGTATACGGTACAATTTGAAACTCGTAGATCCGAATGCGGACGACGAGGCGTTATGGAAAGCGCTGCGGTTTTCGGCATCCGAAGAATTCGTCAGAAGGCTCCCGCATGGCCTTGATACGGTTATTGGCGACAGAGGGGTCCGTTTGTCCGGGGGAGAAAGACAACGAATTGTGTTGGCAAGGGCAATATTGAAGCAGCCGTCTATTCTTGTGCTCGATGAAGCGACGAGCGCATTGGACAGCGAAAACGAGCTGCTTATTCAACAGGCGCTGGAGCGGCTTAAAGGCAGCATGACGATTATCGTTATTGCTCACCGATTATCGACGATTCGGAATGCGGATCAGGTTATCGTGATGGACCATGGCGAGGTTATTCAGCAAGGCGGTTATCAGCAGCTTTCGCAGGATGCAAAAGGAACGTTTAGAACGCTGCTCAATTATCAGACGGCAAAATAATAATTAATTGTTGAAAAAAGTAAAACGTATGCTATAATTGATACGAAATGTATCATTGGTAGGTGAAACGATGAGCGTTATTGGCGGAATTGCAGCTATGGAATCGATTGAATCGATAGGCACGGAATTGGCCGAATTCAGCAATGAGCTTTGCCGTTATCCCGGCGACGGTTTCTCGATATGGCAGCAGGAAGCTGCGGCGATGATGTGCCAGAATCAATGGATTACCCCGGAATCCGTCAATGAACGTCTTCCTTTGCATGATCCGAATGCGGGACTGGTTATTGCAGCCGATGCCATTCTCGATAATCGAAAGGAATTGTTCCGTCACTTAGGCTTATATCTCCAGCAGAATGAGATAAGCGATGCGGAATTAATCCTTCGGGCTTATGAAAAATGGGGAGTCGAGGCAGCGAAACATTTAATCGGGGATTTTGCCTTTGTCATATGGGACGACCGCAATAAGCTGCTCTATGGGGCAAGAGATTTGCTGGGAAGCCGTACCTTATACTATTGCTGCGATCGGCGAGGCTTTATATTCAGCAGCGTTATTCATCCGATATTTGCATTGTCTTCGGTTCATAGATCGATAAACGAAGAACGATTGTCGGAGTTTCTGGCCATTCCTTCAGTGCTTGACGCCGTCGATATTCGGTCGACGCTTTATAAAGACATCTATCAATTGCCGCCAGCCCATTCCTTTACATATTCGAACGGTAATCTCAATATCCAAAGATATGGGAGTTTAGTTCCCGAGGGCTCCATAACGTATCGGAATGATGACGATTACGTCGAAGCTTTTCAGGAATTATTTCGGGAAAGCATTCGAAGCCGGTGCCGCACGTTTAAGAAGGTAGGAGTTACATTAAGCGGAGGATTGGACTCCGGATCGGTCGCGGGCTTTGCGGCAAACATGCTGGAGAAGGAAGGGAAAACCCTTAACGCGTACAGCCACGTGCCGGCACACGGATTTGAGGATTGGACGCCGGATACCGCGTTTGCGGATGAAAGACCGTATATTCAGTCGGTTGTCGATTATGTTCAAAACATAACTCCCAATTACTTGGAGCTTCCCGGCATCAATCCATATACCGAAATCGAAGATTTGTTGGGCATGCTCGAAACCCCTTATAAAAATTTTGAAAACTCCTATTGGATCAAGAGCATTTATCAACAAGCGGCAGCTGACGATGTCGGCATACTGCTTACGGGAGCAAGAGGGAATTTTTCAATATCGTGGGGATCCGCAATCGAATTGTACGCCGTTTATTTGAAACGGCTAAAATGGGTGCATTTATTTAAGGAAGTGTCCAAATTCGGCGAAGCGCGCAGAGTAGGCCGGAAGCGGGTCGTTCAGGCTATTCGGAAGCAAGCTTTTCCGGAACGGATGAAAACGCCGTTTGTGCCGCATGTCGACAGTCTTATTTCGCCGGATTTTGCGGCAAAAACAGCTGTGTTCGAGAAGCTTGCGGCCCACGATGTCGGTCTCCGTCCATCAACAGCGACTGTATTGACGGAGAGACAGGACTATTTCAGCAACTTGGCGATTTTTAACCTGCAGGGCACGCTTGCCGCTAAAAACTCTTACCGGTTCAAAGTATGGGAAAGAGATCCGACGAGCGATCCGCGTCTCGTTCGCTTCTGTCTCTCCATTCCATTCGACCAATACGTTCGGAACGGTTACGGCCGTTCCCTTATACGAAGAGCGACGGAGCATATTTTGCCGGATAAGGTTCGTTTAAATCAGAGCAGCAGAGGAATACAAGGGATCGATTGGGCTTACCGGGTCGCGTCCGTATGGCCGGATATCATTAAGGAAGTACGGGAATTATGCAGAGACGAACGGTTCCGCAGTTATGTGAATGCAGATCAGGTGCAACGCGCCGTGGAGAAGACGGGATTCGCTTTAACCTCTGAACAGGCATCGGATCCGAATAGCATCTTCATTATGCGAAGCTTGATAGCCGGGCGGTTTATTCGGGGATTAGGCTGAGTGAAACCGGTTTGCTTGAAAGGAGGTGAATACAATGAAAAAACAATGGCAAACGCCTGAGCTGGAAGTTTTGCAAGTGAGCGAAACGATGGCTGGAAAAGGTTTGACAGTTGTCGACTACACTTACGTTAACGGCGTGTTGGTTGACATCGACATCAAAGATCCGTCCTAATGATCATTAGTACTTATTGGTTGGGAGCCGGAGGGGAACTGCTGAAGCAGATCCCCTCGGTTTTTTTATTTCTTTCGATAAGCGGATTGCTCGACCTTCAGAATCGTTCCGGTAGCCGAATCCGGTTCGCTCGACGTACACCAGGTCGAATTGCCTTTTGTCGTACACTGCATATCCCCGTCACCTCCCAGTCCGAAATAAAAATCCCCTTTCACTTCCTCAAAGGACCTTGCGAAAGTGTCTTGTTTGAACCGAAAATTCTCCGACCAACGAACGCCGTCTTTGGAGTAGTAAACCCAATTCATATATTGTCCGTTGTCCAGCTTCGCTGCTGCGAGAACATATGCGGTTTGACCGCGAATCAATATGTCATAAGGAACGGCATTTTTATTCGGAAGTGAAACGGTTTTCGTATCTTTAATACTGGAGGCAAGCACAAGCGATTGCGGTTTCGTCTGGTGGTCATTATCGACCTCGCCGAAAATATATAGAAGCTTGCCGTTCCACTCGGCAGGACGGTACATTTTAAGATAACCCGCAGGGTCGCTTGTTTTGGCCCCCGGTAACCATGCAGCCGTGTCGACTTTCGTGCTTGTGACTTCAAGCCGTTCGTTGACAGTGAGAAGGGAAGTCTGGCGCGTGTTCTTATTGTCTAAATAAAACATTCCCGCTGCATAGAGCTTATTCTGTAATGTAAAAAACGTATAAGCACGGGCACCCTCGGAAGTATATCCGATGCTTTTCCACGACTTTCCTCCATCATCCGACCTCAATACTTCGGCCCCGTCCGAACTAATGGCAGCGAACAGTTTCCCTTGGTAATACGCCATATCGTAAACGTGGATCGCGTTTGGGATATTGCGGTACTTTTTCCATCCGTCTTTTTCGAGCTTATAGAAATTTCCGAAATCCCAGTTTTCTCCGCTGGCATCATGTCCGGGGATATAGATCGAGCCGTTTAATACTTTATAAAGATCGATTTGTTCTTCGTCGGCAGCTTGCTTCATGATTTTTTTGCTTTGTTTCGCATTGTTATAAGTCGTGACTTTTGGCTTGACGAATTTGCGAGTGTCCAGATCGTAATAAACGATCGGGATCGGTCCGGCATTGGGCGCCGGTTCGCTATTGCTGCTATTGCCGTGTCCGATATAGATTTTATTGTCAAATAACTGCATGTCCCATACGTTTCTGGCATAGGCGGGTTTGTCGGAGAACGGGTTTCCTACATACTCGACTTTTGCGGTTACGTCTTTAGATACGGAAGCTGTCGAAGCAGAAGTGTCCGGGCGATTGCCGGAGGAGACCGTTGACGGTTTTATAACCGAATTATCCGGGGTTGGAACGTATGGAGCGAGAGGCTGATCCTGTTGCTGCGAGCAAGCGGTTAGCGTTAGCAGGGCCAGGCAAGACAAACCAATGAAAATACGATTTCTAATCACGATTTCCCTCCTTACCGATGCCTATCCGTCTTGAGGACAGGTTATATTTATTATTTCGATATTGCCGGAGAGCTCCCTTTTTTTCCAAATCATTAAATAACAACCGATTCCGCCCTTGACTCTTATGTCCAGTCTATGGTAAATTGGTCTCACATATAACGCGAACGGAAGCACCGTTAAGGAATGGCAGCGCCAGCTGCCCCTTAACGGTGCTTTTTTCTTTGCGTTGTGCGAGTGAAGGAGGTGACTGGGAGATTTGCGGGTTCAAATAGCGGTTGTCGTGAAAGAAGAGGAGTATGCGAGGAGACTGGCAGACTACGTCAGAACGAGCTCGTTCGGCGAGCAGTGGCAGCTTGCCGCGTTTACGCAAACCGATGCGTTCGTTCGCCATCTGCAAGGAGGTTATCCCGTTGATCTCGTGGCGATTCAGCCTTCGATGCTGGAGGAGATAAAGGAGATGCTTCCCGGCGGAGTGCCCGTCGTCCTTCTGGTCGGCGTGCTGGGTGCAACGCGTACCGGTTATGGAGAGCTTCTGCAGTATCAGCCGGTTCCGGAGCTGTTGAACGGCTTTGCTGCTGCGATAGCGTCTTACGGGGCAGGGGCCGCGAGTACCGACGGAAAATCGTTCGTGGCCGTCATCGCTTCACCCGTCGGAAGGGCGGGCAAAACGACGCTTGCGCTCCATTTGGCGCAGGCGGCCGCCGCGCGCAACCGAAGGCCGTTCTACTTGAATCTCGAGTTATGGAACGGTTCCGACGTCCAACTCGGAACGTTTCCGGCCGGCGTGGACGATACCGGAGAGGGTTTGTCCGAGCTGCTGTATTGCGTGCAGTCGAGGCCGGGCAAAGGCGCGGAATGGCTGGCAAAGCACGCGCTCCGGCATCCGTATTGGAAAGCCGGCTACGTCCGTCCCTGCTCGAATCCGGAAGACCGATTGTCTCTTGCGGCATCCGATGCCGCCGCGGTCATCGAGGAGGTTAAGAAGGCGGGATACGATTATATCGTCGTCGAGGCGAGCGGCGGCATGGACGAGCTGCAGCTGGGGCTCATGGAGCTGAGCGACCGCATTGCATGGCTTGTGACCGACGATCCCGTCGCCCGGCACAAGAGCGGGCTTGCGCTCCGGTACGCGGAGAAGCGCTGGCCCGAACGTTACGAAGCGGCGAAGCGCCGGCTGGATGTCGTGGCGGGCGGCTGCGCGGGACAACAGCATGATTGCCAGGCGAAACCGGCTCAAGCGGCTTTTATGCTGCCGGACGTGCCGAAATGGCGTCATGCGATTGCTTCGGCGGCGACGGACAGCCCGATGTATCGGGCAGCTGTAGACAGGCTGTATATGGCTTGGTCGAAGGAAGGTGCGCTGCTTGAACGGAGCGGAATGGTCGGATGAGACGGTTCATCGGCTGCGGGAGCGGATCCGGCAGCAGATCGATTTCACCGGAACGCTGGATGACGACAGTCTGATGCAGCTCGTGGAGCGGACGGTGTTCGACTGGTCCTCCTCCAGCCCGATGACCGCCGTGGAGAAAGGGAAGCTGGTCCGGAGGCTGTATCATTCGTTTCGAGGATTGGACATTTTGCAGCCGTTAATGGACGACCCTTCGGTGACGGAAATCATGATTAACCATCATGAGGAGATTTTTATCGAGCGGGAAGGAAAGATGTTAAGGCTGCCCGTTGCCTTTGAAAGCAGGGAGCGGCTGGAGGATCTGATCCAAACGATCGTCTCCGGCGTTAACCGCGCCGTCAACGAGTCGTCGCCTATTGTGGACGCGCGGCTGCGTGACGGATCCCGCGTTCATGTCGTACTGCCTCCTATTGCGCTTCGAGGGCCGGCAATGACGATCCGGAAGTTCCCGGATAAACCGTTCACGATGGAACAGCTCGTTGCGATCGGATCGATCAGCCCGGAAGCGGCAGGCTTGCTGAAGAAGCTGATCGCCGCGCAATATAACGTTTTTATAAGCGGGGGAACGGGGACGGGGAAGACGACTTTCCTTAACGCGCTTTCCCAATATATATCGCCGGATGAACGGATCGTGACGATCGAGGATTCGGCGGAGCTTCAAATTCGAACCGTACCGAATCTCGTTTCGCTGGAGACCAGGAACGCCAATACGGAGGGCAAAGGGGAAATTACGATTCGCGATTTGATTCGCGCTTCGCTTCGGATGCGGCCAAGCCGCATTATCGTGGGCGAGGTTCGGGGCGGCGAAACGATCGATATGCTGCAGGCGATGAATATAAAAAGACAATCAACGAATTACAGGGTTCACTTACAAATTTTATGATATAATTACATTAAGATATGAGAAGAGAATTGATTATAGAGGTGTTCTTTATGATTAAAGATTATCTATTTAACGAACAGGTTAGGGCTATAGATGTTATATTTTTGTCTTTGCTTACATCGTTTGTTCTGTGGATAGTAACTTCAATTTTCAAAAAAGTTCAAAGTATATTTTCTTCAATTCTCAAGAAAGTTCAGAATCATATTATATTTCTATATAAAATTATTGTGAAGAAAAAAATGAATGTAAGTAAATACATTGAGATAGAAAAAAGATTGGAAGCAGGGGGGAAATTAAAGTGGTATGAAAAGAAAGCCTATTTTAAAGCACATGAAGAAATTAGTAAAGGTATAGTTGAATTCAAAAAAACACTTTCTAATATTAAAATAAAAATGCCTAAACTTAGAGAAAATCAAGAAGATTAGTTAATAAGGAACGTGGTTTTTTCTAAGGAAGTAAGGGAAAAGTGTTCACAACGGAAAACAATTTAGAAAAAAGGAGGGGCTTTTTGCCTCTCCTTTAATTTATACCGAACACTTTTGTAATAACATTTACTAAAAACATTAAAATGTCTTTTACGATATCTGCGACAATAACACTTTCCCTTGACGGATCAGCAAACATGGATTCAATAAGAAACGACAGTACTATTAAGGCAATAATGATCGATATAAATCTCTTGTCTAAAGACACCATTTAAAATTTCTTCCTCCCTCTAATTATCAACATAGAAAATAGAAGCTTCGCGATTGAAAGATTCACCATCAATAATTACATACGCATCAGTAAATAGATCAATCTGACCGCAGCCAATTTTGTTTTCGGATATATAATAGACATGCTTTTCACAGAATATCGCATAGAAGAAATCTGCGTTGTTCTTAAGATCATATCTGGTTGGATTCACATGATCGCCTCCTGATGACATTATTCGTCATTTAAGAGGGAAATCCTTCCTTTTAAACTCAATAATGAAATTTACGTCTTTTGGTATAAGGGTACTTATTAAATTGCTTATATGGCTTATGGCTATACATCATATTTTGTTTATTGTATCTCTTGTAGTTCCTATAATAGTTTCGTTCTGCTCTTGTAGGATATACAATGTACTGCTCTTTTTTCCGTCTTCTCTTCTTTGGAGTCCCACCCAATAGACTGGCTACTGTACCAATGACAATAATAATTCCGAGGCATACCAAAATGATTGGCTGTACGTATGACGAATCAATCCCAGTCATGGCTTCAAACATATCACTTTCAATTCCCTCAAAGATATTCATAATTTCCCCCTTTCCATCTGATTACCCATATTATACCACTGTAATAGTTCCCTTGTCATATATTACCGCTACATTTGTCGAATCCTCAATGATACAATATGAGCGAAATTAAATGGTAAAAGTTGTATAAAAAGTACGATGCAATTTTTATTTTTTATTTTTAAACTACATCGAGGAGATGACAACGTGAAGGAAGAACATGAAGTCGTGATAAGAGGGCAGAAATATATTCAATTTATTAATGATGATGGGAGAGTTAGTCTCAAGCGTTTTAATCAAGAGTACAAGATGTGGGTAGAATTAACATTCACCGAGGATGAGGAAGAGGATAAGGAAGCTAGGGAAGGATTTCTTCAATTATTGATCGGAGAGTATTTCAAATCTCAAGATTTAAATTTGTCGAATGATGAGATATGCAAGATGTCGAAGAAGATCTTATAACTAGCGTATACAGTTTATATTTTAAAACTACAACGAGGGGATGACAGAATGAGCGTACCTACACCTTATAGGGAGCAGCCAGAAGAAGAAGATCAAATTGTTGAAATACTGCCTTCAGGTGCGAAAGTGATTATAATTGGGACTCCTAGCGTTGAAAATTGTAAAGAATTTTGGAAAATTTTATTAAAAGCTAAAAGAGAATCTGAGGGAAAGGGGAGTGCTTGTTCAAAACTCATTTCTAGTGACTCTAAGCAAAAGTTCAGATAGCTTATAATAACATTTTTTACTTTTTATTTTTTAAAACACAACGAGGAGATGGCAAGATGAAGGCGTTATTTGAAGGAGAGCTTTGCGATTATACTGAACATGAAGATGGCTCCAAGACAATTTTTATTGCTAAGAACAAGGACGGATTTAAAATTACATTGCATGTTTCTGGAGATCCAGAAGAACATAAAAAAGGGATTCAAGCAGTTAAGGACTTTTTTGTAAATTCACATTAGTAATAGTAAAGCGTGGTCTGTAGCCAAAAGAGAGGGAAATCCCCCTCTCTTTTTATATGTCACCACACTTAATGCTGTTCCTCGTTAGGTTTATTTTCTGGGATATGTTCAATAACTTCAGTTAATTTACAATCAAGTTTATTACAGATATCATCAATTATCTTCATTGCTATATATTCATCTTTCCACATCTTAGATGCTGTTGAAGGAGCAATATCAACGAGTTTTATAAATTCACCTTTAGAGAGTCCTCTATTTATAAGCAAGTGTTGAAGTGGCTTAAATGTAATCATTCCTATTCTCTCCTTTATTCCTTCTTCTTAAAAATATACAGAAATTCAAACAAATTTTCAACTACTGACAATAGTGTTCGAGAAGTCGAATAAATATTTGAAAACATGTTGACAATGTTTTGGTAATCGAATATTATAATATCAAGAAGTCAAATAAAATTATGAGAAGTCAAAAAGGAGAGGTTACATATGACAACAGCAATTAAGGCTCAACGTTTTACAGTGAAGGGTATCATCACAATCCCATTCAAGCAGCAAATTGATGGTTCTGATATTCTTCGTCTTGAAGCAGACCTAATTGTTGGCAACAAGTCGCATTTCCTCATCGCTGATCAAGATATCATCGTATCGAATGGAACACTTCAATTGCCGCTAGAGTTCACAGCTAGAGCAGAAACATCTGATAAGGCACTTATTCATGCTTACTCGATTCTGAGTGGATTGGAAAAGGTAAACGGTAAGATGGATATCAAGGGTAAGAAAAAACGGTTTACATCTACTGGAGCAAAAGTGGAATGGAGAATTGCTGAATAACTCGACAGAGCGAGGATAAATAGGCATTAGGCTCTGAGCGTTCGCTTCTCATTAATTGAGAGGCGAGGTTGCAACACCAACTTACATCAAGGGAGAGACAGAAAGTGAATACGACTAACTATGAATTCACAGATGAAGAGGCCGACTACATGATTGAGGCTCTACAGGTAACGACACCAATAAGGAATCCATTCGATCAATTGTTCAATAGCTATATCACAACACAAGAGGAAATAAATTGGCTTATTAATTGGCTCAGTGATAAGGAATTGATTATTGGGAAGATCACATTACCAAGCAAAGTTGTTGTGATTCACGATGAGACAAAAATCCATGTCGTGAACGTAGAAGAAGGCAGGAAAATGCTATACAGCTTTGTTGATGATATCTTAGGCTAATCGGCATAGGGGATATGTGACAGTATCCCCTTTATATCAAGATAGATGGGAACGGTGAATGGCATGATTATTGAATTCATACTTTATACATTCTTTAGTCTATTTGAATACATGGGACTACTGTTGATCATATTCTCGTACTACACATGTTACCCAGAGTACCACAAAAAGGAGATAGCGTATCTTACCATCAGCTTCACATTGCTATCATACATTCTGGTCATCACAAACCTATATAACTATATTCCCATCCCACTGTTCGTTGCGATCATCCTACCGTTCGTATTTCGTAAGTTGTTTCGGGACAAATATGCATATTGTTTGGTCATCACAATTTCCGGCTTGGTTATATATGCGTTATTCCAGTTCCTAGTGGTTGAATTAGCGGTACAATTGGATGCCTTAACATATCAGGAAGCATCACAACCATTCACAGCCAAATCATACGCTTTCACAGCTTTATGCGGATTCATCACCACTAGTACGGCCTTATATACCAAGTATACGGCTGGTGGATTCGGTTTCTCATTTAGGAAGGCTAATAACTTACAGTTCCTTTCCATAGCGATATTCTTATTCGTTGTCTGTTCATCAGCTTACATCACATTTATGAACAGCAACTCAGTCTTACTATTTAGAGGACTAATCATATGCGTCATTATATCGGTTATAGCGATAATTTATATGTCTCACAAGCAAGACAAAAGGGAGTATACCCTATGAGGGAGGTGATTATTATATGAAGAAGATTTCCGCAACTGTTGCACTTGTTGTTATTGCTTTAGTATCTGCTATTATCCCTGCTAAACTGTGGCTATTTCTCGATGAAACAAAGTAATTCCTACATAACAAATGGGGGCGTGTCTTATAGATACGCTCCGTCATTCTGAACTCTCGTTAAAATGGCGAGTTTTACACAACAGGGAGGGATATTGATGATATTATCAGCAATCAGGAGCTTGCTTCAAGAACTATCGACCAAACAGGTGATTGAACTCGAAGAGGAACTATCGGCCAAGATTAAGGCTGATCCCAATTATTTAGTATTTCCAACAGGAGTGAATAAACTTCAAACGAAAATTGAGGCATATCGCATATTTTACATCAATGGATTTGGGGAAATCATGCTGGTAACTGGGGAAATGATTAAGATAAAGTATCATCCAGTGAGCGAGATACTTGAACAACTTGAGTTTCCACCTAATTTTAAACTGTTAGATAAAGAACTATACGTGAATATAGATCATATTAAAACTTATAACGAATATAAACGATACGTTTATACAGCCAACCATCTAAGTGTACGAATCAACGTAACCTCTATGAAGCAAATCGTTCGCAAGCTTCCTCATGTTACACGGATCGACAATGAAGATTACGAATATAGCCCAACTGCACCGCGCAAAAAGAGGCTGCTAACATAAAGTCAGCAGCCCTAAATAAGTATGTGTCGAATGGTGCATATAAATTCTATCATAAACTTATTTATTAATTCAAGAAAAGTTGGAACAAAATACAATCGGATAGATAAATATAGAAATCAAAAATAACCTTGACATATATTTGTCAAAGCTGGTAATTTAGAATCAGATGGGGTCTCAGTTCCTCTATCTAATTTTCATATTTTATTTTAAAGGTGGTGATCGTTATACATCTAATTCTTCTCAAAACACTGTAGTTCATTTTCGGTTGGGAAGGAGAGAAGTTACTTTTATTATAAGAATCTGCTTATTTAAAGTCAACAGTTTTTTGTGGTCGATAAAAGTACTATTTTAACGAGACTTGTTTAAAACAAAAAATAATAATGGAGGTACGCAAACTGAATAAGACAATTACAATACATAGCCCTCGAATGGCTGGATGGCTTATGTTTAACGGAATCATGTTTCTACAATGCAACCAGAACTTAATTGATACAAATAAAAAGGTCTTCGTATTCCATAATAGCGACAAAGTTAAGTCTCTGATGAATGTCATGAGCAAAAAATAATCCACTACATATTTATAGTAGATGTTTTTGTTTCAAATAATGTACTACTAATTCATAGTACATTAAAAATAATCTCCTATGGATTCATAGTAGTTGTTCAGGGATTAACTACAAAAGTGTAGCTGTGGTGCCAAGACAATATCTTTATAAGTATTTAAATAATTTATATTACTATAATGTGGCGACGAGAAAAATTGACGCTTCGCTTAGGAAAAGATCAAGGTCAAAAGACAAGAGCAGCTTAGAACATGAATGAATATTTTGTTGATTATTAATATTCTATATTTAAATTCAAAATATAAAAATGAAAGAGGAAGATTCAATAAGATGATGATTAGAATTCCGCACTATGCATTTACGCTTGAAGGTGATAAGAAATTATCACCAGATGAGGCAATTACATTTTCTTTTCTGTTTAAGTATCACAATGTAGATGATGAGTTTATAACTTCAATTGATTTATTGAGTAAGGTTTTAAAATTTAAAAAGGGAAATGACAGCGAAAATAAGTCACACGTTAGAGATATTTTAGTCTCTCTTCAATGTAAAGGTTATATCAATTGTGATATTGATGAATTTACGGAATATACGAAGATTGTCATTGGGAAGATTATAAATCTAGATAAAGGGTATAGCGGAATAGATAACTCTGTATTAGACAACTTATTACGTGAAGACTTAAATAAAGCGAAATTAAAATTTTATATTTATGCTGATATCAATCGGTTTTCTGATGGAAGCAAATTGAGTTTCGAAGTAATCTCATCGAAATGTGAATACTTCAACAGTATTAAGCATTATGCAACGAGAACAATTCAGGACATTATCAATGAAATGGATGGGAAGTTGATATATCGTTTCAGTGGTCAACGCATTGATGGAAGTCCAGAACAAGAAGTGAATACTTATTTCTCGGATAAGAATATGTCCGAAGAAAAGAAAAGAATACATATCCAGCACGTTAATGAGAAGAAAGTTAAGCAATCCAGGATCAGAAAAGATACGGAAATCATTCAGAACAAATATTATGGTGATGATATTACTGTTAAAGATTTGAAGATAGCGTTGAAGGAATCAAATTGGGGAAAAAGAGATTCGTTTGGGATTTACGAAGAGATTACTTATCATGATTATTTCGTTTTCAGATTAGCTAAAGATGAGAATGTTGCTATTACCTTTGTTAAAAAAGTCGAGTTAATTATTGAAAGGTTAAATGACAATCCAGACTGTGAATATGACTTTGATGAATGGGAAAAGGAATACAAAACTGATATACGACTTACTGAAGAGGAATCGGTGAATGAAAATAGTAGCAACAAACAGGAGGGAGAAGAAATAAATTGGCATAATGCCGATGATGATGAACCTGTATATACAGCTCCAGAACCTGACTACAGTGACATATACGATGTCTTTGAAGAAGAAGATGAATATATGAAATTATATATGAAGACTCAACAGAAAAAGAGAGAGAAGGAAATGGGGGTTGCATTTTAACTTATTTAGATGAACTCTTTGCATAAAGGTATACGAAGTTGGATTGATATCAATCAAAGGAGCGATACATATGGATACTTGTGTTCAATGCCTATCCAGCAATCTAATCAATATAATCGATACCTTAAAGACAAATATAAATGGCAAGCAGCTCATAATCGAAAATATACCGGCAACGAAATGTGATGAATGTGATGAGATTTATTATGATCATGAGGCAAGCAGGTTTATAGACGAACAGATCGCAAAGTTCAAACATTCATAAAGCAGGAGGATATCATGTCATCACCAGCACAGGCAGCAAATCAAGCAGTTAGGAGACTGCTTCGCCAATTAGGAAAAGAATATGATCTAAAGAGAGGCATGAAGCCATTTAGTGATAATAAGGATATCTATGTAATTAGGAGATATTTCAAAGACAAGTGTTGTTATTGCAGAAAAAATATCATGGATGTTCAATGGGATAAAGATCATCTTATTCCAATGAATAAAGAACAAGGTGGCCTTCATGCATGGGGTAACATAGTTCCATCATGTAAGGAGTGTAATGCTACAAAGCAGGGATCAGATTGGATTGCATACATACAATCACTCTATCTTGACTCGAACCAGGAACAGTCAAGGGTCAGGAGAATCAAGGCTTTCGTTAGAAGATATAAGTATGATTTAGATGAGAATATGAGTAGCGACATATCAAAATTGGCAACCAACTTGTATATCTCGATCACAAAGTATGTCTCCGATGAAATCTCGATTAAACTCTTGGAAGGAAAGAATATATTGAGCAAGTAAAACTGAAGATTAGAGTTGATTGCTTAGTGTGCTAAAAGTGTGGATATTATCGAGAGCTCTTAAAATGATGAAATCCTAAATGGTAAAGCTGCAATTCAAATTTGTGCCTACAAATCCTTGATATTATTGACCTTTTGGTTGAATAGGAATATGTGGATAGCGGTCTCTAAAGGGGACGCAATAAAATGTAATAAGAATCAGCTTCCGCTACAGTGTCCCAAAGCTCAGTAATATCAAGGGAATCAGGGGAAATTAACATTTAGGGATAATGGTATTTAAAGGGAAAGTAAAATTTATCGTGGACAATTACCTCATATTCATGAGCCCTGATTTTTATTGCCTGATTAGTTCTCTAAACGAGATTTAAATATGATTTGAGATTTGAAGAATCAGCTCTGGCTCTTATATTTGTTGATCTGAAACAACAATCAGTTTAATGATATTTAAAGGAGAGGGAATACGATATTGAAAATAGTTTTAAATGAACAGGAACTAATACATAAAGCTCTTGAGAGTAAAGAATTTGACGAGAAGAATTATGGAATCGTATTGCGAGTGCTTACTAAGCATTATTTCCTATTTGGAATGGATAAACAGCAAGTTAAAGACACGCTGGCAGTGCATATCAGAGAACGAGTTAAGAAATACATACATAAAGATTGGATTAGTAGAATCGAATATGCAATAAAGAATGTGCAAAAGTACGGAGTTGAGTTGGTTAATATTGATAAAGTCGATATCACAGAAACCGAGTTGCAGCGTATAAAAGATATTAATGACAATGACATAGAAAAGATTGCTTTTGTATATCTCGTTTATGCCAAAATTCTCAACAAAATCAAGTCCAATAATGATAATTGGGTTGGAATTAAGATTAAGGATATTCTTAAGGATGCTTTAATCACAAAAGGTTATAAGTCAATTAGAGAACAGCAAACAGTTCTGCGAATTTTGAACGACATGGGGCTTCTGAGGAGTTCAAAGAAAGTTGACAATACAAGCGAAAGAGTTTGCTTTATTGATTATACGAGTGATATCAGTTTTAGTATTAACGATTTTAGAGATTATGTTCTTACTTATTTGAGATGGAAAGGTGAAAATATAGGAAATTGTGAAACTTGTAGCAAACTAATTCAAGTGAAAAGTAATAGGAAATTATATTGTTTGGAATGTTGGCATCACAGAGAAAAAGAATTAAAAAAACAATGGAAAAGAGAACATGATAAAAATAAAAAAGTAGAAGTTTAGAAAATAAGTTCAAACCCTTGATACAACTGAACTTTTTGCGAATTTTAGAATTTTCTAGTATGAGGAGAGAGGCAGATTAAACTCAAAATTGCATTTTCGGCTGCTTTGACTTTTTTGGCATTCTCAAAATTTTTTTATAATGATAAGAGTACATTTTGCCGCATCGATGACCATGTGTCGGCATTAGAATAAGGCTGATACTAGTAACGCCGCAATTTATGGGAAAAACGTTACGATTCCTCCGATGAGCGTCAGCTTTTGTTGATGCTCTGCTTATTATCTCCATCATGGAGTTAATATATATAACTTAATACAATTAATCGCCAGTTAAAGGCGAAAGGGTTACTCCTTTATCGGTTATTGTCTCGATGTGAATCGACACGCAAACAGGGAGAGTGGTCTTATTAGGCTGCTCTTTTTGTTTGCCCAAAAACAATAATACTAAAAGGTAAAGGTGATTTTAATGAAATTAAATCAATTAGAAGTAATTATGTACAAAGGTGTCCCTGTTTTAACGACAGCACAATTAGCTGCCTTATACGGAGCGACCAGCAAGAGAATTTCAAATAATTACAACGAGAATAAAGAAAGGTATACATCTGGAAAACACCACTTTGAATTAAAAGGGCAAGAATTAAAAGACTTTCTGATGCAATCCCGAATTTCGGGAGTGGATAAAAAGACGAGCAAACTTTATCTTTGGACTGATAAAGGGGCGTTGCTTCATGCAAAGTCATTGGGTACAGATGAGGCTTGGGAAACGTATGAAGAATTGATTGATGAATATTTTGATGTTCAAGATCAACTAGATGAGTTGACGATGATCGCAAAGAAAAATGGGTTTGTGACTTTTGCTCAGTTCAATAGTTATAGGTTTAGTGTTGGGCGAACCATAAAAACATTCAGGGACTGTTCTCCACGAGAGTTAATTGGTATTGCTGAAGACTTCAGAGATTATGTAGGCCAATTGGATGCTGAAACTCGGATCAATCGTTGCAAAAGTGCCATTAAAGGACTTGAGGAGCGTTATAATAAAACAGGTTTCGCAGAGGCGAATCGTATTATCGTTGAGGTCATGCATGTTCAACACGTAACAGAGAAGCGTAGCCAAGGGCAGAGGAATAGGCGCGAGAAAGAGAAATTGGTTCGTCAATTTAACCTAGAATGATATTGGTTAAAGACGAACAATTGCTAAAGGATATTGCAATCGAGATACATAAATGGAAAAGTGTCCATGGTGTTCAATCGATGCCGCATGAAGCTGCGTTTATGCAATGGTACGAATACATAAGAGATAAAAAAGAGTGAATTTAAAATGGTCGTTTTATTGACGAGGACTTCAGAGATGGAGTCCTTTTATGTGTTTGATAAGGACAAGAAAGTTTGAGCTAAGAATTTATCCTTGATCCTTAGTTTATCAACTATTTTCTTAACTCTTATTTTTTGGAACATTTTTCTGAAATCTCATTGACTATAGTCAATTAAGAATGCTATTATTAAATCACTCAAGAACATTGAGTTTTTAATTCAGGTGAGCACTCCCTTAATGTGCAGTTTAATTCAAATGGAGTTAGGGCGAAATGCTCTAGCTCTATTTTATAGGAGGGGGCGTAAAACCCCTATGCCTTTAGGCTAGGGGATGTAAGCCCTAACTACCTTGTGTTTGAATGTATTTTTGAATAATCTCTTTGCTTACATTTCCAATACTACAAGAAAAATATCCATCACTCCAAAAGGTTCTTTCTTTCCAAAAATGTTGAGAAAGATATTCGTTATGCTTTTGCCATATTCGATAGGTTGTAAGTTGCTTCAACAACCTAACAATTTCAAGAATACTCCACTTCGGAGAATAACGAATTAAGACATGGATATGGTCTTGGTCTATCTCCTGCTCAATAATTTGCCAACCATAGTGATTAGCAATATATTCGATTTCAGTCTTAATATCATGACCTACTTTTGACAATAGCTTTTTCCGATACTTGCAAACAAATATCAAGTGGCACATGAGTAAATGTTTGCTATGATTTTCGGAAATGTATTTCATTGCTTATCCAAGCCTTTTCGTATTAGCTCATAAACAGCACCTGCGAAGGTTTGGATATTATGTTGTTCCTTGTACTCCTCAATTCGTATTACTAAATCGACAGGGAATTTAATCAATTTTGCTATACGTTCCATTGGTATCACTCCTTTAAATATATACTCTTGACATATACTTATAACTTAATGTATATTCTTAGTATATACTAAGAGGAGGTGAAATACAATGTTAGTTAATAAAGCGTACAAGTTCCGTATCTATCCTAATAAGAAGCAAATTGAATTAATCAATAAGACTATCGGTTCTGCAAGGTTCGTCTTTAACTTCTTTTTAGGAAAGCAGAAAGATAAAGACGCTTACTGGTATATTTGTGAAGAAATGGTTCAAAACGGTCAACTTCCAACAAACAACTGGAAAGGGAAATGTTTAAACAAATATGAAACCGTTAAAGCAGTTAAAGAATTGAAAAAACAATATAGCTTCTTAAAAGAAGTAGACAGTATTGCCTTACAAAAATCAGTAGAAAATTTAGCTGATTCTTATGACAGGTACTACAAAAAGCAGAATAAATATCCACGTTTCAAGTCTAAGAAAAATCCTGTTCAATCTTATACAACAAAGCATACGAATGGAAATATCGCTGTCATAGACAACCATATCAAGTTACCCAAACTTGGACTTGTTCGCTTTGCTAAAAGTCGTGAAGTAGAAGGGAAAATCCTAAATGCAACCATTAGGCGAAATCCATCAGGAAAATACTTTGTTTCAATCGGAACAGAAGTGGAAGTGAAAGAACTACCAAAAACAGAATCAGCTATCGGTATAGATATAGGACTCAAAGATTTTGCTATTCAGTCAGATGGTACGACTTACTCAAATCCAAAATTCTTCCGCACTTTAGAAGAAAAATTAGCGAAAGCACAAAGAATCATGAGTAGACGAACGATAGGTGGTGCGAACTGGTACAAAGCTAAAATCAAAGTGGCTTGTATCCATGAAAAGATTGCGAATGCACGTAAGGATTACTTGGACAAAATCTCTACCCGTATTGTCAAAAACCACGACATTATTGGAATGGAAGATTTGTCAGTATCGAATATGTTAAAGAATCATAACCTTGCAAAAGCTATCAGTGAAGTATCATGGTCACAATTCAAAACCATGATTGAATACAAGGCGAAGTGGTATGGCAAACAACTCGTAACCGTAGCGAAAAATTTCCCTTCCAGCCAGCTTTGCTCATATTGTGGCTACAAAAACAAAGACGTTAAGAATCTGAATCTTCGTGAATGGGATTGCCCATCTTGTGGAACACATCACGATAGAGATATTAACGCAGGACAAAATCTTAAAAATGAAGCCATAAGACTTCTAACCGCAGGAACTGCGGGGCTAGCCTAATCAATTAGAGTTCGATAGAACTCTGTACTTAGGAATCCACTACGGCTTTAGCCTAGTGGTAGTTCAATCAAATGGAATGAGGAGGAATATCAAATTATGATTATTGATATGTGTAATGATGAGAAACTGTTCTTAGTTGGTAAATCATATGTGATTAATAAGAAAGAGATTAAATGTATCACACGAATGACAAATGAATAAGTCATGTGTCTATTGTGGTCGAATCCATGATATTAAGTTCGAGTGTCCGTTTAAGCAGAAGAGAAACAGAAAGCCAATCGATAAAGATGATGAGTTGAGTCTGAAGATTAGAGCTTTTAGGTCAAGTAGGGCATGGACACTTAAGGCTGTAGAGATTCAGAAAAGGGACTTGCATATGTGTCAAGTGTGCATTAGGAATCTGTATCATACGATTAACCAATATACATATGAGGGAACAAGTGTTCACCATATCATTCCATTAGCTATGGATTGGGATAAGAGGCTTAGTAATGACAATCTGATTGTATTATGCAATCAACATCATAGTTATGCTGAGCGAGGACTAATTCCAGCATCATTATTGAGGGATATTGTCAGGGAAAGAGAAAAATGATACCCCCCCTTCGAAAAGAGGGTTTTTTGTCATTTCTTTGAGACGGCACGCGCCACATCGAAATACAAAATATTCGTAAAATGGGAATTTGAAATAAATGGCAAAAGTTGAAAGAGAGGTGAGGTGATGGCTCGACCAACTAAATCGGCAAAATTACTGCATGAAAGATCCCAAACTAAAGATGAAATTGAGGAACGAATTAATCAAGAAGAAAAATTGAAGGGGCAATCGGATAAGATTAAGCCTCCATCATATCTTAACTCCCATCAGAAGAAACTGTTCAAGTATATTGTTCAGCAGCTTGACGCAAGTGGCATTCTTGGTAACCTTGACGTTTACATCTTATCCACTTGTGTCATTGCTATTGATCGGCTTCAGGAAATTGAACGAAGGATTAATGAGGACGCAGACAAAATAGGCGACAAGGGTCTAATGGCAGCCAAGGATAAATATACGAAGGACTTGTTCAGATGTACAAATGAATTATCTTTGTCTCCTGCATCTAGAGCAAAGTTAGGAAATATCAATTTACAGGCTAAACAAAAAGAAGAAGATCCGTTGCTTAAGGCATTGCAAGGTAGTGATAACAGTTGATTAATGAACATAAGAGTTATAGATACGCATTGTCTGTTGTTAATGGTGATATTAATGCACCTAAATATGTGATACTCCAATGTCAAGATTTCCTTAATATTGCGAATGGTAAAAGTGATAAATATATTATCGATCAGGCAAAAGTTAACTTGATTGATACCTTGTTGAAACTTATGAACATGGCAAAAGGGCTAAATTCAGGTGATACAGTGTATAACAGTATCGCAGGATTTCAGTCCTTTTTTATTATCGCTATTTTGTGTACTGTGCATCGTGACAATATAAATAGACGAAGATACGAGACTGCAATCCTCGAAATTTGTAGGAAGAACGGGAAGACATGGCTCATAGGTATCATCTTCTTATTGTTGTTCTTGTTAGAACCTAAGTTCAGTAAGTTCTATTCTGTTGCTCCAGATGGTTCATTAAGTCGTGAGGTTAAGGAAGCGATTAAGGAGACAATTGCCGTTAGTCCTGCATTGGCTGGCAATGGGCAAATTAAGAGTAAATTTAAGATTCGCAGAGATGATATTGAATGTCTAGTCAATAGCAACAAGTATATACCACTGAATTACAGTACCAGTAGGCTTGATGGTAAGTTACCTTCTGTGTTTCTTGTTGATGAGACAGGAGCTTTACCAAATCCGTATGCGATTGAGGCAATGCGTTCAGGACAATTAACCATACTTAATAAACTGGGATGTGTAATCAGCACTAAGTATCCTACATTTAATAATCCATTTGAGGATGAAGTAAGTTATGCGAAAAAGGTGCTTGATCGTACAGTAGTTGATGATAAAGTATTTGCTCTGCTTTATGAACCAGACAATACAAAAG
The DNA here is from genome assembly GCF_042685365.1 of Paenibacillus thailandensis. Taxonomy (NCBI): domain Bacteria; kingdom Bacillati; phylum Bacillota; class Bacilli; order Caryophanales; family Paenibacillaceae; genus Paenibacillus; species Paenibacillus thailandensis. The sequence continues at coordinate 20,125 of NZ_JBHUMY010000038.1, read as the reverse complement.
ATTGGATGACAGATGATAAGATTCTTGAGCAAGCTAATCCATTAGCCTTAGAAGTTCCTGAAATCATGGAAAGTTTGTTGTCTAAACGTCAAGTGGCTATAGAGGTCTCTAGCAAGCGAGAAAACTTTGTCACCAAACACTGCAATATTATCTATCAAGGCATCGGTACAGAATCCTATATTGATGTTAGCGATCTTCAAGAATGTAAAGTGGATAAGATTAATTGGTCTGGACGTAATGTGTACATTGGGCTTGATTTGAGTCTCACAACGGACAATACGTCATACAGTATGGTTGCTTTAGATAAGCAAACTGGTCACATATTGGCTGATTCGTATGCCTTCATTCCTGAAGATCGGATTGAAGATAAGATTAAGTCTGAACGTGAGGACTATTACGAACACATTAAATCAGGTAAATGCTTTGCTTGTGAAGGGCCAACTGTATCATATAACTTTATCGAAAATATGATTATGGAAATTGAAGAGAAGTTTGATGTTCGAATAATGGGAATTGGATATGATCGATCAAACTGCTTATCAACAGCACAGAAATTAGAAGCACAAGGATTGCCATGTACTATGGTAAGGCAGCATTCAGATACACTACATCCTCCAACTAAGTTGTTACAGGAATATATACTAAATAAGCAATTTGAGTATGAAGAAAATAAACTCTTAGAAGTTAATTTTCAAAATGCTAAAGTAACTGAGGATACCAACCTCCGAAAGTATGTTAACAAAAAGAAATCAAACGGCAAAGTGGATATGGTTGTTAGTCTCATAAATGCAATATATGTACTTCAACAAGAAGAGTTGCTCAATGACAACTTCGTATTCCAATTCGCTTAAGTTTAAGGAGGTGAGACAAATTTGGGACTAATTAACAAATGGCGGCAATGGAGAGATTATGAGAAACGAGCGCAAACTTTAGAGGAGTTGTTGCTTGAAGTTGGTGTTGGTGTAGAGGCCATAACGAAACAACAGGCTCTATCTATTCCAGCAGTAGCAAGTAATGTGAATCTAATTAGTGGCGTTATTGCTATGCTTCCTGTGTACCTCTATAAAGAGGAAGGCGGCAAGAAAATATCTGTTATTAAAGATGATAGGGTTAAATTGCTGAATGATGATACCAAGGATACATTAGATGCATTCCAATTAAAGAGACAACTTATAGAAGATTATTTATTGTCTGGAGCAGGATATTTCTATATTAATAAAGAGCGAAACAGAGTCAAGAGCCTTAATTATGTAGATACAGATGTTCTCTCGGCTAATAAGAATTCAGATCCAATATTCAAGGATTATGACATATTGGTCAATGGCAGAATTTATCGTCCATTTGATTTTATAAAGTTAACTCGCAAAACGAAAGATGGAGTCAATGGTGTAGGTATTGTACAGGAGAGTAATAAAGCCTTGACAGTTGCTTATCTCACTCTTCAGTTTGAGCAGATCTTGCTTAAGACAGGCGGTAATAAGAAGGGTTTCCTTAAGGCTAAGGGTAAACTAACCGAAGAAGCACTTACAGCCCTTAAGAATGCTTGGAATAGATTGTATCGAGATAATTCTGAGAATGTGATGGTACTAAATGAAGGTACTGAATTTCAGGAAACATCTGCTACATCTGTTGAGATGCAGATGAACGAGAACAAACGTACTAATTCGTCTGAAATTAATAACATTTTTGGTATCCCTAATGGAACATTAGATGATAACGCTATTAAGACTACGATATTGCCAATACTGAAGGCGTTCGAGACTGCTCTCAATAAGGACTTATTACTTGAATCAGAAAAAGACCAATATTATTGGGAATTTGATAAAGAAGAACTGGTCAAAGGTGATATTCTTAAGCGTTATCAGGCTTATGAAATTGGTCTTAAGAATGGATGGATTCAATGGGATGATATCCGATATAAAGAGAATCTTGAACCTTATGGATTAGACTTTATTAAATTGGGCTTGCAGGATGTCCTATTTAATCCAAAAACAAAGGAAATCTATACGCCTAATACGAACAAAACAGCATCCATGGGGGGAGGTGATAGGATTGAAAGTGGAGATTCGCAATGATTCCATACATATTGAAGGCTATGTAAACGCCGTAGAAAGAGAAAGCCGCATATTACCTTCACCGAAAGGTAAGTTCATTGAGAAGGTAAAGGCTAAGACATTCCAACGAGCACTAGAACGGCAACCAAATGTTGATCTGCTGTTTAATCATGACTATAATCGCAAACTTGGTAACACAACAGAAGGTAATGTTCAATTGTGGGAAGATGAGATAGGATTAAGAGCTGTCGTTGATATTAATGATCCTGAGATTGTGGAGAAAGCAAAGAATAAGCAATTAACTGGCTGGTCATTTGCATTTCGAGTTAATAAAGATAGTTGGACTGATGGTGAAGATGGTATTCAACGGCGCACACTGGAGGATATTGATCTCCCAGAAGTCAGCATCTTATCTGTCACACCAGCATACATAGCAACGTCCATTGAGATTAGGGATGAGGTAGCAACTGTCATAGAGCATCGAAACGTGGATGATATCGAATATGTAGTTGAAGAAGAGGTTCGAAATGAACCAATTGATTATAGTTTGTTCGAGTATCAGATCCAAATAAATAAGTTGAAGAACAAGGGACACTAATTAGGTGTCTTTTTTATTTGTCTAAAAATCAATATTAGCCGACAAAGGCACAAAAAGGAGAATGTAAATTTATGAAAGCACTAATCGAAAAACGTAACACTCTGGTTGATGAAATGGAAGCAATGCTTAATACCGCAAAGAATGAGACTCGCGCATTTACAGCAGAAGAAGCACAGAAAATGGAAGCAATCCAAAACGAAATTAATGGAATTGATAAAACAATTAAACTTGAGGAAGAAGTGAGATCGATGGATAAGAAAACAGAAACAAAAAAGGATGAACAATTGGAACAACGCGCATTGGATGAAGCAAACTTTCTGAAATTTATTCGTGGTGAAGAACGCGCATTGAATGTTGCAGACAATGGCGGCGTAATTCCAACTTCAATTGCTAATAAGATTATCGAGAAAGTGAAGGAACTTTCCCCAATTTACTCTATGGCAACTGTATATAACGTTGGTGGAGACCTAGTATTCCCTGTATATGATGAGACTAATTCCAGTATTGGAGCAGCTTATGTTGATGATATGGCTGAACTTACTGAAGGTACTGGTAAATTTACGACTGTTAAGCTTCAAAACTTTATTGTTGGTGTACTGGCTAAAGTATCCAAAAGCTTACTGAATCGTACAGATTTCAACCTGATTGATTTTGTCGTAAAGAAAGTAGCCGAAGCTATTGCTGAATTCCTTGAGCTTGAACTGATTAAGGGAACAGCTAATAAGATGTCTGGTATTGAATCTACGACTAATACTGTAACAACTGCAAAGGTTGCTTTGGTTGAAATTGATGACCTTATTGATTTGCAAATGGCGGTTCCTGAAGTATATCAAGCTAATGCTGTTTGGATCATGAATAAAGCTACGCTGAAGAGTCTTCGTAAAGTGAAGGATGCCAACGGAGATTATGCGTTAACTAAAGATCTTACCAATGCATTCGGTTGGAATCTGCTTGGCAAACGTGTTTATGTTACCGAATCTGCTGATGTTGTAGCTACTGGTAATAAAGCAGTATTCTATGGTGATATGAGTGGTCTTTACGTTAAGCTTGCTCAAAACGTTCAAATCCAAGTTCTTAATGAAAAATATGCAACTCAACATGCAATTGGCGTAGTAGGTTATATCGAAGCTGATTCCAAAGTAGTCGAGAATCAGAAGATTGCAGCACTGATCGTACAATAATTGACTAATCATAAAGAGGTATAAGTATTGTTGCTTATGCCTCTTTATTTATGAGGTGTTTTACATGGGGATTAGCCAAATAACGAAGCAGAATATTAAGGACTATATCCGAATGGACTATGATGACGATGATAGTGACTTAGATATTATCATGCTTGCAGTTAAGGCGTATATAAAGGGTTATACAGGCTTAACAGATGAAGATATGAATACAAAAGATGATTTATCAATTGTTTATATGGTGCTATGTAACGAATTGTACTCTCAGAGACAGTACACAGTTGATAACAATAAGGTCAATGTTGTTGTTAAGACTATACTAGACATGCACTCAGTTAACTTGTTGTAGGTGGTAAAGAAGATGGCAAAACAACAGGTTGTAGAAGCAGGAAAATTGAGACACAAAGTTGAGTTATGGCATAACGTTAAGGTGAAAAATGAGGTCAACGCTACTTCTAATAAGCCTGAACCTATAAGAACAATATGGTGTGAAATTATCCCTCAATCAGGAAGCACACAGACATACCAAGCAGATACTGTTATTAGCAAATGTACACATAAAGTTATCATCCGATATTTATCAGGGAAGGACATCAAAACTGATATGTGGTTCATGTATCGTGGGCATAGGCTTGATATTAAGTACATCATTGACGATTTTAGTATGGAAAAACGAGAGATATTCTGTGAGGAGGTCGTTGAATAGTGGCTAATGATGGATTTGATTCAGATGAATTGAATGAGTTTGCCGATGATCTACTTCAACTCGCAGAGAAAACCATGCCGAAAGAGACACGAAAGTTTCTTTTAAAGGAAGGAAATAAACTCAAGAAGCGGGTTACAAAAGAAGCTGAATTGGCTGTTGAAGAACATACTGGTGATTATATTGCTGGGGTTAGGCGTGGCAAAGTCTACAAATATGATGGCGATCAGTCTATTCGAGTCTATGGGGCTGCATCCCATTCGAATTTAGTCGAATATGGACATCGACAAGTTACCGAGGATGGAAGGGAAGTCGGCTTCGTTAAAGGCAAATTTGTATTCCAAGCAGCCTATGATGATTTTGCTGATACATATGAAAATGATGTTGAGGCGTTTATAGACGATTTGCTAGATAAGGGGCTTCATTAATGATTACCCTGAAGCAAATTATGACCGCCATTAACGATAAATTAGAGGAGATTTTGCCTAATATTGATGTTCAGAGTACAGATATTAAGGAAGGATTCTCTAGGCCATCTCTTTATGTCGATTTTGAACGAACAAATACTATTCAATTTATGACACGAGGTAAAGAGAGGACTATATCTGTGACAATCTATTATTTTCCACGAGATAGATATGATCATCAATTAGAGCTGCTTGAAGTTCAGGACATATTAGAGGGTGCATTTAGAGGGTACTTTGCCATAACCGATTACTTTGGTGTGCAAATTAATGAAATTGACAGTACTGAGGTTGATGGTGTTCTCCAATCCAGATTCGACATACACAGTATCGAGATTGCTGATAGTGATGATGGAAACAAACCATTCATGGAGCATTTAAAGGAAAATATTAAACAGAAAGAAGGATAAATTTATGGCTATTGGATTGCCAATAATTGATATCAATTTTAGTAAACTGGCTGTAACAGCAATCACACGATCAAGCCAACAGATTGCAGCGTTAATCATCAAGGAAGCAACAGCAAGTGTTCAGGAATTCACATCTGCACTAGCATTGGCAGATTCCATATATACAGATACAAATGTGCAGTACATTAAGGATGTACTATCAGGTGGCTGCTCTAAAGTTATTGTAGTGGCCGTGGCATCTTCGAGTGAGAATGTTGTGGCTGATGCGATTACTGCTCTTGGTTATAGGAAATTTAACTGGATTGCACTTGCTGAGGGAACAGCAGAAGAACAATCTGATCTTGTTACTTATGTTAAGGAGCAAGAAGCACTGAAGAAAGGAATTTGGGGTGTTGTATTCAATGTTACGGCTCCAGATTGTCAACATATTGTAAATTTTACGAATAATAATGTGAAATATAAGACTGGTACGACTGCCACAGGTGATAAATTTGTAACTCCTATCCTTGGACTTCAAGCAGGACTACCGTTAACTCAATCAAGTACATACTATGTCTTCAATGAACTTGAATCTGTAATTGAACCAGCTAATGTTGAGACTGCGATTAATAATGGAGAATTCGTCCTCTTTAATGATGATGAACAAGTCAGAGTTGGTCGCGGTGTTAATTCACTTACAACTCTAAGTAATGGTGTAACTGATGATTTTAAAAAAATCGTTATCGTTCGTACAATTGATTTGATTCGTGCTGATATTCAGGCAACATTCAAGAATGATTATGTAGGCAAGTATAAGAACAGCTATGATAATCAGGTTCTGTTTATCTCAGCAATAAATTCCTACTTAGCTGATTTGGCATCTGAAGGTATCCTAGACCGCAACTATAATAATGTGTGCTATGTAGATGTCGAGGCTCAACGTGCAGCGTGGGTAGATAGCGGCAAAACCGAAGCATTGGGATGGACAGATGTCGAGGTTCGTAACAATACGTTTGGTAGCAATCTCTATTTGGCTGGTCAAATTAAAATCTTGGATGCTATCGAAGACCTTAAATTCGATATCACAATGGCATAAAGGAGGTAACTATAGATGAGCAATTTGGGCAATGAAGTAGTCTCTGGCGATAATGGTCAGGTTTGGATCAACGGAGAAGAGTGGGCAGGAGTAAGTTCATTTGAAGTAAAAACAACTCTAAATTTTTCTGAGGTTAGACAGTGTAATGATCCTAATGCATATCAAGTTTACAACGGTCGAACGTGTGAAGGAACACTAACAGTTCATAAAACTAGCTCCAGAGGAGCTAAGATTATGGCAGAAGCTGCTCGTACTGGTATTATGCCTAACATTAAAATAGTGTCAAAAATTCAGAATAAACAAACTGGCAAAGCAGAACGTGCTATTGTACATAATGTTGTATTTACGGAATTTACACACCGATTTGAACAAGGCACTTCCCTAACGGAAGAGCTGCCTTTTAAATGCAGTCACATTACATATGAGGAACTAATGTAAATAATGAGAACAGGGTGGCTCAATGTCACCCTTATAGGAGGACATATATAAATGGCGAATAAGAAACGCGATGTTAAGTTGACGCTGAATGATATTATTGCAAAGAAGCTTGAGGTAAAAAACAAACGGAATAAGAAGATGGAATACTATATAGAGGCATTAGAAGGGGAAGTAACTGTTACAGTTCCTGAGGATGAGTACATTCTTAAAACAATCGATATGATCAAAGATGGAGAAGATATGGTTACAGTAGCTGAAGCATATGAGTATCTAATATATAACTCCGTAGATATCTTCCGAAATGTCGAACTGCATAAAGCTTATGAAATTGAGATTGGACAAGATATCGTTAAAGAACTTCTCACTATTGGTGAACGCTTAGACTTAGGCAGTGAAATCATTAGTCTCAGCGGATTGGATCAGGTGCAAGAGCGAGTAAAAAAGTAGTTGCAGATGATCCTGAATTGCGTCTGATTGGCTTTTGGATGCTTCGGGGTCATGATCCTGATAAGTTTATCAATATGCCAATTCTAGAGTTAGAGTACTATTACGAAATGATGAGACTTTACTTCGAAGAAGAAGCGGCCAAAATGAAAGCAATGGCAGGGAGATAGAGTGTTCTATCCTCTTTTTGTTGTGGCAAGGGGGTGAACAGATGGCTAAAAACAAGCAAATCAACGTCATATTGGCGTTACGAGATCATTTTTCGGGGAAAGTCAAAAAGACCAAAGATGAGATTAAAAAGCTGGAGCGGGAAGTTAAGAGAGCTACAAATAGTGTTAAAAGTTTTCATAGCAGTGCGATTTCCTCATTCGACAATGTAATCAAGAAAACAACAAAAACAGTTGCTGGTATTACTGCAATTGGTACAACTTTTGCCGCTACAACTGCTGCAATGGTTGCAAAACAAGGCTTTAGTGAAGCAATGGATTTGGAGGGGTTTAGACTTCAGCTAGAAACTGCTACAAAATCGGCTGAACGTGCTGGTGAAATAATGCGATGGGCTTCAAATTTTGCCGCGAGTACTCCGTTTGAAACAGGTGAGTTGGTTGAGGGTGCGTCTAAACTGGAAATGATGGGTTTGACTGCTGAGAAGTATATTCCTCTTCTCGGTGACATGGCATCTTCTACGAATAAATCTCTTGATCAAGCAATTGAAGCTATGATAGACGCTAACACTGGAGAACTTGAGAGGTTAATTTATAGCCTCGCGTCATAGGGATATGGCGAATAATTAACTCGGTAAATTCGGTGAAAGTCTTATGAAGAGACAATACCGAGCGAAGCCAATAGGGAAACCATTGGAACGTGTAGAGACTAGGGGAAGTCTAAGTTTCTTTAATGGAGATATGACAATAAAACCCGCCTTATTCAAGTAATTGTTTAAGGAAATGCCGAGAGACTAGAACAGTCTAAGATATAGTCCGTTCTGTATAGTGATATACAGAGTTAGGCAGAAATGACCTAGCCCTATCATCCGATAGGTAACAATAAGTGAAAGAATTCGGCATCAGGAAACAAGATGTCATAGATCAAGCTGCTAAGACCATGAGAGGTAAGGAGATCGTCAATAATAAGGGACAAATTACCGATCAAAAACGCTTTAATGAAGCCTTGATGCAGTTAATGGAGAAACGATTCCAAGGTGGAATGGAGAAGCAGTCCAAATCAATGAGAGGTTTATGGAGTACAGTAACCGACATTTATAAAACTTCTCTTGCTCGAATTATTGGTATTGCTGATGATGGATCAATTAAAGCTGGCTCTGCCTATGAATACATCAAAGGTAAAGTTGATGAGTTAGGCCAATGGATGAATAAACTTGTTGACGATGGAACTGTGACTAGGATCGGTAACGCGATAACCGAAAACTTGCCTAAAGCCATTCAAAAAGTTCAAGAGCTGAAGGATAAAGCTGTTGAAATCTATACATATATAAAGGACAACTGGTCAACTATCTCCACCACGATTCAGAGTATTGTTACCGTTCTGATAGTTTGGAGAACATTAACCGCTGTTGTTACAACGGCTATTGCCATAAAGACTACAGTATTAGGTGCTTATCGGCTAATACTCAATATAATTATAGCGGCACAGTGGGCATGGAATGTTGCTATGTCAGCGAATCCGATCTCTTTAATCATTATAGCTGTTGCTGGACTTGTTGCAGGATTAACAGCACTTGGCGTTTGGTTCGTAAAGAATACAGAGGTCGGAGCTAAATTCTGGGAACGAACTAAGGAGATATTCCGACAGGGTGTTAATTGGGTAGCTAAAATAATCGACAGTATGATTGAGACACTTAATAAGATACCGGGAGTGGAAATTAAATTTCGGGCTTCTTCATTAATCGATAATGATGATTCCTCTAGCGTATCTGCCTCTACTTCTAAATCTTCCAAACCGAGTATATCCCAATATGCAACGGGCACATCCTTTGCTCGTGGAGGCTTAACAAGAATCAACGAGCGAGGTGGAGAGCTTGTTGAATTACCTAGCGGTACTAAAGTGCTTCCTGCTGATAAGACAAACAAACTCATCGAGAAAAGTAATGGTGGAGATACCTACCAGATTATTATTCATGGCAATGTTTATGGTGAACAAGACTTAATTAATAAAGTCGGTAATGCAATATTCAAACAAGTTAAAACAACAAAAGCTAATATGTAAAGGAAGTGGTAATTAATGGACATCGTATTAAGCTATAACAATATGGAGGAAGTTATTACACTTCCTTTCATACCTGAAGAATTACCTGACATGGTGAATCATACACGAAACAATGAAGAATTCGAACTAATCAATGGAATAAATGGTGTGGGTAAGTTAAACCTTGCTGGCTTACGTGAACTTAAGACACTAACCATCGAAACATTCTTTACCACAAAGTATTATCCATGGGCTAAATCCCAAAAAGATGGTTGGCAGTGCGTGAACACTATCAACAATTGGATGAACAACAAGCGTCCTATTCGTATCATCATTACAACTAATGATGGTTTAGAGGTTCTTAATATGGCATGTCTGGTTGATAGTTTTGTCTATGGTGTCAATCAGGCAGGAGATATTCCATATACACTGACACTTAAGGAATTTCCTTTCCCTGTGGTAAGGAGAGTATAGGATATGGCACATCAATTGTTTGCAATTGTTAGTGGTAATAAGTACGATATCACGGGACTAATCAGCAATTTGTCATGGTCTAGCAATGTTGATACTTTGGGAGAAGAATTGTCATTCGATTATGCAAAGAATGATTATCTCACTATAGATAATGGAGATTTCATTGTTCTTTATAACGATAAGGTACTTCATCATTATGTTGTTGTTGAGAGTACAGAAGCAGACAGAAATACGGTTAGTTATGAGTGTTATGATTATGCTTGGTGGCTAAATAAGAGCAAAACTGTTATTCAATTTTCTAAGGTAAGTGTATCAACTGCAATCGAAAAACTATGTGACAAATTCGATATCATGCATAATATTGTCCCAATCCCTACTCTAATCAGCAAGATATATAAAGACAATACCGTTAGTGATATCATTCTTGATTTGCTTGAACAGGCCGCACAGGAAACAGGCAACAAGTATTATATGGAGATGGTCGATAAGGAGCTAACAATAAGGAAGCAAACGGATTTGCTCATTAATCCTACGATACAGTTGGCTGACAATATTGCAGCATTCTCTCTGACTGACTTCATATCGAATCCAAGCCATAAATCATCCATTGATGAGTTAAGGAACAATGTTATTGTTGTAAGCAATAAAGAGGATTCGACTAGTGTTTATGCAGAGGCTTCAGATAACGCAAATATCAATAAATATGGACTTCTAACGGAGACTGTTACCGTTGATGAAAAAGACGAATCACAAGCAAGGCAAATAGCAAAGACAACATTGGCTGATCTTAATAAGATAAATCATGAGATATCACTGGAGTTACTAGGACATGACGATATAAAGGCTGGTCGATTGATTGATATTAATGAACCAATAACCAATATTGTTGGTCGATTCCTGATTAAGTCGGCTAATCATACGGTAAGCAATGGGATACATAAAGTTTCGATTGAGTTAGGGGTGAGATGATGGAACCATGGGCAGTTGGTCTAGCCAAAATGTTTAAAGATAACGAAAACCCTAAATATGATGGAGCTACTGTTGGTAAAGTAATTTCCCCATTGCCATCCATTAAGATCGCATTAGGTGATGAGATATTACTTGAGAGCGATAACCTTGTTATTGCCAATCGTATTTATGAGCTGTCTCCTGTATCTGGAGATAGCGTGATACTTATCCCTAATGGTCAAATGTATTATGTAATAGACAAGGTGGGTGGATAGATTTTAGACATATGTGTAAAAGTGGGATTTACTGTATAAAAAATAAGGTGAATGAGAAAGTTTATATAGGAAGTTCAGTTGATTTAGTTTCAAGAGAATATGAGCATTTTAATAAATTAACAAATGGAAAACATGAGAATAAGTATCTTCAACGTTCATTTAATAAGTATGGTGAAAGTTCCTTTACATTTGAAGTAATTGAATATGTTGAAGATTTAAGTGCACTTATCCAAGTAGAACAAAAATACTTGGATATTTTTTATGACAATAAGAAGTCTTGCTACAATATTCTACCGACTGCTGGATCTTTGTTTGGATATAGGCATACAGAAGAATCAAAAAGGAAAATGAGTGAGTTTCAGAAAAGCAGAATTGTTTTAGAAGTAACAAAACGGAGAATGAGTGAGTCTCATAAAGGTAAAAGATTCTCAGAAGAACATAAAATAAAGCTTAGTCAGAATAAAAAAGCAAACTATATTGGAACAAAAAATCCTAATTACAAAGGGAAAATTAAAGTTTATTCCTATGAAGATGATCGATTAATTGGCGAGTATGATTCATTGAAAGAAGTATCTGAGAAGTTATCGGTATCTCAATCTGGAATATCGTCTGTTTTGACTGGTAAGTTGAAGAATTGTAAAGGGTTTTATTTTAAGAGAGATGTTAGTTAAGAGTTAGGGGGTAGTTCATGTTTCCAATATCAGTAAACTTAGATATTCCTGCATTGAATGAATCGGAAAATCAGTTAAAAACAGTGTTTTTGTTTGACTTCGACACGAAACAATATGTACTCAAGAATGGAAGACCAGTTGAAGCAACCTATACAGAAGCAATAAGACAATGGGTCACTATGCTGATTACGACTGAACTTGACCAGTACCCAGTATATCAGGGAACAGGTTTCGGATTAGTATTGAAAAACTATATCGGACGTAGAGATGTACCTATAGCAGCAATTAATTCAGAGTTGCGGCGACAAATTGAAGAGAAGGTAATTATGCATTCGCAAATTGTAGGAATCGACAACTTCAAAGTAACTACAGAAGGTGGTAAATCGGTCATCTCCTTTACGGTGAAGACTGTAAAGGGTAATATAGATGATTTCACAAGTGAGGTGAGTATTGATGGACGATATTTTTAACAGTTTATTAGCGGCAATCGATGACAAATACGATAAGACCGAAGGGTATATTGTTTATGACTTGTTGAAGTCAGTAGCTCTTGTTATATCCCAATTGGATGAAGAACAAAAAGAAGCGGAAGAGTTATTAGACGTTGACCATTTGTCAGGAGAATTGCTTGCAAAATTTATATTCCAACGGACAGGGATCGTGCGTACAGCAGCTACCAATAGCATTGGTCAAGTCACAGTAACTGGCAATGGAACCGTAACAATTGGAGATCTCTTCGAAACTCCAGACGGCATACAGTTCTCAGCACAGGAAACCAAGACTATTGCCGGTTCTGGCTCAGTCAATGTGAAGTGTACTGTTGCTGGTGCTGTCGGGAATGTAGTTATAAACTCAATAACCCAAATGCCTGTTACTATATCGGGTATCACATCAGTGACAAACCCTAATCCCACACATGATGGATTTGATGCTGAATCAGATGAGAGCCTGAGAAATCGATATTATACATACTTGAGGACTCCAGCCACATCAGGGAATAAGTGGCACTACTATCAATGGGCTAAATCAATAAGTGGTGTTGGTGATGCTAAAGTGTTCCCATTAGGTAGCGGAGATAACACGGTTGATGTTGTTATAATCGATCAAGATAAGCAGCCTGCAAGCCCAGATTTGGTAGCTGAGGTACAGGAGTATATTGATCCAAATAGCACAGGGGAAGGTAACGGCGAAGCACCAATTGGAGCAAAATGTTATGTATCATCTGCTGAAGGTCTTGTAATTAATATTAGTCTAAGCGTGACAAGGGAAGCGGGATATTCTGATGATAGCATCATCAACAATATCAAGGGATCGATTACTACTTATCTAGAGGGTATTGCTTTCGCTAGTGAATATGTTAGTTACGCTAAAGTAACCGAGGCCATTCTGAATTCAGATGGGGTAATTGATTGTTCTTCACTCTTAATCAATAGTGCCACAGCAAACATTCCTATCGGTTCAAGGCAAGTTGCCATAATGGGTGGTGTCACACTTGCATAAGGATACTTTATTGACTAATCTTCCTAAGATTGCTCGGAAAGACTTGCTTACCATTAATATGAGTGAATCAATTGGGAATTCTCTTGATACAACTCAAACAAGAATCAATGAATATCCGAATCAATTGGATGTCGATAAAGCGACATGGGGATTGGAGATATATGAGAAGGATCTGGGATTATCCGCTGATAATAAGACAATCACAGAGAGGCGAAGCAATATTAAGGCACGACTAAGAGGTAGCGGTCATGCCAGCTTAGAGCAAATCAAATCAATTATTGCAGATAGCTACCCAGACGGTGAAGTTAATGTAACTTATAACGGTCAAATTAAGGTTGAATTTGTATCCATAAGAGGTGTACCGACTAATATGGATGACCTCAAGAGTATTATCTCAGATATTGTTCCTGCTCATATTAGAGTGGAATATATCTTCAGATATTTACTGTTTGATGAGCTTGATACTTACGACATCACATTCGATGAACTTGATGCTCTTGGTATGACATTTGATGAGTTTGCTGCATGGAATGGTACATAAGAAAGGAAGATGATTAATGGAGACATTACCTAGTGGCATTAAAAAATATCAAGGTACAGATGCAGCCACTAAAGATAACTTCAATATAAACGTTGATTTATTAAACACAAAGATTACTGAATTAGATGCTCATAAAGTAGCAACTACTGATGTACATGGCTCAACAAGTTCAGCGACAGCAAACACAATTGTACAGCGAAATGCCAGTGGCCAATTTAATGTTGGGGCTCCGACTGCAAATAGTCATGCCGCAACTAAAAAATATGTAGACGACCTTGCAGCAACTAAACTATCAACTTCAGGTGGCGAAATGAGTGGCGACATTGTTTTTTGGAGCAATAAGGGTTTGCGCGGTTACATGACAAATGGCAGTGTTCAACCTATTGCATCGATTAGCTATACAAACGAAACTTTAATTGGTAACACGGCAACGCCTTTAAGGTTGCGTGGCAATGAATTTACATATAACAATAATGATGTTTTTCATAAAGGATATTCAACACCATTTATCTTGTATGCTCACGGCAATATAAGCGGTTCGAATGCGGCGACAATCGCCCCAACAGCATCTTTCGTCAATGCGGGTTCTGTAACTATGCTCGATGTGATTACGCCGTCCAACTTCAACGCAATCGCAACTAGAGTATATCCAAATAAAAGGCGTGTCGTTATGAACAATCAAACAATTCCCGTTCGCGTGGAAACAAGTTCAAGCACTATAGCGACAAATGTAACGCTTCAATTGAGGATTGCATATAGCGGTGGCGAGTATACAGTCGCAACTAAATCTGGTTCACTTACTGGTACAGGTGAAATAACGTTTACGGGCTGCAGTTTCGACCTAACAACCACTAACGGCGTTTGTGAGATTAGACTTTACGTTATTACTGATAGTCAGATTAAAATTCGAGTCGGCACAATTGAAGCTAGCGCAACAGATGCATGGTACAACATGTATTTGGGAGTATAGGGGAGGAATATTCATTGTTACTTATCATTTATAACAGAGAAACGCTAGAGTTACTTCGTATTATACCTGATGCAACTGAACCAACTGAGGAGATGGTTGCTGATTATGCGCCTGACTCATATGGATTTACTATTTCGGAACATACTTTTGAGGAATATTTAGCATTCGGTGTTGGTCATCGTCTTTTCGTTGAAGATGGCACAGTTAAATTTGAGATAGTTCAAACTGACGCTGTGACTTATGAGAATAGTGAAACTGAAGAGCAAAAAGAAATTGCCAATCTTAAATCTGAAGTTGCGACACTTACCGAAATGTTGGGAGATTTAATTTTAGGAGGTGCAGTATAATGTCTGCCTTACTTGATTTCTGGGTTAAATATGTTCAAATCAAGGTTAGCGGTGGATATGATTCGGGCCAAATTCTTGAACAAATTGAAACAAAATATGGTGCAGAGTTTAGGCAACAAGTTGAAGACGAATTAAATGATGTGATTATATGAATGAACGTGAGAAAGCTTATTGTCGAATAGATCAATGGGATGCAGCAGGTAAAGGACATAGAGTCCAAAAGATAGCCATATGGGAATTACAGAGTGGTAAATTTAATCCTAACCTGTTTATCGGCTATAACATTATAGTACCTCCCGAGAAGATTGATTACAGTGCCACTAATGAACACTCAATGGATACCACTGGTACATATCTAATTAACCGCCCCAACGATATATATCACATATTAAGTGGTAGTACTGCTGATAGGCTTCAATATTGCATCGATCATAACATTGACATAATTAACGTTAGCCTTGATTCAGGTGGATGGTACAACGATATAGATACTCCACTGAAGGAAGCCTTTATTGCTCAGGGTGGAATTATCGTTTGTTCAGCAGGAAATGATGGCTCAGACGGCTTATCTGGATTATCCCGTGATCCATTGACCATATCTGTTGGTGCAGTGAAGTTTGTTGAAGATAGGATTGTTAGGGAGTCATTTAGTAGTTATGACGATAGAGGAACCGACCTTAACTGTATGGGATTCGATGGAGTTGTTCCAGTACATAAATCAACACCTGTATCAGGTACATCCTTTGCCGCTCCTTGGGTGGGGAGTATTCTTGCATACTTTAGATCCGACTTTATCGATAGGAATGGTAGGAAACCTACATATCAAGAAACGATTAACCTTATCGAGTCTAACTGTATCGATATTGAGACTGTAGGATATGATGTCTATTCTGGTCATGGAATATTGCGTTTACCAGTACCAACTATTGAGGATGAACCGCCTGAAATAGATAAACTTAGAGTCACAGTCACAGCAAATTCTACTATAGCAAATGTAAATGGAACACCATATAACCTTGTTCAAGCACCAGTTATAGTTAATGGACGATTAATGTTGAGCTTCAAGGATATTGCTGAGATAACAGGTGGTACTGTTGTTTCCTATGACAATGAGACGAAGACTGCTGTATTTGATATTGGATGTTAAAACTAAATTATATAAATAGGATAGGAGAGAAGAAAAGTGAGTGATTTTGTATCGAAAAGTCTATGGTATGTGGACGATGGGACAGGTAAGATTGTTCCTTATGCTCCAAGTGGCAATAGTGTTGATGATGATAATTTGCCTGATTCTGTAGATTCCACGTATCTCAGGAGAGAAGCTTTATATGTGGTTGGCGATGATGGCAAGTTGAGGGTTGCGAAGAAAGATGATTTTGGTAGTAGTATATTAAGAGAATCAGAACAATCTACTACCGCTGGATTATGGTGGTCAGAAACGAAAGAAAAACTCACATTAAACATTAATGGGAAAGAAGAGTCGCCACTTCTTAAGCCGATGTACCAGCGTAAGAAAATTGTATTCTTTGGCTCTTCTACAACTGACGGTCGTGGAACAACTACAAAAAGTAATGCTTATATGAGTTTGTTGGCATCTGCATTAAGCGCTAAAGGATATGAATGCTATATTCGTGGTGTTGGTGGAGATAATACCACTAAGGCAATCGAAAGGTTTTATAAAGATATTGCACCGCTGAATGCTGATTACTGCTTTATCGCATTCACAATTGGGAACGAAGGAATTTATAATGCGTCCGATAAGGATATTGTTTATCAACAATTTAAAGCTGGGTTATTTAATATCATTCGACTTGTAAAGCAACATGGGATGGTTCCAATTGTTGCAAATCAAATGCCGACACAAAATTACACAGCGGAAATTTATCGTTATGCAAGAAATCTTAATGCTGAATTAGATGCGATGGACGTTCATGTAGTGGACTGGATGGGCGCTGTTGTTGATGAAACTACGTATATGCCTATCCCAGCAGCATCATTCGATCACCTGCATCTTAACGATACTGGACATTCTGCACTCTACCAATCGATTCCGCCAAGTCTGTTCGAAAAAGTTGGTTTTCAGAGTGGTAAAATGATTAATACACCAGAAAAAGGGTCTATACATATTGAATCGAATACTAATGCTGATTATGTCTTTAGATACTCTCCAGAATACCCATTGGCAAGTTTTAGCGCATTTGTTCGCTTCAAGGCTCCAAGTGTAATAGATATTCCCATAACATTAATCGGCGCGTATGGTGATGGTGGCTATATTAGGATACAACTAACAAACACTGGAGTTGTTGCTATAAATCCTGGTACAGAGGTTAAAACGACAGCAATAATTAGCGATACCAATTGGCATACGCTTGGCATTAGATACAATGTTATAAGCAAGAAAATAAAACTCTATCTTGACAATGAAGTTATTTCAGACGAAACCGTATCTGCCTCGTTGACAAGTGTAGATAATTTTTATCTAGCAGGTAGACCAAGTTCCACGAATCTCATTTCGGGATATGAATTTAAGGATTTTGCTGTTTATCGTACAGCTCAAATTGCAGAGAACTTTAGATTAATGATTGATGGAACATTTCCTCAAACAAGTCTTGAACTACTTGCACCTTTAAATGACAAAGTGCTTGATGAAGGTTCAAGGCTTATGAATTTAGCACCTACAACGAGAAATCTCACGGTGAAAAAATCGGCAACAATTTCTTTGACTGAAGGTAGTATCTAATTTATAGTGGTGTGTTTATAGAGATGTCCAAATAGGGCATCTCTTTTCATTTCCGCCAGAAAGGAGGAATTAACTTTGGAATCAGAAATCTTACGTTATTTTCTAACTCAGGGGCCATTTGCGGTTCTTTTTATTTGGTTACTATTTTCATCTCGTAAGGAAGCAAGAGAACGTGAAAATAAACTACATGACATACTTGATAAATTTAGTGAAAAGTATGATCTAATTGTGGGAGAAATTCGCGATATTAAAGAACGATTCAAGGGAAAGGAGTAGATATAAATGGAGGTAACAAACGATATTCTAACACTTGCCGCTTTAGTTGCAGCTTATGTAGGCGTTGCTAAGGGGTTTGGTTTATCTGACAAATGGACTCATCTTATTGCTATAGCGATTGCCAGTGTATTTGTAATGGTTCCTGATTATATACAGTCTAAGATCATCCTAATATCTGTTATTGGATTAACGGCTTCAGGTGCTTATCATTACACCAAGAAACGAACCGATATTGAGAACAAAGACACAAATAAAGAAGACTCGATCAAATAGCCCTGCTTGAGCATACAGACGAGTCTTCCGTTACTGATTGTACCACATTATTCCTGAATAGGAAAGAGGGAGATTTAATGGCAACTAAACGCTATACGCTTGATGAATACATAGCTTATCTAAAGTCATACATAGATAATGTTAAGTTTCCTGAGGTACATGTTCATGCTACATGGAAACCAACTATTGCTGATTATCGAACCAAGGGTGCTGAATATCTCGTTGAAGCAATGAGACGAACACATAAGGCTAAAGGTTGGTCAGACATTGCGCAACATTGTACTATTTGTCCTGATGGCTATATCTGGACAGGGCGATCATTACTGGTCGCTCCTGCTTCTGCTACTGGTTATAACGACAGCGATGACGATAAGACGCATCCATTTATGTTTGAGATGATCGGTAATTTCGATGTTGGTCAAGAGAGGTTGGAAGGTGAGCAGCTTAATACAGCTGTTGGGTTGACTCGTGCATTGGTAGATTTATTTGGGAGTAAGATTGTGTTCCATCGTGAGATTAACGATACTGGGAAAACGTGTCCTGGTTCTGGAATTGATAAAGCTGAGTTTATAGCAAAGGTAAATGCTTATGGGAAGGATGATGATGATTTGACGTTGACAGAGTACCAATGGAAAACTGTGCAAAGTACAATTCAGGAATTGCTCAATAAGGGTACGATTACAGATAAGACATGGCTGGAGAAGGCTGAGAGTAGATCATTGAGTGTGAGTGAGTTGTCGTGGCTTAATTTGGTTTTGTTATCGCGGAAATAAGTAATGTTCCCCATGGGCTGTAATGGTCTGTGGGGAATATTTTTGGTTGTATAAGTGGGACATATATCCTATAATAAGTTAATAATATTAATGCTTAAAGGGGAATTCATGAATGGAGACAGTATACGAGACAGAGAACATGACGCAAGTGCAAAAGAAAAATAAAAATGTACTTGGATTAGTGAATGCTGTTATAACTGGGTGTTTAGTTGTCGTTGTTATTGCATTAGTTATTTTATATCAGAATACTAAAGAACAGGTCACTTTAATGGCTCAAACTGTTTCAAGCGTCACTGAAACAAATAGACAAAATACCAATACAATTGCTTATTTGGAAAACAGTTTAGGTTATGTTCAATTTGCTCGGAGCACTGAAGGTGGCGACGTAACCCAGCAGTTAATTGTTGAAAAGTTTACTGTAACTAGTCTTGACCCGCTTAAATTTACAATCGATGTAATTAATCAGCCAACTAATGCACTTAAATATGAAGGCAATGGCATTTTTAGTATGGAAGATAGGGATGTTAAAGCAATGGCATCTGGTATCATCGAACAAGTCAAAGAACGTTATGATAGTTGGTCGAATCTTAAAAAATGGGATGATAATACAGAAGTTACCTTAACGATTCAAAACTATGAGATAGGAACATATAAAGCTGGTAAATTTACTCTTAAAGGAGAGTAAATAAGTGAGTCTGTGCGGGACTGTAAAATATTTTGTGTAAACTCTCAAACCTAAATCTATTACAATGGAGATTAACGAAA
>NZ_JBHUMY010000037.1:0-70502 GCF_042685365.1 Paenibacillus thailandensis | reverse complement strand
TGTGCGCCTACTGCACGGCATGCCTCGGCATGGGGCGCAGCCGCGAATGCGAGCTGCTTGTGCTCGGCATGCCGCCCATGCCGGCCGGGAGCGGCGAGGCTTTGCCCCCGCAAGCCGAGCGGCTTGCCCGCTGGGGGCTGAGCCCCGCGCAGGCCGCCGCCGCAGGTGCGGCGCTTCGCTATGCGGAAGCGCCCCCGGACCGCCGCGCCAAGCGCGAAGCGAAGCGGAATAAAGCGGCATGGACGGGTATTGCCGCTTTTATCGCTTTTATCGCTTTTGCCGCGTCCGGTCTGACGAGAGCAATCGGCGGCTCCTTGACCCATATTCCGTCATTAATCCGGTTAAGGCGGAGCACGACGCCCAAATGCGATTTCGGACGGCCACACCGTTTTCGTCCGCGGGACGATGCGGCTCGGCCGTCTTCGGCCCTGCCGTTGCAGCCGGCTTCGCCCGGTGCGCCCACATTTTGGCGATCGCTGGCTTCCATGTCCGCTCCATTGTTCTCGCCCGCTCCTTCTGCGACGCACTCGCCATCGGTTACGACTGCGTCCTCTTCCGCATTCCCGTCAGCGCCTTCCCTTTCGCCGGAAGCCGCATTGGCGCCGCGGGAGTTTCTGCTGTGGGCGGTTACCGGGGCGGGCAAAACCGAGATGATCTTCCCGCTGGTCGAGTCGATCCTGCTGCGGGGCGGCCGCGCGTTAATCGCGACGCCGCGGCGCGACGTCGTGCTGGAGCTGGACCCGCGGCTTCGCAAAGCGTTTCCCGACGCCGTCGTCGTCACGTTGTACGGCGGAAGCGGCCAGCGCTGGGAAAGCGGCGATATTACGCTGTCCACCACCCATCAGCTGATGCGGTTTCACCAAGCTTTTCAACTGGTGATCATTGACGAATTGGATGCGTTTCCCTATCATGGGGACCCGATGCTGTATTACGCCGCCCGCAAATGCTGCACGCCCGGAGCCATAAAGCTGCTGCTGTCCGCTACGCCCCCGCCCGAGCTTCAGCGCGCGGCGCGGAGAGGGAAGCTGCCGCATGCGAAGGTGCCGGTCCGTTACCATCGCCATCCGCTCCCCGTTCCGAAGCTGCTGCAAACGACGGCGGTTCGGCAAATGCTGAACAAGCAAAGCTTGCCTCCCCGCCTGAAGCAGGCCTTGCTCCATTCGTTGCGGCGCGGCGCCCAGCTGTTTGTGTTCGTGCAGCGCATCGCCCAGACCGGGCCGATGGCCCGTTTGCTGCGGAAAGAACTGGGCGAGGCGGCCATCGAGCCGGTGTCGTCGCAAGATCCGGACCGTGCCGATAAAGTGCAGCGTTTCCGCCGTCGCGAGCTTCGGGTTATCGTTACGACGACGATATTGGAGCGCGGAGTAACCGTTCCGCGGAGCGATGTGTTCATTCTGGACGCGGACGGCCGGCTGTTCGACGCCGCTTCCTTGGTGCAGATGGCGGGCCGGGCCGGACGCTCGGCGGACGATCCCGGCGGCCTCGTTTATTTTTGCGCGCGCGAACGCAATAAAGCCCAGACAGGCGCGATCCGGCAAATCCGCAGCATGAACCGGATCGCTCGCGCTTCGGGATACTTGCTTCCATAGCTGCGGCGCAGCCATGCGATTCGAAGCGCAGCTTCAGCAACCAAGTTACAGCCACATATTCCTGCAAGGAGGCCGTACATATGAAATCCTTTTCCCCGTTCCGTTTATGGAATGAAGTCCTGTCGCTGATACAGCCGGCTTCGCCCGCATGCCCGTTTTGCGGCAAGCCGGTCTCATACGGAGCGGCTTCTTCCGTGCGGAACATACAGCCGCTTTTGCCTGCCGTATTCCGCAGACAGGTTTGCGCCTCCTGCATAGCCGGCATTCCGTGGGTCAACCGCATCGTTTGTCCGGTATGCGGGCGGGGCGAATATTGCCCGGACTGTCCGCGGAGAAGCCGCCCCCATTTCGTATGCAACCGCAGCGCCGTCCGCTACGACGACAGGATGCGCGGATGGCTTGCGTTATATAAATACCGCGGCAACGAGGAGCTGGAAGAACGGCTTGCCGACATGCTCATGCCGCCGCTCCGGCAGATGGCGCTGGAGCTTGGCGTTCGCACGGCGGCGCCGCGTGGCCGGAAGCGGGCTTTCGGACAAGCGCCCGATCGCGTCTTGTTCTGGGACGCCGTCGCTTACGTGCCGGTGAGCCGGGAAAGGGCGGCCGAGCGGGGGTTTAACCAGGCCGAGCGGCTCGCTCAAGGCTTGTCCGCCCGCACCGGCCTGCCGGTCGCGCATTTGCTGCACAGGACGAGGCATAGCGGCAAGCAAAGCTTCAAAACAAGAGGCGAACGGATGGAAAATACGAAGGAGCTGTTCCGGGCGGATCCCGCCGCCATAGCCGGGCTGCGTCCGTATGGCATGCAGGCCGTTCCGTCTCCCGTAAGGCTTTTGTTGGTCGACGATATTTATACGACAGGCAGCACGATGGAAGCCTGTTCGGCTGCCTTGCAGCAAGCCTCTCCGTACCCGCTCCGCATTTACGGGCTTACATGGGCCCGCTCCTAAACAATCGCCGCTAAGATGCCGATATAAGAGAGTAAGCACGTTTCCCGTTAACCGCAGCGTTAGCTTTCTGCCAAGGTAAGGTGCTTTTATATAAATTGCGCGCGATTCCTCCCGTGAAGAGGATGATGAGCAAGGTTTCCGCTTAGATGAGTCCGAATCCCCCGACAAACCGACAATCATACACGATTCACCCGCTCATGAAGACGGCGATTTGCCGTTCCCGATATGATAGAATAGACGATAACAATCCCAGTTAGAGCGTATGGAGGAGCTGAAATAACGATGTTGAACGTAGACAATTGCCCTCGCTGCGGAAGGCTGTTCGCCAAGAACCTTCGCGAATTTTGCCCGAATTGCATTCGGGAGATCGATAAACAGTATGAAAAATGCGCCGATTATTTGCGCGAGAATAAAGGAGCAACAATCGTAGAGCTGTCCGAGGCGGTAGACGTCTCGATCCGGCAAATTACGAAGTTTATCCGGGAAGGGCGAATTTCGCTCATGAACGCGCCGAATCTTTCTTATCCTTGCGAGGTATGCGGCACGCTGATCCGGGAAAGCCATATTTGCGACAACTGCCGAAAGCGCCTGGAGAAAGACATCAGCAGCTTGAACCGGCAAGCGGGCCAGAGCCCGGCGGGAGCCCAGGATACGCACGGCGCGTACCGGATCAAGGACAACGGTTAAACTGAAGCGGGAAACGAACGGATTATGGTTTACCGGGACAAAATGCTTATTTTTGAAATCCGGCATATGACCAAATGTTCTATAAATATTCATTTCTACCGGTCCGATAATACAGTAGAAGGTTATCGGCTAATGTATGGCTATAGACAGAGCCCGAGGTGATTGCAATGAAAATAAACGAAACGCAGCGGATAAGCGCATTAAATCAATATCAGAAGCAAAACGAGACAAGAACGCCCGAAGGCGTCCGCAAAAAACAGACCGACAAAGTCCAAATCTCATCGGAAGCAAAGGAATTGTTGATGACGAGCCAGATGAACGATGCAGCGCGGGCGGAGAAAATCGCGGAGCTGAAAAAAGAAGTGTCGACCGGAACGTATCGCGTCGATGCCGGAGCGATTGCCGAGAAGCTGCTTCCATACTTAAAACCATAATGAAACGAGGGGAAACGGTTGGCCTCGGTAAGCGAAATTATCGGTATTTTACGGCAGCAATCGGCGGTTTACGAAGCATTGCTGGAGCTTGAGAAGAAGAAAACCCCGGTCATCGTGCGGAACGATCTCCACGAGCTTAACGCCATTACGGCCCAGGAGCGCAAATGGACGGCTGAGGCGCAGCGGCTGGAGAAGGAGCGGATTCGGCTTACGACCGCTTATGTCGTGCAAATGGGCTTGCCCCGCGCGCGTTCCAGCGTTTTGACCAGCTTAATCAAAGCGGTCACGGACGCCAAAGAGAAGGAAGCGCTGACGGAGCTTCACGCGGCCTTGCGCGGCACGCTGCAGCAGCTAAAGTTTCATAACGACACCAATAAGCAGTTGATGGAGCAGTCTTTGGATTTCATCCGCTTCTCCCTCGATCTGCTCGTAGACAACCCGCATGAGCATGTGGTCTATCAGCATCCGATGAACCGTACGTCAACGGGCCCGGGCACAGGCATGTTTAACAAGCGATATTAACAGGAAAGCGGGGAATAAAGAATGGCATCTACTTTTCACGGCATCGAAACCGCAAGAAGAGGCTTGACGACGCAGATGGCCGCCATCAACACGGTGGGGCACAATATCGCCAACGCGAAGACCGAAGGCTATTCCCGTCAGCGGGTCAACATGTCCGCGGCGATCTCCTACGACGCGTACGGGATGAACCGGACGACCGCGGCCGGACAGCTTGGCGCGGGCGTAGAAGCGACCTCGATTACCCGGATACGGGAAAAATATTTGGACAGCCAATACCGCGACCAGAACTCGCTCAACGGATCTTGGACCGTACAGGCGGAAAATTTAAGCCAGCTGGAAGATATCATTAACGAGCCGTCGGATACGGGGCTGAACTCGCAAATCCAGAACTTTTTCAAAGCCTGGTCGGATCTTGCGGCCAATCCGGAAAGCCAAAGCAACCGGACGATCGTGGCGGAATACGCGCAGACGCTTGCGGACACGTTCAACCAGATGAGCAAGCAAGTGACGGATCTGCAGGACAGTATTACCGATCAGATCGAGACTGCGGCCTCGGAGATTAACTCCATTGCGACTTCAATCGCCAAGCTGAACAAGGAGATCAAGAGGCTGGAGACGAACGGCAACGACGCCAACGATCTGCGGGACCAACGGGATTTGCTGGTCGATCAGCTGTCCCGTCAAGGGAACGTCACAGTGACCGAAACGGCGGACGGCTATAACGTTACGTTTGCCGGCAACGCTTTGGTAACCGGGGAGACGGCCGCTACGGTGGATGCTTCCGGCTTGGAAGCCGCCTATACGGGCGGAGGCTTGATCGAAGGCGAAGTGAAGGGATTGTTCGAATCCCGCGACGTCACGCTGCAAGGCTATTTGGATAAGCTCGATAATTTGGCGAACACGATTGCGAACGGTCCGGTCGAAGTGACCCTTCCGGCAGGTTCGACATACCAGGGTGCGACGCTGGCAGCGGATACGGTCGTTACCGTTAACGGGATTAACGGGCTGCATCAGCTTGGCTTTACGTTCGACAATCCGGCGCAGCAGGGCGTTGCCATCTTTACGTCCGGGACGGCCGGCGGCAATATTACGGCGGCATCGATCAGCCTGAACTCCGTCATCAAAAACGATCCGTCCAAAATCGCGACGTCGATGAGCACCGAAGCCGATGCGACGACCGGCGCGGTAACGGCCGTCAAAGGAAACAGCACGATCTCGAAGCTCATGTACGGCCTTAGCGAAGCGGCTTTCGATTTCGGGGGCAACAG
The DNA here is from genome assembly GCF_042685365.1 of Paenibacillus thailandensis. Classification (NCBI taxonomy): domain Bacteria; kingdom Bacillati; phylum Bacillota; class Bacilli; order Caryophanales; family Paenibacillaceae; genus Paenibacillus; species Paenibacillus thailandensis. Next base: position 65,055 of record NZ_JBHUMY010000037.1, on the reverse strand, counting down.
CCCGACGACGATCGGCGATTATTACGGATCGGTCGTCAGCGCCGTAGGGGTTCAAAGCGAAAACGCCCAGCGCCAAATGGCGACAAGCGATTCGATGCTGGCTTCGGTCGACGGAACCCGGCAATCGGTAAGCGCCGTCTCGCTCGACGAGGAGGCAAGCGATATGATCGTGTTCCAGCAGGCGTACAGCGCGGCGTCCCGTTTCATGACGACGTTCGACGAGATGCTGGACAAGCTCATTAACGGCACGGGTGTCGTAGGCCGATAAGATTTTTTTCCTGAAAGGGGCTAAATAACATGGCAATGCGCGTAACGAATGGCATGATGCAAACCCAGCTCATGAGCAACCTGAACAAAAACTTGAACCGGTTGAGCGAGCTGTCGAATCAATCCTCTTCCGGCCTGAAGCTGACCAAGCCGTCTGACGACCCGTCCGGCATCGCTTATGCGCTCCGGTACCGTACCGAGCTGGCTTATAACGACCAGCATCAGACGAATACGGACAGCGCTTTGTCTTGGATGGAGATGACGGATTCGGTATTGGGCGAAGCCGGAGATATTGTAAAGCGCATAAAAGAGCTTGCCGTTCAAGGCTCGAACGGAACGAACGACGAGAACGGGCTGAACGCGATCAAGGAGGAGCTGGAGCAATTAAAAAATCAGCTCATTGACATCGGCAACTCCAAAATTAACGGTAAATATATTTTTAACGGCGAGGACTTTACCAGCATGCCGTACGACAGCTCGGCCGCGGGATTCGACGCTTCGGGCGTGACGACCGACGGCAAGGCGGTCGAATATACGATCAGCACCGGCGTTACGATGCAGGTTAATATTAGCGGCAACGACGTATTCGGGGCAGCTAACGCATCGGATAATATATTCGAAATTATCGATCAGCTTTCGAGCGCGATTAATGCGCAAGATCACAGTGCGATTTCGGCCCAATTGACGAATATCGATGCCGCCGCGGAACGGATATCAAGCGCCCAATCGTTAAACGGCGCCCGCACGAACCGGATCGAACTGATGCAGTCGAGACTGGAAAATTTACAGCTGAATTTAACCGATATGCAGTCGGGCGTGGAGGACGCGGATATGGAAGAAGTCCTGATTCAGGCAACTTCGGCCCAAAGCGTCTATGAAGCGTCGTTGTCCGTCGGATCCAAAATGATCTCGACGAGCCTGCTCGACTTTTTGAACTAAGCGGATGAGACTTCCTTACGTTGAAATTCATTCGCAGCGTGCGGCCATAGGGATCGATACGGAACCGGGAAAGTTCAATATACGGCAGGGGAGAGCGACCCTCCATCTGGAATCGACGCCTGCTACGGTACAAATCCATTCGGAGCCTCCCGTCGTACTAGTCGACAATTCCCGGTTAAGAGCGGCCATGAACGGCGGCTCCATGCGGGAGATGAACCAGCGAATCTACTCGCAGCTGCCCGATATCGCCAGGCAAGGCATACGGGAGACGAACGCCAAGTGGGAGCGGATTGCCGATCTGACCGACGGCGACAACAATCCGGTTGCGACAATCGCCAGAGAGCAATTATTTAAGGAAGGGCCCAAAATACAGATTACTGCTCCTCCTTCTTCGGATAATGTTTCGTTTGAAGCCGTGCTTCACAAACCGGAAATTAATATTACGCCCGGAGGGGTGGAAGGGAATGTTTCCGTTACGCCCCCCGAAATCAGCTTCCGGCGCGGCGGCGTTCAGACTTATATGAAGCAATATCCGTCCGTCACGGTAGAGGTAAGAAATTTGGATTTGAATATTTAATCAAGGTATGATAAAGGCTGTAGGCGCGACGAGCGACTGCAGCCTTTTTCGGAAAAGAGGGATAAGGATGATCGTTAACACTACGCACTTCGGTCCGCTGGATCTGACGGATCGAACGGTTGTCACGTTTTCTTCGGGAATACCGGGCTTTAAAGAGTACAAGAGTTATACCGTAGTAGAGGTAGAGGACAGCCCGTTTCTCTATTTACAGTCTGTAGAGCTGGGCGAGCTTGTTTTTGTCGCGGTTTCGCCGTTCGATTTTTTTCCGGACTATGAATTCGACCTGACGGACGCCGTTATCCACGAGCTTGAAATCAAGGAACAAAGCGATGTCATCGTGTATAATATCGTAACGGTTCGGGGGGCGCTTGAAGAAGCGACGGTTAACCTTGCCGCTCCGATTATTATTAACAAAAGAACGCTTCAAGCGGTTCAATTTATTCTTCAAGACAACCGGTATAACATTCGGCAGAGGCTGTTTCCCGGCGATACGAACGAGAAACCATCGGATAGGAGTTGAATCGCATGCTGGTGCTAGGCAGAAAGAAGGGAGAATCGCTTCTGATCGGCGACGATATCGAAATCACGATATTGGAAGCAAGCGGCGATACGGTGAAAATCGGCATTACGGCCCCCAAGCAAGTCAGCGTCCTTCGCAAGGAACTGTACAATGCTGTCGAGCATACGAATAAAGACGCGTTTCAGGCCGGAATTTCTTTGGAAGAGCTGACGCTCCAAATGAAAAAGATAAGAAAGGCTCCTAACGAAGACGCTAAGGGGGAATGAACCGGTTATAGCGGTATCATTTCATGCCAATCGGAAAGTTTAACTTGAGTATGGGGAACGCAGCTCCGAACTAAAACTTTCCGGAGTGGTAAAAAATTTTTCCAATGCTCTAAACTCTCTTCTTCCTCCCGTCGATATATAAGATAGAGCGGCGAAGGTTATAAACCGGGCTGCCGGAATCCACAAGGACGTGGATATTACACCATTTCAGGGAGGAAATTTACAATGCGTATTAACCACAACATTACGGCTTTGAACACGCACCGCAACATGGCGTTGAACAACACGGCTGCCGGCAAATCGATGGAGAAACTGTCTTCCGGTCTTCGCATCAACCGTGCGGCTGACGACGCTGCAGGTCTTGCGGTATCCGAGAAAATGCGCGGCCAAATCCGCGGTCTCGAGCAAGCTCAAAAGAACGTACAAGACGGTATCTCGTTCGTTCAAACGGCTGAAGGCGCAATGAACGAAGTTAGCTCCATGCTGACTCGTATGAAAGAGCTGAACGTTCAAAAAGCGAACGGCACGTACAGCTCGAGCGACAAAGCGAATATCGACCTTGAGCTTGACGAGCTGGGCAAACAAATCGACAAAATCATGACGGATACGAAGTTCAACGGCATTACGATTACGGCCGGCGCTACGATCCAATCCGACGACGCTGCTCAACAAATCGTTATCGGTACGATCACGACCGCAAGCTTCACTAGCCTTGCTTCGACTTCGTCCCTTGGTCAAGTTGAAACGGCAATTACGGCTGTTTCGACGGAACGCGCTAAACTGGGTGCCGTTCAAAACCGTCTGGAGTATACGTCGAACAACCTGGGCACGACCGTAGAAAACCTGAGCGCTTCCGAGTCGCGTATCCGCGATACCGACATGGCCTCGGAAATGGTCAACCTGACGAAGAACAACATTCTGCTCCAGGCTTCCCAAGCGATGCTTGCGCAAGCGAACTCGCAGCCTCAAGGCGTATTGTCCCTGCTTCAATAATCTCTTTTTTAAGAGGAGAGGCCTTAGATTATCTGAGGCCTCTTTTTTTAAAATATTTATATACCGCGCTCTTACACCGATATATATTCATCATGATCCGCGTCGTCCTTAAGCTTAAACAAGGGCGACGCCGTCGTTTTTGCTAATAGAATTCCCATTATGAGCCGATAAAAATAATAGAGGTGCTATGATGACGATGAACGTTTCATCAATAAACACCAAGGCGAACATCGCTCCGGAATCGTACGGGACTAACGTGTCGTATGCGAATTCGAAGGAGACCGACAAAGCAACTAAGAATACTGCCCAGGGTGACCAGGAATTGAGTAAAGCCGTTAGCCGGGCTCTGGAAGCCATCCAGGAGCCGAATACCCGCGTAGAGCGGGTGGTTCATGAAGCAACCAATCATATCGTGTACAAGGTTACCGATGCCGAAAGCGGCAAAGTGATACGGGAAATTCCGGAAGAAAAGCTACTGGATATGGCGGCCAAGCTCATGGAATTAAGCGGCCAGATCATTGATAAGAAAGTGTAAAGTAAGGAGGAGCAGCATGAGAATTTCAGGATTGGCATCCGGCCTTGACGTCGACAGCATGGTCAAGGAACTGATGAAAGCGTCGCAGACCAAATACGATAACATGGTCAAGAAGCGTACGCTTGTCGAATGGAAGCAGGAAGATTACAGGTCGATGGCGGCTAAAATCGTAGATTTCCGAAACAACAAGCTTGCAAGCTTTAATCTCACGTCGGCAATCAGCGCCAAGACATCCGAAGTATCCGGAGATACCGATGCGGTCAAGATCAATTCAACGTCTTCTACCGCCTCGGGATCATTAAACGTGTCCGTACAAAAAGTTGCTACAGCTGCGACCAACCTTTACACGTTCAGCGGCGGCACGACAACTACGACAACAAACGCAGATGGAACTACGACTACCGCCGAAAAGTCATTAGCTGAGCTTGGGTTCACGACGACTGCGGACGGCAAAGTCAACATTACGATTAACAACGAGACGCTCACGCTTGATTCGACCGCTACATTAAGCGATGTGGCGACGACAATGAACGGCAATACGAGCAAATATAAAGCAACGGCCATTTACGATGCGGCAAGCGGCAAGTTTTCGATTACGGGAACGCAAACCGGCGCCAGCAGCTTAAGTGTCAGTGGTTTCGCTGGAACGGTATCGAATGTGACGACTGGACAAGACGCCAAAATTACGGTCAACGGCATTTCGTATAAGCAAGCGAGCAACAGCTTCTCTGTAAACGGCTTTAACTTTACCGTTCAAGCCCAAACGGCAGCAGGAAGCTATGCCACCATTACAGCCGTTCAGGATACAAGCAAAATCGTCGAAACGATCAAGTCGTTCGTGACGGAGTATAACAATCTTATAAGCGCAGTCAACAGCGAACTATCCGAGGTAAGAGATTACGATTATAATCCTCTTACAAGCGACGAGAAAGAAGAAATGACAGAGGATGAAATCGAGCTTTGGGAAAAAAAAGCAAGAAGCGGTACGCTGCATAACGACAGTACGTTAAGCACCATGATCTCGGAGCTTCGGACCGCTGCAACCTCCCTTGTAGCCGGCATTAAAGATGCAAATGGAAACTCGATTTCGATCGGCATCACAACAGGCAGCTATTCGGAAAAAGGCAAGCTTATATTGGACGAGACCAAGCTGAAAAGCGCTTTGGAAAGCAATCCGGATGAAGTCATTAATCTGTTTACCGCAACTAGCTCCGATACTTCCGTCGGCAGTACGACATCCGGCGTCTTCGCCAAAATGATGGATTCGACGATGGACGCTTTAAAGAGCTTATCGACGACAGCAGGTACGTCCATGACCAGCACGGATTTGACGACAAGCTTTCTGGAGAGCTCGCTTTTAAGTGAGCAGATTCGGGATATGAAGGAGCGCGAAGACCGGGAACAGGACCGGTTGACGGACCTGGAAAACCGATATTACTCCATGTTTACGGCCATGGAAACGGCTATTAACAAATACAACAGCCAAGCATCAGTTATCACTAATCTATTTAGCAGTTAAGGAGTGAATAAGGTTGTTAAACTCGCCATTAAAAATGTACCAGCAAGCTTCCGTTCAAACAGCGGGTAGCGGCCAGCTTCTTCTCATGCTGTACGAAGGAGGCATCCGCTTTACGAAAGCGGCCTCCGAAGCTATACATCGCCGCGATTTCGAAGCGGCCAATACGAACTTGAAGAAAGCGCAGGCTATTATTCATGAGCTTGTCGCATCTCTAAATCACGATTATGCGATTGCCAAGGATTTGGCCCGGATTTATGAATACTTACTCCATCTTCTCATTCAATCCAATATCCAGAAGAATGCTTCGATGTCCGAGGAAGTTCTACAACATTTGACCGAATTACGCGATGCTTGGAAGCAGGTTGTTAAAGGATCGGGTGCTATTCAGGCACCGGAAGCTAATCGCGTATGATGGAAACTTCCATTCGAATGCTGCTGGAGAAGACAACGGAGCTCGTCAATCGGATCGATACGACAGAGTATCAGGAATGGTCTTCGCTGGTCGAGCTGAGGGAATCGGTATTGGCTGAAGCAATGAATAAACCCGGCTTGTCAGAGGAAGAGAAGCAACTGCTGCGTCAAATTGGCGAGTTTGACTCCGTCGTTACGGCCCGGATGATAACGTTAAAGCAAGAGGCGCAATCCGGCCTACAGAAAATCAGAAATACCCGCATGCAAAAAAAAGCGTATCAAATCGATTATACGCCCGATAGCTTCTTTTATGATATCAAAAAATAATACAAAAAGAGGCATCCTTCGCAGGATGCCTCTTTTTGTATGAAACGTTTATACCGACTGTAGCATCTCCTTGATAAACGGCAGCTTCATATATTGAGGAAATTGGCGTTCAAACTTGGTTTTCATTTCCGTTTTTTTGTTACGGTCTGTACTGTACTGAAAGTATGTCGTATAAAGATATATACGTGACGGCGATTTGCTTATTGCTTCCTCCAAAAACACAAGCCCTTCGTCAAGCTCTTGATTATTTAAATAATAGAAGGCCAATTGCTCGCAGTTTTTTGTATTTAACTGATCGTTTTGCAGCAACATGGAGAAGTAACTGCCCGCAACCTCGTAATTTTGTTTGCTAAAGAAAAAGTTGGCCAATAAATTAATTAAGTCCGGATGGCTATACCGACTAACTATTGAATCGTACAGTTCAAATTGTTGATTTAAGATCAACCCCGTTAGTAGTTTATACAAAACAGACGTAACAGTGGGATCTTGAAGATCCGCCTCTTTGTTTTCCGCGATATCCAGGTACAATTGAAATAGTTCATATTGTTCGTCGGTTTTGTTCATTTTGAGGTTTTTAGTATAATCCGTTTGCCATGTCCATTTTGCCCAAACGAAGTTCTGAAGAAGCTTCTCGTTTGGCTCGGGCAAATCTTGCTTCTCCAACGTTTGATTAAACAGCTCTTGGTTACCCGATAATAGCGCATACTGAAGTAAATCCGACGGTTGAATGCGAATGGACTCGAGTTGTTTATAGTAATATTCTGCGAGTTCCTTTGCCCCTATCGTAAGGCTTATTTTGAACAAAGTTAAATGATGGGCTGCGTCTCGGCTTCCCAGCAACTCCGACATTAGTTTGACAATAGCTTCGTGGGACTCGCGAAGGAGTAGTAACTCCAGTAACTTGGTAATAGCCTGATAATCATGTTTACTGTTCAGTATTAATTTAGATAAATAGTAAATGGACTTATCGTGATCGGAATGATTTTCCGCAATCTGTTGTAGACCCTTTAAAGGGATTACGGATCCGTAACCGGCGTTGGTGAGCCAAAAAACTTTATACTTCTCCGCTCGCCATTCCGCGACACGGAGTGCCTCGTTGTAACTTTCGCTGGCCAACCCATAATGTCCGAAGAAGTGATAAATTTGCCCTTTAATGCTATGGTACTCAGGGTAATCAAGCGGTTGAACATATTTTTCATTCAATGTCCATGCATCGTTGAGCCGGTTTTTGCGCAAATAACATTCGATTAAGGATATTGCGCAGTATACGATCCATATTTGACCGGATGTTCCGGACTGTTTCGATTTTTTCTGAAGGGCTCGCTCATAGTAATAGATTGCTTTATCCAATTCATTAACACCGAGTTTTTCGTTGCCAATTGTGAAATAATCGTATGCTGCAAGGCCGTCCTCGTTTTTTCGTTTCTGAAAAAGTTCGGCATTACGTTGGGACTTCTCTTTTTCTTGGACCGTTTGACCGAGGTAACCGGTATGGTAAACCGTAATAGGGGCATCGGCTCCTTTTAACGGTACGCCTTTTGTTGAATACGGTTGTTCATGGATAGGTCGATTAAAATAAATCCCTTGGTGGTTCGGGAATAACCGGAGGACAGGTGCAACGGCGACTGTGCTTGTATTCATCGTTTCCCCAACGAAACTGACAACAGATACGTTATAAATCTGATTATCCCGAATTGGCTCGTTTTCCAAAAAAGTCCGAATGGATGAAGCATCCTTCGGATCTAGATATTCATCGGCATCCATAACAAGAATCCAATCGGCTGTCGCGCGTCTAATGCCTTCATTTCTTGCTGCGGAGAAGTCGTTGGTCCAATTATAATGATATACGTGTTCCGTATATTTTAATGCGATTTCTTTCGTACGATCGGTGGACCCCGTATCGATAATAATGATTTCGTCCGCTATTTCTTTCATGCTTTCTAAACAGCGTTCTAGTACTTTTTCCTCATTTTTTACGATCATACAAAGCGATAGTAACATGATTTTCTCCTCGCTAATTTCATATCATATCTTTTTAATATGAGATTAAGGGTGTGTTGTTCCAATCATACTCATAACGTGTTCATCTTTATCCCGAATTTTTTTCAAGTAGCTTCTAGCAATTTCAAACTCTCCAGATTGGTACAATACATATCCGATATTGTATAACGTATCATCATCCTGTTCATTTACAGATAAAGAATCTTGTAATAGCGGAAGAACATAATCGTATAATTTTTTATTGTACATAGAAATTGCAATCATGTTGAACAAATTTTGACAATCTGGATAATTGAATATTTCATTTCTTGTATGTGTAAACAGCGAATCGTTGGAAACGATTAGATCGGCAAGCTCATCAATGGCTTCAATCGAGTGGAATTCATTAATACTCTTTAATAGCTGTTCGATGCGGTTGTACTCCTGTAAATTGTGCACACGAAATAAATACTGATAGGCTTTCGTTTCTTCTTCAAATCTTGCATAGTCTGTTAGTGCTGCTAGGTCACTGATTAACTTAGCGTCAATCTCATTAACAGGCAAATTGGTTGCCCCGATTTCTATTTTTGTATAACCGGCATCCTCGAGCATTTTTAGCATTTCTTGTCGGGTAAAAAAGCGAAGGTGCCTACGATCAAGGATACCCGCATCCCTATAGGTCCATTTACCGTCTAGCAATTCCCGTAATACGCTATAATGCATGACATTAGGTAAGCTGATTAGCAATTTACCGTTTGGTTTTAAATATTTTTTTACGTTCTCGACTACTTGCCATGGATTATGCAAATGCTGGAGAACATCTGCGAATATCATATAATCGAAAAAGCTTTCCGGATATGATAGCTTCATTTCGACATCTTCCGCTTCAACATTTGCAAATTTGCCTGCAATATTGGCTTCTGAAGCATTTAATTCGATACCGTAAAGTTCCGCGTTTGGATATTGGTTTTTAATTTCCAGCAATGTAGCTCCGCATGCGCAACCGACTTCCAATACACGTATAGGTTCAAGCTGGGGGGAATCAATCAAATTGATAATTTCAAATCGTATCATAGAGGAATAAGTCGAGTTAAATCCCCATTTTTGTATAAATTTTTTGGCGTTATTAGTCATTAGATTAATGTACTCATTCGATACATGTTTAAAAGAAGCTCCGCCGAAATGATGGATAAAAGTATCCTTACATAATAAAAGTTTATATCCTTCCTGGACAATTCGGAAGGAGTAGTCATCATCTTCATAATTGCCGGGCGTAAATCTTTCATCCAATAGACCGATTTTATCAATGACTTCGCGTTTTATTAGCATACAAAAGCCTATAAGTTTTAAACGGCATTCCCATTTTGCCGGATTGGAAACATTAAGAGACGATGCAAAGTTATGCATATCTGCTATGCTTTTATAGGATGTGGGGATAGTTTGATAATAAGAGGCGCTGTTCGTTATAGGACCAACCGCTCCGATATCGTTCGAGCTAGTCAGGGCTGTCCTTAGATTCGTTAGCCAATTTTCCGTAACGATTGTGTCGTTATTAAGAAGAAGAATATTATCCCCGTTTGCGATCTCGATTCCTTGATTACAGCCTGCAGGAAATCCGGCATTATAGTCATTCAAAATAAGTTGGAGATCGTCTTGTTCTTGCAGCCAGTCTTTAGTTCCGTCGGTTGAGTTATTATCGATAATAATGATTTCATATGTATCTTTTTCGGTGTATTTTCTAATGCTCTCAATACAAAGTTTTGTGTACTCAATTTGGTTGTGTGTCAAAATAATAATGCTAGTTATAGGTTTACTTTGGTTAATCACTTTAAGCTGTGTTTGACCCATCAGAGCAAGCCTCCAGTATGGTTAGGTAGGTTCTCTTTATTTATCGTCAGTTGAGTTGATGAAATGAAGCGAAGTTACCGGTAATTGTCCATTTCGGCCTTCAATAAAATGAACGGCGGTAGCGGTTTTTAAGCGATTGTATTCGCTTTCAAAAAATTGATTGACAATTTCGAGCAATTGGTGTTATAGTCAAAATGTGGGCCAATATACAATTCGCCTCACAGTCATTTGAAGATGAAGGGAATGTATGTGAATGCAAGGTAAAGTAAAATGGTTTAACGCAGAGAAAGGTTATGGATTCATCGAGACTGAACAAGGCGGCGACGTATTCGTTCATTTCTCCGCAATCCAAGCCGAAGGCTTCAAAACGCTCGAAGAAGGCCAATCGGTTGAATTCGACATCGTTGAAGGCGCACGCGGTCCACAAGCTGCTAACGTAGTCAAACTGTAATTATCCGGCGACTCATTCGCCGACTTATAGTTTAATTGACAAGTGCCGACACAGACAATGGCTCCGGGAAACCGGGGCTTTTTTATTGTATGTTTATTGCATCTACCTGACAAAGATCAGGGAATAAACACAACGCCGTGCATGGCCGAACAATTGGAACCGCTTTTTTGGAGTCGTTTGGGTTGCATCTTTCATGGTGCAACTTTTTGTTCTTATAAATAGAATGCATAAAACGAATAGCTCTAAAAAATATTAAATTTCCCCAAAACGATCTATTCATTTTTAATCGATTGCAGCCGATAAATCGCTGTCTCGAGCCGTTGCCGCAACCTTTTTGCAAGCGATTTCACAAATCTATCAAAATTTATCTGAAAATTTAGAATAGAGCAAAAACAATTTTGTAACGCCCATTGGAGTGTGATATACTAAGATTAAGTAAAGGAGGAATGCCACATGAAGTTCAACATTCGAGGTCAACGCTTACAGGTGACAGAGGCATTGCGAGATTACGTGGAAAGGAAACTTAGCCGATTGGCGAAGTACTTCGACGAATCCGAACCATCCGAAACGATTGTAACTTTATCCGTTACAAAAGGAAAACATACCGTAGAGGTAACGATCCCGCTGCCGGGCCTTATGCTGAGGGCCGAAGAGAAAAGCGAAGATATGTACGCTTCGATCGACACGGTGGTGGACAAACTCGAGCGTCAAATCCGCAAGCATAAAACGAAGATGAACCGGAAGCTGCGTTTTCAAGGCAGCGTGAAGACGATGTTCAAGGAAGGAGAAGGGTCGGCGGTACGCCTGGCCGACGAGGAAGAGGAGTTTGAGGTTGTCCGCACGAAACGGCATACGCTGAAGCCGATGGACGTGGACGAAGCGATCCTTCAGATGAATTTGATCGGCCATAGCTTTTTCGTCTTCAACAACATCGACACGAAGCAGGTGAACGTGGTTTATCATCGGAACGACGGCAAATACGGACTGATCGAGCAGCGATAAGCAATAATACTTAAGATATATTTAAATAGGAAACGATAGGTTTAACGTTAATAAAGAGGCCTCTTTACCTCCGGTGAAGAGGCTTTTTGGCGCGCGGGGCCTGCCGATTGCTGGAAAACGGGGGGCATGCGTTGCGGCGGTGCTTTCAAACTGTTACAATTTAAGGCAAACAGGCGTTTTTTAATGAAAGGGGAAAACCATGCTCGGATTAGTGAAAAAAATATTCGGAGACGCAAATGAGCGCGAAATTAAGCGCCTTATGCGTACGGTGGAAGAAATAAATGGGCTGGAGCCTCAAATTTCCGCTTTGACGGACGAACAATTGCGGGCGAAAACGGATGAGTTCAAGGCCCGTTACGAGAAGGACGGCGATCTCGACCCGATTTTGGCCGAAGCGTTTGCGGTCGTTCGCGAAGCGTCGAAGCGTGTGCTGGGCAAGCGGCACTACGATGTGCAGCTGATCGGCGGCATGGTGCTGCACGAGGGCAAAATTCCGGAGATGAAAACCGGCGAAGGTAAAACGCTCGTGGCGACGCTGGCCGTCTATTTGAACGCTTTGACGGGCAAAGGCGTGCACGTCGTAACGGTCAACGATTACCTGGCTCAGCGGGACAGCGCGGAAATGGGCAAAATATACGAATTTCTGGGACTTACGGTCGGCTGCAACCTGCACGGGCTGACGCATGAGCAGAAGCAAGCCGCATATGCCTGCGATATTACGTACGGCACGAACAACGAGTTCGGCTTCGACTACTTGCGCGACAATATGGTGCTGTACAAAGAACAAATGGTTCAACGCCCTCTTAACTATGCCATTATCGACGAAGTGGACTCGATTCTGATCGACGAAGCGCGCACGCCGCTTATTATTTCCGGTCAAGCCGCGAAGTCGACGGAAATCTATTATGCGGCGGACCGTTTCGTAAGCCGTCTGAAGGAAGAAGAAGATTATGTGATCGACGTGAAGCTCCGCAACGTCAACTTGACGGAAGCCGGCGTCGAGAAAACGGAGCGTGCGTTCCAGATCGACAATCTTTACGATCACGCGCATGTGCTGCTTAACCATCACATTCAGCAGGCGCTGAAGGCCCGCTACATCATGAAACGCGACGTCGACTACGTGGTGCAGGACGGCGAAGTCATCATCGTCGACGAGTTCACCGGGCGCCTGATGGCCGGCCGCCGCTACAGCGACGGTCTGCACCAGGCGATTGAAGCGAAGGAGCAGCTCAAAGTCCAGAACGAAAGCATGACGCTTGCGACGATCACGTTCCAGAACTACTTCCGGATGTACCGCAAGCTGGCCGGTATGACCGGTACGGCGAAGACGGAGGAAGAAGAGTTCAAGCGCATCTACGGCTTGGAGGTCGTGCAGGTGCCGACGAACAAGCCGAATATCCGTAAAGATTTGCCGGATGTCGTCTACAAGTCGGAGAACGGCAAGTTTAACGCGGTAGTCGAGGAGATCGTCGCCAGACATAAAAACAATCAGCCGGTTCTCGTCGGCACGGTTTCGATCGAGAACTCGGAGCGTCTCTCGGAGATGCTGAAGCGCCGCGGCGTCAAGCATAAGGTGCTGAACGCGAAGTTCCACGCGGAGGAAGCGGAAATCATCTCCCATGCGGGACAAGCGGGCGCGGTTACGATCGCGACGAACATGGCCGGCCGCGGTACCGACATTTTGCTGGGCGAAGGCGTAGCCGAGCTTGGCGGTCTCCATATTATCGGTACGGAGCGCCATGAATCCCGCCGGATCGACAACCAGCTTCGCGGCCGCGCCGGCCGTCAAGGCGACCCGGGCTCGACGCAGTTCTATTTGTCGCTGCAGGACGACCTGATGCGCCGCTTTGGCGCCGAGAACATCATGAACATGATGGACCGCCTTGGCCTCGAGGAAGACCAGCCGATCGAAAGCCGCATGATTACGCGTGCGATCGAATCGGCGCAGAAGCGGGTGGAAGGCAGCAACTTCGATACGCGTAAAGTCGTTCTCCAGTACGACGACGTGATGAACCAACAGCGCGAAGTCATTTACAAGCAGCGCCGCGAAGTGCTCTTCTCCGAAAACATCCGCGAGATCGTACATGAGATGATCAAGCCGGTTATCGATCGGATCGTGGAGGCGCATTGCTCCGAGGATATTCCGGAGGAGTGGGATCTCGACGCGGTCGTGGACTACGTCCATTCGACGCTGCTCCCGGAGGATTCCCTCACGAAAGACGAGCTGTGGGGCAAAGAGAAGGACGAAATGTCCGAGCACATCTACGGCAAAGTCGTCGCTTATTACGATCAGCGCGAAGAAGAGATGGGCGCCGAAACGATGCGCGAGTTCGAGAAGGTCGTCGTGCTCCGCGCGGTCGACAGCAAATGGATGGACCATATCGACGCGATGGATCAATTGCGTCAGGGCATTCACTTGAGAGCGTACGGCGGTACCGATCCGCTTCGCGAATACCAGTTCGAAGGCTTCGAAATGTTCAAGGAAATGATTGAGCATATTCAGGAGGAAGTCGCCAAGTATATTATGAAGGCCCGCGTTCAAAGCAACCTGGAGCGCCAAGAGGTGGCGAAGGGGCAAACGACGAGCGGCGGCAGCAGCGAAAGCCAACCCGTTCGCAAGCAGCAGGTCCGCGTCGTAAGAATCGGCCGCAACGATCCTTGTCCGTGCGGCAGCGGCAAAAAGTACAAACAATGCCACGGTTTGAAGGAAGAATAACGCGAGGCGGCGTTTAAGCATAAGGTAAAAATACACGGCGCCGGTTCCGCATATTCGGCGGCATCGGCGCCGCACAAGCGGCATGAAGCCTATAAAGGCATGCAAACATAGATTGAGGTGAAGCAACGCTATGATAGACGTATCGGTTAAGCAAGACCTGCGCGAGATGGCGAAGCGGCTCCAAGAACTCAGGGGGTCTCTTTGACCTGGATCTCAAACGGGAGATGATCGCCAACTTCGAAGAGAAGATGAGCGCGCCTGATTTTTGGGACGACAACGACCGTGCGCAAAGCATTATCGCGGAATTGAACGCGGTCAAATCGGTCGTGGAGCAATACGAGAAATTTACGGGCGAGCAAGAGGATCTGCAGACGATGCTGGAGCTCGCCGAAGAAGAGCAAGACGACTCGCTGGAGGCGGATCTGGCGCAAGGCGTCGCCAAGCTGGTCGACGACATCGCCGCTTTTGAGCTGCAGCTGCTGCTGAACCAGCCGTACGACAAGCTGAACGCCATTCTGGAGCTTCATCCGGGCGCCGGCGGCACCGAGTCGCAGGACTGGGCGCAGATGCTGTACCGGATGTATACGCGCTGGGCGGAGAAGCATAATTTCAAAGTCGAGGTGCTGGATTTTCAGCCCGGGGACGAAGCGGGAATCAAAAGCGTCACGATGATGATCCGCGGCCATAACGCATACGGCTACTTGAAGGCGGAGAAAGGCGTTCACCGCCTCGTCCGCATCTCGCCGTTCGACGCGTCGGGCCGACGCCATACGTCGTTCGTGTCGTGCGATGTCGTGCCGGAAATCGTCGAGGACGTCGATATTGAAATCCGGCCGGAAGAGCTGAAGATCGACACGTACCGTTCCAGCGGCGCCGGCGGCCAGCATATTAACAAGACGGAATCGGCTATCCGGATTACGCATATTCCGACCGGAATCGTCGTGGCCTGCCAGACGCAGCGCTCCCAGATTCAGAACCGCGAGCGCGCGATGATGATGCTCCGCTCGAAGCTTTATGAGCGCAAGATCGAGGAGCAGCAGCGCGAGCTGGCCGAAATCCGCGGCGAGCAATCGGACATTGCGTGGGGCAGCCAGATTCGCTCCTATGTGTTCCACCCGTACAGCATGGTGAAAGATCACCGCACCTCGGTGGAGACGGGCAACGTCGGAGCGGTTATGGACGGCGATCTGGATCCGTTCATCGACGGTTATTTGCGCAGCCAGATCCGGCAGGAAGCCTAGGTCCGGGCCGCCGCCGTCAGAGCGGCGGCGCCGGCCTGACGGCCTAACGCGTCGTTGCCGCGGCCGGAATTGGGCGAAATGGCAAAGCGCGCGGGACGCGAGCCGGTTTTTATACGAAACATCATGAAGTCCTTCCCTAATCGAACGAGGGGAAGGGCTTTTTTTGAAATATAAGAATATATAAGCTTTGCGTTATTAATTGTCTTAGTATAGTTCGCGCCGAAACGTTTCGTCCTTAAGAATTGGACTAAAGAATCGTTTCCGCTTGAAATACGAGAAGAGGGGCTAATCGTGGAACAACAAGAACAGCAGAAGAATAAAGAGCATCAATCGTTTCAAAACGAGAGGCGGAAGGGGAGCCCGGCTGCAAACCCCGATATGCGGATAAAACGTCCCCGGACCAAAAAACCGAACCCGCGCGTCGTAGCCGCCACGAATGTCATCCAACTGATTGTCGGGGCGTTTGTGATGGCGGTCAGCTTTAATCTGTTTCTGGTGCCTAACGCGATTGCGTCGGGCGGAGTATCCGGCATTTCGATTTTGGTCGAGCGGGCCGCCGGGCTGGAGCCGGCGATTACGCAGTGGGCGATCAACATTCCGCTTTTTGCGGTCGGCTTGTGGCTGCTTGGGCGCCGGTTTGCGCTCAAAACGGCGTTCGGAACGGTCATTTTGCCTCTATTCATTCTGCTGACGTCCGATTGGCAGTCGCCGACGGACAATCCGCTGCTCGCGGCGATTTACGGCGGAATCGGCGTCGGCTTGGGGCTTGGCCTTGTGTTCCGGGGAAAGGGATCGACGGGCGGCCTGGATTTGGCGGCGCAAATTTTACATAAGTATACAGGCTTGAAGCTGGGACTGGCGATGGCTTGCTTTGACGGGTGCGTCATCGTGGCGACAGGCATCCTCGTCTCGCCGGAGGTGGCGCTGTACGCGCTGCTGGCCCTCTTTATTACGAGCAAAACGATCGATATCGTGCAGACGGGATTCGCGGTTTCCAAGGTCGCTTTCATAATAAGCGATTATACGGAGGAGCTGACGGAGGCGATTTTGCACGATTTGGACAGAGGCCTGACGCGTTTGGACGGGCATGGCGGTTATACCGGAGACGGCCGGACGGTGCTCATGGTCGTGCTGGGACAGACGGAAGTGACGAAGCTGAAGCAGCTTGTTCAATCCGTCGATCCGGGGGCGTTCGTCATTATTAGCGATACGGCGGAGGTGCTGGGCCAAGGCTTTAAGCTCCCTTAATAAAAACTTCCGTCGAACCGGCATGGAAGTTATTTCTTCGCATTGTATTATTATAGATTGGATTGTATAATAATACGGACGGTTTCGGATTCCATGTCGGACGGCAATCATGTACAATTGACATGGGAAAAGTTCTCATAGGGAGAGAATGCAATGAGCGATCATATCAGAGCGGCCATTATCGGATCGACCGGCTACGGCGGCGTGGAGCTGTTCCGTTTGCTGGCGTCCCATCCATACGTCGAGGTGACGGCGGTTATTTCGTCTTCCGCGGCGGGAACGTTATTTTCGGAGGGGTATCCCCATCTGACCGGCATTTATGCAGGCGTGCTGGAGGATGTCAACCCGGCGGCGATTAAGGAAAAGGCGGATGTCGTCTTTCTGGCGACGCCTCCCGGCGTGGCGGCGAAGCTGGCCCCGGAGCTGCTGGAGACGGGCCTTAAGGTTATCGACTTGTCCGGCGATTACCGGCTTAAGTCGCCTGCTTTGTACGAGCAATGGTACAAAAAGCAGCCTGCCGACGAGGCGTATTTGAAGCAGGCGGTATTCGGCTTGGCGGAAGTGTACGGCGAACGGGTGAAAGGCGCTAGCTTCATCTCCAATCCGGGCTGCTATGTCACGGCGACAACGCTTGGGCTCTATCCGGCCGTGAAAGAAGGCTTTATCGACCCGGACACGATCATTATCGACGCCAAGTCCGGCGTCTCCGGAGCGGGACGCGGCGTAAGCCTCGGCAATCATTATTCCGAAGTGAACGAAAATTTGAAAGCTTATAAGCTGAACCAGCACCAGCATATTCCGGAAATCGAGATGATCTTGTCCGATGCGGCCGAGAGGCCGGTCGTCACGACGTTCTCGACGCATCTGATCCCGATGACGCGCGGCATTATGTCGACGATGTACGCAACGGTGCAAGGCGGGCGCAACGCCGCGGACTTTATCGAGCTGTACCGCAGCTTTTATGAAGGCCGGCCGTTCGTGCGCGTGCGCGATGAAGGCATATTGCCCGCCACGAAGGAAGTATGGGGCTCGAATTATTGCGATATCGGCTTTGCCGTGGACCCGAGAACGGGCCGGGCGACGATCGTTTCGGTTATCGACAATCTCGTGAAGGGCGCGGCCGGACAGGCGGTCCAGAATCTCAACCTCATGATGGGCTGGGACGAAACGCTGGGCCTTCGGTTTGTTCCGGTTTATCCGTAACGGGGATTAAAGCCTTATTTGCCATGCTTGTTGAAAATAGCGAAGGAGACGGGAATCCAACATGGGACAGGTAAAAGCATCGGAAGCGTTTACGGTCGTAGCCGAAGGATCGATTACGACGCCGAAAGGGTTTAAAGCCGGAGGCTTGCACTGCGGCTTGAAAAAGACGGACCGCCACGATCTGGGCGCGATCGTCTGCGAGGTGCCGGCTGCGGCGGCCGGCGTCTATACGCTCAATCAATTCCAGGCTGCGCCGATCAAGGTTACGCAAGACAGCATCGGGACGGAAGGAAAGCTGCGGGCCGTTATCGTCAACAGCGGCAACGCGAACGCGGTAACGGGCAAGCAGGGCGAAGCCGACGCTTTTGAAATGCGAAGCCGCTTCGCCGAGCGGATCGGCGTTCCGGCGGCTCACGTGGCCGTCGCTTCGACGGGCGTCATCGGCGAGCTGCTGAAGATGGACAAGGTGCGCGGCGGCATCGATGCGCTGCCGGAGAAGCTGGACGGAAGCCGCGAGGGAGCGGACGGCTTCTGCCAGGCGATTCTGACGACGGATCTGGTGCAGAAGTCGGTGTGCGTCGCGGTGGAAATCGACGGCCGGACTATCCATATCGCCGGCGCGGCCAAAGGCTCGGGCATGATTCATCCGAATATGGCGACGATGCTCGGCTTCGTCACGACCGACGCGGCGATCGGCAGCGAAGCGCTGCAAGGGGTGCTGCGGCAGGCGACGGACATGACCTTCAACATGATAACGGTCGACGGCGATACGAGCACGAACGATATGCTTGTCGCCATGGCCAGCGGACTTGCCGGCAACAAGGAGCTGACGGCCGCTCATCCGGATTGGGCGAAATTCGCGGACGCGTTCCGCTACGTGTGCGAGGTGCTGGCGAAGGCGATTGCCCGCGACGGAGAAGGGGCGACGAAGCTGGTCGAGGTGCGGATCCGCGGGGCGGAATCGGTGGAAGCGGCCCGGGCGATCGCAAAGACGGTTATCGGTTCTTCGCTCGTCAAATCGGCGATGTTCGGCGCGGACGCGAACTGGGGCCGCATTATTGCGGCCGTCGGCCGATCCGGGCAGCCGGTTAACGTCGATACGGTCGACGTGCGCATCGGCGATATCGCGACGCTCGAGCAGTCCCGTCCGGTTCCGTTCGACGAGGATGCGGCGCTCGCCTATTTGAAAGGCGATACGGTCGTCATCGACGTCGACTTGCATATGGGCGAATCGGAAGCCGTGGCGTGGGGCTGCGACTTGACTTACGACTACGTCCGCATTAATGCGGCTTACAGAACTTAAGGGCGGCGCCCGTTTGGCCCGGCGGAAGCGCCGGATTCGGGCGGCATGGCTTAACGGGCCGGAGGCTCCGGCAATAAGCGGAACTGACGGCGGAGGACGTTAGCGGAACGGCCTGAGGCGTCAGGCCGTACTGGCATCGAGACGAGAGACGGGGAGCGGAGAAGGATGAACAAGCGGTTTGTGATGAAATGCGGCGGCAGCACGCTAGCTGCTTTGCCGGATTCCTTTTTCGAGGATTTGCGCAAGCTTCAGCAGTCCGGCGTGCGTCCGGTTATCGTGCACGGCGGCGGACCCGCCATTAACGAAACGCTGGCATCGCTTGGCATTGAGTCGTCATTTGTGAACGGATTGCGGGTAACGACGAAGGAAGTGCTGGGCGTGGTCGAAATGGTGCTGGCCGGCCGGATCAACAAGGAAATCGTGCGGAAAATTCAAGCCGGGGGCGCGCAAGCGATCGGCCTCTCCGGCGTGGACGGCAGGCTGATCGAAGCGAAGCCGGCCGCCAACGCGGACGAGATCGGCTACGTAGGCGAGGTCACGAACGTAAACGCGGCCGTTATCGAAGGCGTTATGGCGATGGACTACATACCGGTTATCGCCCCGATCGGCATCGACGGACAAGGCCAAAGCTACAACATTAACGCCGATACGGCTGCGGGAGCGGTCGCTTCTTTTCTCGGCGTGGAGCAGATGATCGTCGTGACGGACGTTCCCGGCATTATGAAGACGGCAGACGGAGTAAAGCGGGTGCTGCCGGTCGTTACGGTGGCGGAAATCGAAGCGATGATCGAAAGCGGCGAAATATACGGCGGCATGATTCCGAAGGTTCGTGCGGCGATTCAGTGCATTCAAGGGAAGGTACGCGAAGTCGTGATCGTTAGCGGCGAAGAGCCGGGCGTGCTGAGCCGCGCGGTGCTCGAAGGAGATATCGGAACGCGGGTTGTGCTCGGATAACGGCTCCGGGTATCGGTTGCGGGACGGTTATCCGGTACGGAATCAAGCTGTCGTGAAAATAACGAAAGGCGGTTGAAGGAGAATGGGCGATACGAAGCAATCGGCGGCGGCGACGGCCGTAACAAGCGTAACGGAAGGCGGCGGACCGCTTCTGCCGACGTACGGCAGATACCCGCTTGCGCTCGTCAAAGGCGAGGGCAGCCGGCTGTGGGATGAAGCGGGCAACCGCTATCTCGATTTTATGAGCGGCATCGCGGTAACGAACCTCGGGCATGTGCCGCCGAAGGTGAAGGAAGCGCTTGTCGGCCAATTGGACCGGCTGTGGCATGTGTCGAACCTGTTCCGCATCCCGAATCAGGAGGAAGCGGCGGCGCTGCTGACGGCCAACAGCTTCGGCGACGCGGTGTTCTTCTGCAATTCCGGGGCCGAGGCGAACGAAGCGGCGATTAAGCTGGCCCGGCGTTACCAGCAGAAGGTTGCGGGCACGGGACGGTACGAGATCGTCACGTTCCGGAATTCTTTCCACGGGCGCACGCTGGCCACGCTGACGGCAACGGGCCAAGATAAGGTGAAGGACGGATTTGCCCCTTTGCCGGAAGGTTTCCGCTATGTAGCGTTTAACGATCTTGCCGCGCTGGAAGAAGCGGTTACGGACAAGACGGCGGCGATCATGCTGGAAATGGTTCAGGCCGAAGGCGGCATCCATGCGGCGGAGCGTTCGTATGTTCAGGCGATTCGCAAGCTTTGCGACGAGCAAGGCATCCTGCTGATCGTCGACGAGGTGCAGACCGGCATGGGCCGTACGGGCAAGCTGTTCGCTTATGAGCATTACGGCATCGAGCCGGACATTATATCGCTTGCGAAAGGCCTTGGCAGCGGCTTCCCGGTAGGCGCCATCGTGGCGCGGGAGAAGCTGCGCGAAGCTTTCGGGCCGGGCAGCCACGGCTCGACGTTTGGCGGCACGCCGATCGCGACGGCCGTCGTGAAGGCGACGGTGGAGACGATCGTCGGCGACAAGCTGCCGGAGCGGGCGGCGGAGATGGGCGAGTACTTGCTCTCGCGCCTTCGCGAAGCGCTTGCCGGCAACGAAACGGTCGTCGACGTGCGGGGACTCGGCCTGATCGTCGGCATCGAATGCAAAGAGCCGGTGGCAGATCGCATTACGGCGGCGCAAAAGAAAGGGCTGCTCGTCATTTCGGCCGGGCCGAACGTTATCCGGCTGCTGCCGAACTTGCTCGTGACGAAGGAAGAGATCGACGAAGCCGTTTCGATATTGGCCGAAGTGACGGCGGAGTAAGGCCGGAGTATGAGGACGCTTGGCGAATCCGGTTAAAAAAGCGCTTGGGTTAGCTATCGTCGCTGCAACTGCAAAAATACAGTTATTTTCCGGTGAAACGAGCTGGTTAAGAGGTTTTGCCGCAAAAGCGCAATAACGTGTCCGTTTAATGGTTAAAATGGTTAACTTCGTTGAATTTTAACTGTATATTCGCAGTTCAACTTGTCTATAACACATCGCGGCGCTAGTTTTTACTGCATTTTTGCAGGAAGCCGCACAGCTTTAGGCGCTCAGGAGGCGGCATCCGGGAGCAGCGGACGGCGTTACCTGCCGTGGAGACCGCTTGACGGCGCACGTCCTTGCCGCGCTTGGCTGCGCCGCGGTTATCACGGTCCGAGCCGCCCTGCACATGCGAGCGCCGGCCGCGGCCTTGTCCAATATGGCGCGATGTGCCCGGGGCGGCCCCCGCCGCAAGAGCAAACGACGATGCCCGCGGAGCGGGCAATGAATAGAGGAGGGCTCCACATGCAAGATACAGTAAAAGAAGAGCTTGCGATCAACTTGAAGGGGCGCGATTTTCTGATGCTGGGCGATTATACGCCGCAGGAAATCCGTTACCTGATCGATCTGGCCATCGAGCTCAAAAGAAAACAAAAAGCAGGCGAGGTTTATCAGCCGCTGAAAGGGAAAACGCTTGGCATGGTGTTCGAGAAGTCGTCCACCCGCACGCGAGTATCGTTTGAGGTCGGCATGTACCAGCTCGGCGGCCAAGCGCTGTTCCTGAGCAGCAACGACTTGCAGATCGGCCGCGGCGAGCCGATTGCCGATACGGCGCAAGTGCTGTCGCGTTATCTTGACGGCATCATGATCCGCACCTACGCGCACCGCACGGTTGTGGAGCTTGCCCGCGCCGCTACGGTGCCGGTCATCAACGGCCTGACGGACCTGTCCCATCCGTGCCAGGTGCTGGCCGATTACCAGACGGTGCTGGAGCACAAAGGACGTCTGGAAGGCTTGAAGATCGCTTATATCGGCGACGGCAACAACATGGCGCATTCGCTAATGATGGGCGCGGCCAAGCTCGGCATGAACATCGCGGTCGCTTCCCCGGAAGGGTACGCCCCGGACGCCGACATGACCCAAAACGCCAAGGACGTCGCTTCCCGGCAAGGCTCCACCGTTCTCGTGACGCAGGATCCGAAGGAAGCGATCGCGGACGCGGACATCGTCTATACCGACGTATGGGCGAGCATGGGCTTTGAACAGGAGCAGAAGGAGCGGGAAATCGCTTTTGCCGCTTACCAGGTGAACGAAGAGCTCGTCAAATACGCGAAAAGCGATTATCTGTTCATGCATTGCCTGCCGGCCCACCGCGGGGAAGAAGTGACGGAAGCGATTATCGACGGCAGTCATTCGATTATTTTTGACGAGGCGGAGAACCGGCTTCACGCGCAGAAAGCCATTATGGCGGCGATTATGTAATACAACGGCTGCGAGAGAACGGGCCGATTCACCATACGAAATTCAAGGGGAGTGCAGAAGAACATGGCAAAGGAAAAAATCGTTCTCGCCTATTCCGGCGGGCTGGACACTTCGGTCATTTTGAAATGGCTGAAAGAAACGTACGACGCTGAAATTATCGCCTTCACGGCCGATATCGGCCAGAAGGAAGAGCTGGACGGCCTCGAGGCCAAAGCGCTGGCGACCGGCGCTTCGAAAGTATATATCGACGACCTTCGCGACGAATTCGCGAAAGACTTCATTTTCCCGATGTTCCAGGCGGGCGCCCTGTATGAGGGGCAATACTTGCTCGGCACGTCCATCGCCCGTCCGCTTATCGCGAAGCGCATGGTCGACATTGCCCGCGCGGAAGGCGCTACGGCGATCGCGCACGGCGCAACCGGCAAAGGCAACGACCAGATCCGTTTCGAGCTGACGGCCGCGGCTCTCGCTTCCGACATTAAAGTGATCGCCCCTTGGCGCAGCGAAGAGTTCCGCAACCAGTTCCCGGGACGCGCGGAAATGATCGCTTACGCCGAGAAGCACGGCATCCCGGTTCAAGCGTCGGCAGCCAAGCCGTATTCGATGGACCGCAACCTGCTCCATATCAGCTTCGAAAGCGGCATGCTCGAGGATCCTTGGTTCGACGCCAGCTCGGAGGAGAACAAGGATATGTACGTGCTGAGCGTGTCCCCGGAAGACGCGCCGGATAAGCCGGAATATGTCGAGCTGACGTTCGAGGCGGGCAATTGCACCGCGATCAACGGCGAAAAGCTGAGCCCGCTGGCTGTCATGGAGAAGCTGAACGAGCTGGGCGGCAAGCACGGCATCGGCCGCGTCGACATGGTCGAGAACCGCTTCGTCGGCATGAAGAGCCGCGGCGTATACGAGACGCCGGGCGGCACCATTCTGTTCGCCGCTCACCGCAAAATGGAATCGATCACGATGGACCGCGAAGTGATGCTTCTGCGCGACGGCCTCATCCCGAAATATGCGCAGCTCGTTTACAACGGCTTCTGGTTCGCGCCTGAGCGCCTCGCGCTGCAAGCGCTCGTGACGGAGTCGCAGAAGAACGTGACGGGCGTCGTGCGCCTGAAGCTGTACAAAGGCAACGTCATCGGAGCCGGCGTGAAGAGCCCGGTGAGCCTGTACAATCCGAACATCGCGACGATGGAAGCCGATCCGACGCAAGCGTACGACCAAGGCGACGCGACGGGCTTTATCCGCCTCAATGCGCTGCGCCTGAAGGTCGGTTCCACGTTCCAAGGCGAATAAGGAGCTTTCGTTTTCGATTGATTTGCTTCTAGCCGAAACCGTCTGTCCTCCGACCAGGAGATGCCGTTTCGGCTTGCAGCGTTAAAAAGATCCGGCAGTCCCCCTTGCTGCTCTTGCCGGAGAAGCAGGGGGGTATCCGGAAGGGAGTGTACTAGCCAGTGAGCAAATTGTGGGGCGGCCGGTTTACGAAAAAAACCGACCAATTGGTAGAGGAATATACGGCGTCGATTATGTTCGACAAGGAGCTGGCCGAAGAAGACATTCAAGGCAGCCTTGCGCACGTGACGATGCTGGGCAAGCAGGGCATCCTGTCCGCGGACGACGTGGACCAAATCAAGGACGGCCTGCACCGCGTCATGCAAAAAATGAAACGCGGCGAAATCGAGTTTTCGGTATCCGACGAAGATATCCATATGAACATCGAAAAAGCGCTCATCGACGACGTCGGCCCGGTCGGCGGCAAGCTGCACACGGGACGCAGCCGCAACGACCAGGTCGCGACGGACATGCATTTGTACTTGCGCAAGCGCGTCGTGGAGTTCGTCGATCTGCTGCATAAGCTGCAAGCCGCTCTTCTCGAACAGGCGAAGGCGAATTTCGATACGATTTTGCCGGGATATACGCATCTGCAGCGGGCGCAGCCGATTCTGTTCGCGCATCATCTGCTGGCGTACGTATCCATGTTCGGCCGCGACATCGAGCGGCTGCAAGACAGCTACAAGCGCATTAACGTGCTGCCGCTCGGCGCTGGCGCGCTGGCGGGCACGACATTCCCGATCGACCGCCATTTCGTGGCCAAGCAGCTGAAGTTCGACCGGGTGTACGAGAACAGTCTCGACGCGGTCAGCGACCGCGATTTCATTATCGAGTTTTTGGCCGACGCTTCGATCGTGATGATGCATTTGTCGCGCCTGAGCGAAGAGCTCGTCATGTGGTCGAGCAACGAGTTCAATTTCATCGAGTTGGACGACGCGTTCTGCACGGGCAGCAGCATTATGCCGCAGAAGAAAAATCCGGACGTCCCGGAGCTTGTCCGCGGCAAAACCGGACGCGTATACGGCAATCTGTTCGGCTTGCTCACCGTGCTCAAGTCGCTTCCGCTCGCTTATAACAAGGACATGCAGGAAGACAAGGAAGGCATGTTCGACACGGTCCGCACGATGCAAGGCGCACTGCAGCTGTTTGCGCCGATGATCGCGACGATGAAGGTGAA
Organism: Paenibacillus thailandensis; assembly: GCF_042685365.1. NCBI lineage: Bacteria > Bacillati > Bacillota > Bacilli > Caryophanales > Paenibacillaceae > Paenibacillus > Paenibacillus thailandensis. Next base: position 39,491 of record NZ_JBHUMY010000037.1, on the reverse strand, counting down.
GAAGGACAACATGCGCAAGGCGGTGAACCAAGACTTCTCGAACGCGACGGACATCGCCGACTTCCTGGTCGGCAAAGGGCTGCCGTTCCGTCAAGCCCACGAAGTGATCGGCAAAACGGTGCTGTATTGCATCGAGCAGGGCAAATATTTGCTGGATTTGACGCTGGACGAATTCAAGCAGTTTTCCCCGCTGTTCGACGATCGCATCTATACCGTGCTGCAGCCGGAAAACGTGGTCAACGCCCGCAACGTATACGGCGGCACCGCGAAGGAGCAAGTCATGTCGGCTGCTGCGCGCGCCGAAGAAGCTCTTGCGGCTACCGCGGCTTGGGTGGCGGAATACGCCGAGCTTAGCCGCTAGGCGGGGCAATACGCCCTACTTGGCCGTTAAGCCGGCGTATCGGATGAAAGGGGCCGGGGCAATCGGCTTTGAAGGGGAACCCGCTCTTTTTACCGTGTCGAGGTTTCGTTGTATCTGCGGGAGATCCTAAAGCAGAAGAGAACACCATCGCAAAACGACTTCGTCTCTTTGCAAGGAGATGAAGTCGTTTTTCCTTGGATAAGAGAGTTGCCGATAACTTCACGGATTTAATAATGCAAGAGATAAGACTAAGAGATTTCGAGACCGGGCGGCTTGCCGACCGGGGGCTGAAGCGGGCGCTTATATCCGGTCGGCAGGGAACAGCAGCGCGGTGCCGGGGCTGCTGTTCCCTGCCGGGGCCGCCGAACGAGCCGGTCGGCGCAGCTGCGAAGGCAGCTCCTGCTCGCCAAGGCAAGGGCCGCCCCCCGCTCACCCGATGCCCTTCACGTGCTGCCGCACCGCTCGCTTTAGCCGATGCCGTCCTCGAGCAGCGGCTCGCCGCTGTCGGGCGCCGGTGCCGGGGCGCCTTCGTTGCCGCCTACGTTCACGACCGTAGGCTGCGCCTTGTACGTATCGCGCGACACCCGTTCGCGCGACACCTCTTTGCCGTCCTGCACAAGCGTGCGGAACGTCTCCACGACGTAGCCGGGCTTGCCGTGCTGGACGACTTTCCGGGTGCCGGCCGGAAGGCTTGCGCTTGCAACCTCCTGAACGGCCGGCTCAATCGTTTGGACCGTGACCGATTCGATATCGTAACGGATATTTTCGGGCATCGTGCCGAACATCTTGACGGTCAGCTGGCGGTCCTTGACGGCCGTGCGGATGATGAGATGCTTGCCCGTCGTATTTTTAAACCGGAAATTGATCGCCCCGCTTGCGAACGTAGCGTCTTGGCCGATCGGCAAATACGAGACCGGCAGCGAGTGATTGCGCCGCTCGACGATTTCGAGCCCCGTCCGCAGAACTGCATTGTACAGCGTGCTGGATACTTGACAGATGCCGCCGCCGATGCCGGGCACAAGCTTCCCGTTCAGAATGACCGGCGCTTCCTTGTAGCCGTATTCGTCTTCGGTCAACCTTACGATTTGGCCGTAATCGAAAATGTCCCCCGGTGCCAAATGCCAGCCGTCGAGCACCTTTGCCGTAGACGATACGTTATAGGCCCGCCCTTCGGCGCTTGAGCTGAAGTCGGTCGTAAATTCGATGATTTTTCGCTCCACGCCCTCCGCCTTTAACGCTTCCAGCGTCATCTTCGGCTGAACGACGGTTACGGGAAGCTCCGTTTTCAGCGCCTTCTCTTCTTCCGATAGCGTTCCGTCCCCGGCGCGCAGCAGCCAGCCTTCGACCTTGCCGGACAGCTCCTCGACGTTCAGCCGGTATGCGTTCGTATGAGGCTTGTATTCGACCCGGTCGTCGTCCGTAATCGTCCGCACCGCATCCGCAGGCTCGTTCAGATCGATCCAGCCCCATTCCTTCCGAACGGCGGTTTCGAATACGTCGCGTTCCCAGCTTTGCTCCAGCTCGTATGTTTTCGGAAAATGATACCGATAGCGCGCCCGTTCCCACACGGAGCCTTCCGTCAACCGCTGCAAAGCCGATCTGACCTTTGAAAAATCCGCTTTATACCCGATGTCCGCGGCGCTCCATTGCTTGCTGCCGTTCGCGGCCTCGCCCGCCTCCACGGTTAACGTCCGTGTCTCCAGCGCCTCCTCGTATCGATTCAGCAGCCCCACGGCCTCCTCGATGTTCATCCCTCCCAGCGGAATGCCTCCGGCAGACACGTCTTCCGGCACCGTCCGTTGCTGCGCATAGTACCATATAACCCCCCATCCCGCCGTTGCAAGTAGCAGCAGCGACATTAGGATGATGAACCACATATGAAGCCGTTTCACGATTAGCATCCACCTTTCTTTAAACGATCTTTAGGGCGATTCTTCCATGTATATGCGGCTTTGGTGCCGTTTCTGCCCGGTGCTGACGGTTTGTCGAAAAATCTTTGGCCAGCCCGGGTCTATTGCGTGCAGCCGTCGATATTTCGTACTCTAGTAGAAGGTTCATAGATTGCAGCCGGATTTACGATATAACGATAGAGTGATTCGGATTGATTTTTTACCACATCAGAAAGTAATGCGAAAAAATCGCTTTCGGATCGGCGATAAATACTGTCGTTGAAACGAGGTCGCACATCCTGGAAGGACTTCGATGGAAGTTTTTCTCAAAATTCGGAGGGGAATCATGGGGTTATCTGTCGCAATGATCGTAAAAAACGAAGAAAAATATTTGGAGCGTTGTTTAAAAAGCCTTCCGGCTATCGTCAATGAAGTCGTGGTAGTCGATACCGGTTCGTCCGACCGTACCGCCGACATTGCGGTTTCAAACGGAGCGAAGCTGCTTGCCTACGAATGGGACGACGACTTCTCGGCTGCAAGAAACTTTGCGATTAATCAAACGAGCGGCGACTGGATTCTGGTTATGGACGCGGACGAATATTTTGCGGAGGACTGTTCATCCGTCCTCGAATCGTTTATGAACGCCGGGAAGCAGATCGGAAGATTCGAAATCGTCTCCAAATATATGGATAACGGAGAGACCGCTTTTGCCCGCGACTACGTTTCGCGTTTATTTCCCCGCGGCGCCGCTTATGCCGGGAGGATTCACGAGCAGCTGATAGGGAATTTTCCGAGGCGCCGGATCGGCGGGGCCGTGATTCATCATGACGGTTATTATCAGACGGACAAGCATGAGCGGAATCTTTCCTTGCTTCTGCTGGAGCTGCAGGAAAAACCGGGCGGCTCTTATCTCTTATTTCAGCTCGGAAGGCAATACAACTCGGTGCGGGATTATGCGAAAGTCGAGATGTATTTAACCGAAAGCTATCGTCTCTTAAACAGAACGGAAGGCTACGCGAAAACCGCCGTCGTCGAATTGTTGGAAGTTTACCGGATCAACAAAAAATTCCGGGAAGCTTTTTCGCTGATCGATGCGGAATCGGAATATATGAACGGCGTATCCGACTTTCATTTCGGAAGAGCGCAGCTTTATCTGGATTACGCAATTGAGTCCGCCGATTATTCGTTCATTCCCGAGATTGAAAAAGCTTATAAAGAAGCGCTTGGCGCCGCGGACGAAATCGTCGTCGGAACGGCTTCATACCGTTCCTATCATAACTTGGGCGTATTTTACGAACTGACGGGTCAACCGGAACTGGCTAAGCGTTATTACCGCCAAGCTGCCGAGTGCAATTTCGGGTTGTCCGCCGAAAGACTCGAAAAAATGGGAATTTAGCCGAATAATCGGTCCCTATGCGAAAATTCTTAGAAATTACACAGAAACGCAGTTTTTTGGAGGATTTCGCCTGCCCCTGTCGAAATAGTAAAGCTGACTCTTAACAGGATGTGATAAAGTGATTGAAATGCAAGACATATGGAAGACCTACAAAGACGGCACGCACGCGCTGCGCGGCGTTTCGGTCCGCATCGACCGCAACGATTTCGTCTATGTCGTTGGTCCTTCCGGCGCAGGCAAGTCGACCTTCATGAAGCTTATCTACCGTGAGGAAGTGCCGACCAAAGGGCAAATTTCCGTCAACGGATTTAATATAGGGAAGCTCAAACCACGCAAAATTCCTTTCGTCAGAAGAAATATCGGCGTTATCTTTCAAGATTTCCGCTTGCTTCCCAAGCTGACGGTTTTCGAGAACGTCGCGTTTGCGATGGAGGTGATCGAAGCGCCGCCCCGCATGATCAAGAAGCGGACGATGGAGGTGCTGGAGCTCGTCGGACTGAAGCACAAGCACAGCAGCTATCCGAATCAGCTGTCCGGCGGCGAGCAGCAGCGGGTCGCCATCGCCAGAGCGATCGTGAACAACCCGGCCGTGCTGGTCGCGGACGAGCCTACCGGCAACCTTGACCCGGAAACGTCAATGGATATTATGAGCTTGCTCGAGGAGATCAATTTCCGGGGTTCGACGATCGTCATGGCGACGCATAACCGCGATATCGTCAACAACGTGAGGAAGCGGGTCATCGCCATCGAGAACGGACAGATCGTGCGCGACGAGGTCAGAGGGGAGTACGGCTATGAAATTTAGAACGCTGCTCCGCCACTTCCGCGACGGCTTCAAGAACATCCTGCGCAACGGATGGATGTCGTTCGCCTCAATGAGCTCGATTGTCATTTCGCTTTTTATACTCGGCGTGTTTCTGCTGGTAGCGCTTAACGTCAACAGCATGGCCTCCCAGATCGAAAGCCAGGTTCAGATCCGCGTTTACCTGGAACTGAACGTCGACCAAGCGAAACGCGCGGAGCTTGAGAAGACGATCCGCAGCATTCCGGAAGTGAGCAAGGTCACCTTCGTCACGAAGGAAGAAGGCTTGGAGCAACTGAAGCAAAACCTCGGCGAGGACAACCAGGATTTGTTCGAGGGCTACGACGAGGAGAACAACCCGCTGATGGACTCGTTTACGGTCGACGTGTTCGACCCGCAGACGATCTCCGTTACCGCGGACAAGATCAGCGCCATTAACGATACCGACGAGACGAAGCCGATCATGGACGTGAAATACGGCAAAGGCACGATCGAAACGTTGTTCAAAATCACCAACGCCATCCGCAATATCGGGCTTATTATGGTGCTCGGCCTGATCGTAACGGCGATGTTCCTCATCTCCAACACGATCAAAATGACGATCGTCGCGCGCCGGCGGGAAATCGGCATCATGAAGCTGGTCGGCGCAACAAATTCGTTTATCCGGTGGCCGTTTTTCGTAGAAGGCGCGTTGATCGGCATCATCGGTTCGGTCATTACGACGGTTCTGCTCCTGATCGGTTATTCGGAGCTTGTCCGCATGACCCAGGTCGATCTGGGACTGATGATGATCAAGCTGGTCACGCTTGAGGAATCGGGCCCGCTGGTGGCATCGCTGTTGATCGGACTTGGCACGCTTATCGGCGTATGGGGCAGCACGCTTTCCGTACGCAAGTATCTGAAAGTGTAGGTGACGATGCAGGTGAAGAAGAGGTATATTCCGATGCTCGCCTTTGCGGCTTGCGCTCTGCTGCTCCAGCCGGTCGGCAGCCAGGCGGCGACTTCTTTAAGCGAGGTTAACAAGGAGCTCGACGCGACCAAGCAGCAAATTAAAGAAACGCAGCAGGACGCGGCGGAAGCGGAGAAACGCCAGAACGAGCTTAACGCCCAAGTAAAGGTTACGGAAAATTCGATCCAGACGATCATGAAAGAGTTAAGCGATGTGCAAAAGACGATGGATGCGACGAAGATCCAAATCGTCAATAAGGAAGAGGAAATCCGCAAGACGAAGGAAGAGCTCGCAGCGGCGGAAGAACGGGTAAAGGAAAGGGACGCTTTGATCCAATCGCGGATGCGCCTTATGTATTCGAACGGCATCGTTTCCTATTTGGACGTCTTGCTTAGCTCTACGAGCTTCTCCGATTTCCTCGACCGCTTCGATGCGCTGCAATCGATTTTGCGGCAGGATAAAGACATTCTCGCGCAGAACAAGGCCGACAAATTGCTGATCGAAGAAAAGAAGGCGACGGCGGAAAAGCAGCTGAAAGAACGCAACGATCTGTTCGCGAAGCAGAATTCCTATATGCAGACGCTGAAAGAGAAGGAAGAACAGAAGGAAGCGATGATCGCCTCCTACAAAGAAGAAATCGAGGAGCTCGAAGAGATCTCCGAGGAAGCCGAGCAGTCGCTTATCGCGCTGGCCAAGAAGCAATCCCAGCTGGAATCGCAGAAGAAGAAGCTGAGCTCGGTGAACAAGCCTTACAGCGGCGGCAAGCTGGGGATGCCGATCGTAGACTACTCCCGGGTCAGCTCCCCGTTCGGCGTGCGGATTCATCCGGTAACAGGGGTAAGGAAGATGCACACCGGCATCGACTTTGCGGCGCCGAAAGGAACGGATATTTTCGCCGCGGAATCGGGCGTCGTCATCTTGGCGCAGTCCTGGAGCGGCTACGGCAACACCGTCATTATCGACCACGGGAACAATCTGTGGACGCTGTACGGCCATATCCGGGAAGGCGGAACGCTGGTGTCCGAGGGCGAAACGGTCAAAAAAGGCCAAAAAATCGCCGAGGTCGGCATGACCGGAACGGCGACGGGGTATCATTTGCATTTTGAGGTGCGCGTAAACGAAGAACCGGTTAACCCAAGCTCTTATTTAAATTAAGATCATCGCATTTCACGACGTACAGGCAGCCTCCCGCAGGCTGCCCTTCTTGTATGGATGGCCCGGAATAGATAAATAATGGCGGCTGGCTTGTCATATACTAGTAAAGTTCGGGCAGCAGATCTCGCGAGGGTGGTGAATAAATTGAAATTTAGCGGACGCTCGGTCATCGTTTTCGTGCTTGCGGCCGTCATCGGCTCGTCGCTGGCGACGATGGCGGTTACGGGCAAGTTTGCGGACGTTAAACGGACATTGGCGCCGTCTTTGGCCGCTGTGGCCGGAGCCGGGCAAGCCGAACCGGAACAGCTGAACGAAGACGAGTTGAACAAGCTTAATGCCGTCTTGAATTTGATCGAGACGAAGTATTATAAGGACGTGGACCGCGAAGAGATTGTCGACGGCGCGATCAAAGGCATGATGTCTGCCTTGGAGGATCCGTATTCCGTATATATGGAAAAGGAGGCGGCGCAGCAGTTCTCGGATTCCATCGAAGGCTCGTTTACCGGAATCGGCGCGGAAGTGACGATGGAAGACGGCAAGGTGGTCGTCGTCGCTCCGATCAAAGGCTCTCCGGCCGAGAAGGCGGGGCTGCTCGCCAAGGATATTGTCCTTTCGGTCAACGGCGAGAAGCTGGAAGGCCTTGATCTGAACGAAGCGGTTGGTTTAATCCGCGGCCCCAAAGGGACGAAAGCGAAGCTGTCCATTCGACGATCCGGCTATGCCGAGCCGCTGGAGCTTATTCTGATCCGCGACGATATCGATGTCGAGACGGTATACGCCAAGCTCCGCGACGACGGAATCGGCATCGTCGAGATTCGGCAGTTCTCGCTGAATACGGCTGAGCGGTTCAAGGAAGAGCTGGTCAAGCTGGATGAGGGGGGCATGACGGGGCTCGTCATCGACGTCCGCAACAATCCCGGCGGCGTCTTGCCGGTCGTCGTCAATGTGGCCGAGCATTTCGTGCCGAAAGGCAAGCCCATCGTTCAGATCGAAGACCGCGACGGCAACCGGGAGCAGACGTTGTCCGGCGGAGAGGGCCATAAGGATTATCCGATTGCCGTTCTGATCAACAAGGGCAGCGCCAGCGCGGCGGAAATTTTGGCCGGTGCGCTTCAGGAGGAAGCGGGAGCCGTGCTTGTCGGCGAAACGACGTTCGGCAAAGGCACGGTTCAGGTGAGCTACAACAAAGCGCTGGGCGACGGCAGCTTGGTCAAGATGACGATCGCGAAATGGCTGACGCCGGACGGCGGCTGGATTCATCAGAAGGGCATCGCACCCGATATTAAAGCGCCTGCGTCGGAGCTGAATTCCGTCGCGAGGCTTGCCGTGGCGGAGCCGATCGTCGCCGATACGTTCGGCGAGCAGGTGCGCAGCCTGCAAACGATATTGAAGGGGCTCGGCTACGATCCGGAACGGACGGACGGCTACTTCAACGGAGCGACCGAGAAGGCCGTCAAGAAGTTTCAAGCCGACGCCGGCCTTCCGGCAAGCGGCAGCGTAGACAAGAAGACGGCGCAAGCGCTGGAGCTGGCCGTTATCAAGTGGCTGAGGGACGAGAACAACGATTCGCAGCTGCATAAGGCGATCGAGGCCGTAAAAGCCGAAGGCAGGAAATGACGACGCTCGTGTCGAATGATAAAAAGGTTGGCTCTGTCCGCAGAGCCGGCCTTTTTTTACGGCATGGAACAGAGGAGTGAGGGGAATGGACGCTGGCACAGCTTTGCTGACGCAATGGGGACAAGCGGTCCTTCAACTGTTGACGCAGCCTTATTATTATATAGCTGTATTGTTTCTGGTTTTTCAATATATGAGGCAAATCCGTTTGGAACGCCAAATGTTTGCGGTTAAGCTTCACCTATGGCCCGGTTTGCTCGGGCGGGCGGCGCTTTCCGGGCTTGCGGCCGGGGCGGCCGTCTCTTTGGCGGGGGCCTTTCTGGGCGCGGCGCTGACGCAAGAAGCGCTGATCTGGTTATGGAGCACGGCCGCGGTGCTGATGGTCTTCCGCATTCGCTATTTGTGCTTCGCCTACAGCGCCGGCGTGCTGGCTTTGCTGCAATGGCTGGTCGGCTGGACGCCGCTCGCGGATGCTTCGGGGTTGGCCGGAAGGCTGGCCGGATCGCTTGAAGCGATCGACATGCCGGGGCTGCTTATCCTGGTGGCGCTGCTTCACTTGGGGGAGGCGCTGCTCGTGAGGACGGGCGGAGACAAGCTGTCCATGCCGCTGTTTATGGAGGGGAAGAGGGGCAAGCTGATCGGCGGGTATTTGCTGCAAGGCTTTTGGCCTGTTCCTTTGTTTATTCTTGTTCCGGGCGGCGGGAGCGAGACGGCGCCGCTGCCGTGGACTCCGCTGCTGGGCGGAGGCTGGGAGGGAGGCTGGCAGGTTGCGGCGCTTCCGATGGTCATCGGTTTCAGCGAGCTGACCCGCTCGATGCTGCCGTCCGAGAAAGCGAAGCACGCTGCGAAAGGGCTGCTGCTCTACAGCGCCGGAGTATTGGCGTTCGCTTTCCTGGCCGCTTACGTGCCGGCGCTGCTGCCGCTGGCAGCCGTCGCTTCGCTGGCGCTGCACGAAGGGATCATTTGGCGCAGCCGAGCGGTGGAAGCGGCGCGCAGCCCGCTTTACGTCCACGATGCAAGAGGCTTGCGCCTGCTCGGCATCGTGCCGGGCACGCCCGCTGCGGCCATGGGTCTTCTTCCGGGCGAAATCGTGCACAAGGTCAACGGCGTCCGGGTGCGCAGCAAGGAGGAGCTGCACGAGGCGCTGCAGATCAACCCGGCCTTCTGCAGGCTGGAGGTTTATAATAACGCCGGCGAGCTGAAGTTTGCGCAGAGGGCGCGGTATGCGGGAGAGCATCACCAGCTGGGCGTGATTTTGGCGCCGGACGAGCAGGCCACTTATTACGCTTCGCCGGGACCGGCGTCGCTCCTCGAGCTGCTGAAGCGCTCGCGCACGGCGAACCGGCGGGAGGCGGCGGCCCGCCGGCAGGAGGCCCGCTCGGCCGATTGAGGCGAACGCGAAGCGTTGGCCCGGGCGCTCGCGAGGGAGGGCTCGGCTGAGCGAACGGGCTTAAGACCCGGCTTGCCGGTTAGAACGGGCAAAGCTTCGAGGCGGGAAGCGTCGAACTTGCCGGTAAGAAACGCTCGCGAGGTTCAGTTGAAGAGAAGGGCTCTGCTGTTCCAGATTACGGACGGCAGAGTTTTTTTCTAAATATAATCGTACGAGTTTAACCCGCCATAGGAAGCAGTCGCCTCGTCGCTTCTAGCAAGCCCCGTCAAGCGTTCTGATCGTTTTATTCCGACAGGCTTTGCCGGCAGATCAGTGTCTAACGAATCCAGCGGCCGCTATTTACGCTAAAATTAGCCTGATGAAATTTTAACGAACTTCAGAATCGTTATTTCCGGTATGGGGCGGTATTTGTTGTCCCTGACGGTCAATTAACGCCGGCGGAGTTCGTTAACTTTGGGAAAAGCGATATTTCACGCAAATAAGCGCGGTAGGCTTCGTTAACCGTCATCCCGGACCGAGAGGACGGTCTGCGCAGCCAGTTCGCGGATATCAGAGCCGGCCGAAAAGTTCTGCGACCGGCGCAAAAGAGTTCCGTGCCAGTCGGGAGTGCTTCGCCTGCGTTTCCAGAACGTGACAAGGACCAAAAACTGTTTTACATTGCAACTGCTGTAATAGAACGGTATAATGGATAGGAACATATATTCCTATTAATTTATCGCAAATCGTTGGCAATAATGATAGAAGATAGAGCAAGCAACAATTGATCGGATTGAGGTGAAGGAGAAGGTGAAGGGACCGGAACTGAAAGAAATACCGTTCGAGCTGAAGTCGGCGTATACGCCGCAAGGCGATCAGCCCGAAGCGATAAGAAAGCTGGTCGAAGGCGTCAAGGCGGGCGTCAGGCATCAGACGCTGCTTGGCGCTACGGGCACGGGCAAGACGTTTACGATCGCCAATGCCATCAAGGAGCTGAACCGCCCGACGCTTGTGATCGCCCACAACAAGACGTTGGCGGCCCAGCTGTGCAGCGAGTTTAAGGAATTTTTCCCCGACAATGCGGTGGAATACTTCGTCAGTTACTACGATTATTATCAGCCCGAGGCTTACATTCCGTCGACGGATACGTATATCGAAAAGGATTCCAGCATCAACGACGAAATCGACAAGCTGCGCCACTCGGCGACCAGCGCGCTGTTCGAGAGACGCGACGTCATTATCGTCGCCAGCGTCTCCTGCATATACGGTTTAGGTTCGCCGTCCGAATACGGCAGCTTGGTGCTGTCGCTGCGCACGGGCATGGAGAAGTCGCGCGACGAAATTTTGCACAGGCTCGTCGACATTCAATACCAGCGGAACGACATCAACTTTACGCGGGGTACGTTCCGCGTGCGGGGAGACATCATCGAGATTTTCCCGATTTCCACGAACGAGAAGGCGGTCCGCGTCGAGCTGTTCGGCGACGAGATCGAGCGCATAACCGAGATCGACGTGTTGACCGGCGAAATAACGGGCGAACGCGAGCATATCGCCATCTTCCCGGCATCCCACTTCGTTACGCATGAAGAAACGATGAAGCGCGCCATCGAAAATATCGAGCGGGAGCTGGAGGAGCGCCTCGCCGAGCTGCGCGAAGCCGGCAAGCTGCTGGAAGCGCAGCGGCTGGAGCAGCGCACCCGGTACGATCTCGAGATGATGGCGGAGATGGGCTTCTGCTCCGGCATCGAGAACTACTCCGGTCCGCTTACGTTCCGGGAACGAGGCGCGACGCCTTATACGCTGATGGACTATTTCCCGGACGACATGCTGATCGTGATCGACGAATCCCATGTGACGCTGCCTCAGCTGCGGGCGATGTACAACGGCGACCGGGCCCGGAAGGAAATGCTGGTGGAGCACGGCTTCCGTCTGCCTTCCGCGCTCGATAACCGGCCGCTTAAATTCGAGGAATTCGAGCAGAAGGCGGGGCAGATGATCTATGTATCGGCAACGCCGGGGCCGTACGAGCTGGAGCATTGCCCGGAAATGGTCGAGCAAATTATCCGGCCGACGGGGCTGCTTGACCCGGTCATCGAGGTGCGGCCGACCAAAGGGCAAATCGACGATCTGCTTGGCGAAATCCGCGAGCGCATCGGTCGGGACGAGCGGGTGCTCGTGACGACGCTCACGAAGAAAATGGCCGAGGACTTGACGGATTATCTGAAAGACGTCGGCATTAAAGTCCGCTATTTGCATTCGGACATTAAGACGCTGGAACGGATGGCGATTTTGCGCGATTTGCGTCTCGGAACGTTCCACGTGCTCGTCGGGATCAACCTGCTTCGCGAAGGCCTCGACTTGCCTGAAGTATCGCTTGTGGCCATTCTCGACGCCGACAAGGAAGGCTTCCTCCGTTCGGAGCGCTCGCTTATCCAGACGATCGGCCGGGCGGCGCGGAACAGCGAAGGGCGGGTCATTATGTACGGCGACAACATCACCGAATCGATGGACAAAGCGATCAAGGAAACGGAGCGCCGCCGCGCCATTCAGATCGCCTACAACGAGCGGCACGGCATTACGCCGCAGACGATCCGCAAGCGGGTGCACGACGTGATCGAAGCGACGAAGGTCGCCGAGCAGAAGGCGGATTATTTGGCCGACGCAAGCGCGGGCAAGCTGTCGAAGAAGGAGCGGCAGTCGCTCATCCAGCGTCTCGAAGCCGAAATGAAGGAAGCGGCCAAGAACCTGCAGTTCGAGCGTGCCGCGGAACTTCGGGACGCGCTTATGGAGCTGCGGGCTGAAGCGGGCTGAGCATAGGCGGCACCCAAGACAGCGCGCGAGATACGGATAAGGACGGGACGCATGCAGCCGGACGGAACGGGCGGCTTGGGATTCCGCTATGGTATATAGGATGGAGGAGGGTTCATTGTGGCAAGCGACCATATTGTCATAAAAGGCGCGAGAGCGCATAATTTAAAAAATATCGACGTCACCATTCCGCGCGACAAGTTCGTCGTGCTGACGGGGCTTAGCGGCTCCGGGAAGTCTTCGCTTGCCTTCGACACGATCTACGCCGAAGGGCAGCGCCGGTACGTGGAGTCGCTGTCGGCTTACGCCCGCCAATTTCTCGGGCAGATGGAGAAGCCGGACGTCGATTCCATCGACGGGCTGTCGCCGGCGATTTCGATCGACCAGAAGACGACGAGCCGCAATCCGCGCTCGACGGTCGGAACCGTAACGGAAATATACGATTATTTGCGCCTTTTGTTCGCCCGCATCGGCAAGCCGCATTGTCCGGAGCACGGCATCGAAATTTCTTCGCAGACGGTCGAGCAGATGGTGGACCGGATTATGGAATATCCGGAGCGGACGAAGCTGCAAATTTTGGCGCCGGTCGTATCCGGGCGCAAAGGCGAGCACGCGAAGCTGCTTGCCGATCTTCAGAAGCAAGGTTTCGTCAGAGTCCGGGTGAACGGCGAGCTGCGGGAATTGTCGGAGAAGATCGAACTGGAGAAAAATAAAAAGCATAACATCGAAGTCATCGTCGACCGGCTGGTCGTCAAGGAAGGCATCGAGACGCGTCTCGCCGATTCGTTGGAGACGGCGCTGAAGCAAGCGGACGGCCGGGTGCTCGTCGATATTATCGATCAGGAGGAGCTGTTGTTCAGCTCCAATCTGGCATGCCCGATTTGCGGATTCAGCATGGACGAATTGACGCCGCGCATGTTTTCGTTCAACAGCCCGTTCGGGGCGTGCCCGGATTGCGACGGCCTCGGGGCGAAAATGATCGTCGACCCGGATTTGCTCGTCTCGGATTGGAGCAAAACGATCGACGACGGCGCGTTCGAAGCTTGGGCGGGCAGCACGTCCAATTATTACCCGCAGTTTCTGGCGGCGGTATGCGCGCATTACGGCATTCCGCAGGACGTTCCGGTGTCCGAGCTGACCGGCGAGCAGATGAAGAAGCTGCTGTACGGGACGGGAGGAGAGCGCGTACGGTTCGTGTACGACAGCGATTTCGGCGGGCGCAAGGAAGCTTACGTGCCGTTCGAAGGCATCGTCAACAATTTGGAGCGCCGCTACCGCGACACGCCGTCCGATTCGATGCGCGAGCATATCGAATCGTATATGAGCTCCAAGCCGTGCGCATCCTGCCAAGGGCAACGGCTGAAGAAGGAAGTGCTGGCCGTTACCGTGGGCGGCCGGAATATCGCTTACGTGACGTCGCTGTCCATCGGCGAGGCGCAGCGGTTTTTCGATTCGGTTACGCTGAGCGACAAGGAACGGACGATCGCCCATCTCATTTTGAAAGAAATTAACGGGCGGCTTGGCTTCCTCGTCAATGTCGGGCTGGAATATTTGACGCTTAGCCGCGCGGCCGGAACGTTGTCCGGCGGCGAAGCGCAGCGGATCCGGCTCGCCACCCAGATCGGCTCCAGCCTGATGGGCGTCCTCTATATTTTGGACGAGCCGAGCATCGGGTTGCATCAGCGGGATAACGACCGCCTGATCGAAACGCTGAAGCATATGCGGGACATCGGCAATACGCTGCTTGTCGTCGAGCATGACGAGGATACGATGCTGGCGTCCGATTACATTATCGACGTCGGTCCGGGTCCGGGCATTCACGGCGGCACGATCGTGTCGCAAGGCACGCCGGCGGAGGTCATGGCCGACGAGAAATCGATCACCGGGCAATATTTGAGCGGCCGGAAGTTTATTGAGGTTCCGCTGAAGCGCCGCGAGCCGAACGGCAAATGGCTGGAGGTGCGGGGGGCGAAGCAGAACAACCTCCGCAACGTCAACGTCAAAATCCCGCTGGGCGTCTTTACGGCGGTAACGGGCGTATCCGGCTCGGGCAAGTCGACGTTCGTCAACGAGATCGTCTATAAAACGCTGGCCCGCGATTTGAACAAGGCGAAGACCCGTCCGGGCGAATACAAGGAAATGCGCGGTCTGGAGCATCTGGATAAGGTCATCGACATCGACCAGTCTCCGATCGGCCGCACGCCGCGGTCCAACCCGGCAACATACACCGGGGTGTTCGACGATATCCGCGACGTCTTCGCCGTGACGAACGAATCGAAGGTAAGGGGCTATAAGAAAGGCCGCTTCAGCTTCAACGTCAAGGGCGGGCGATGCGAAGCATGCCGCGGCGACGGCATTATTAAGATCGAGATGCATTTTCTGCCCGACGTCTATGTCCCATGCGAGGTTTGCAAAGGCAAACGGTACAACCGGGAGACGCTTGAGGTGAAGTACAAAGGCAAAAACATAGCCGAAGTGCTCGAAATGACGATTGAAGACGGGTGCGAGTTTTTCAAAAACATTCCGCGCATCCACCGCAAGCTTCAAGCGCTCATGGATGTCGGTCTCGGTTATATGCAGCTCGGCCAGCCGTCTACGACGATGTCCGGCGGCGAAGCGCAGCGAGTGAAGCTGGCGGCGGAGCTGTACAGGCGAAGCACGGGCAAGACGCTGTATATTTTGGACGAACCGACGACCGGTCTTCACGTGGACGATATACAGCGGCTGCTGACGGTTCTGCATCGAATCGTCGATTCCGGCGAATCGGTGCTCGTCATCGAGCATAACCTGGACGTCATTAAGACGGCCGATTATTTGATCGATTTAGGTCCGGAAGGCGGAAGCGGAGGCGGAACGGTTGTGGCGACGGGTACGCCGGAGCAAGTGGTGAAGGTTGCCGAGTCGTATACCGGACGATATCTGAAGCCGATTCTGGAACGGGACCGCGCCAGGACGATCGCGAAGCGGGAAGCGGAAGAGACCGTTGCGGCGGCGAAGGAATAGACCGGAGCGAGTCCAGGTTAAACGGCCGTTCCGCACGGGAGGGCATCCGCCTACGTGTAGGCGTAACAGACAGCAAGCAATGGAGGGAAGCCTCTGTGGGCGCACCTCCTCCGAAACATAAGAAGTGCCAATCAATGCCGTCCTTGCAGCAAGGGCGGCATTTTTTTGCTGCGTACCGCTACGCTTCATCGGCTGCCGCCGCTTCAAACCTGTCGAATTTAGCGTCGGTGATTATTGTTTTGAAGACCCGCGCAACGAAAAACTCGAAGAATGGGGCATGAAGTAGTTCATAGCTCATCACATATATGGAAAGGACGCTGGGACACCTTTCTGCACCAACAGCGTGAATCCATGGATGGATTTTTTAGAGCGCCATCCTCGATATCGCCAAAGCGGGGGGAAACGAAATCAGCCGCCTACAGGCGATTTATACACGACTGTGTGTTGTTTGTTTGTGGTGTGACGACAAGAACATGTAGACAATGAAAGTGCATAAACTACGTTTACACGATCACCTGTAATGAATAAAGAAAGACGATACGAAAAACAGAAGTCGACCATTTCGTTGGTCGACCTCTATTTATTCTATTGTGCGGTCAAAATTTGCGGACCTTCAGCCGTGATAGCGATCGTATGCTCATATTGGGCGGCAAGCTTGTTATCCATCGTCCGTGCGGTCCAGCCGTCCGGATCGATTGTCATGGAGTAAGTGCCTTCGGTGATCATGGGTTCAATCGTGAACACCATACCTTCCTTGATACGGAGGCCTTTTCCGGGCTTGCCGACATGCATATAATTCGGCTCCTCGTGCAGGTCGCGGCCGATGCCATGGGCAAGAAGATCGCGCACGACGCCGAAGCCGTGTGATTCCGCATGCCGTTGAATCGCGCTCGTAACGTCGCCGAGCCGATTGCCGGGCTGCGCCTGTGCGATGCCGTGGTCAAGGCATTCCTTTGTGACGCGCATCAACTTCTCAGCCGTTGGTGATATCTGGCCGACCGCATAAGTCCAGGCCGAATCACCGAGCCAGCCATCGAGTTCAGCGACCGTGTCGATCGTCACGATATCGCCTTCCTCAAGTGGCTTATTGCTAGGGAAGCCATGCGCGATCACATCGTTGGGGGAGGCACAGGTCGCATATGGATAGCCCTTATAGCCTTTCTGGTATGGCTTTGCGCCGTACTTTAACATAACGTCCTCAAAAATGCGATCAATCTCGTTGGTGGTAATGCCCGGTTTGATAAGCGGGGCGATTGTACGATGGCATTCAGCCACCACTTGGCATGCCTTCCGGATAGCCTCAATTTCATACTTGCTTTTTAAAATGACCATGTTCGTATCAGGACTCCTTCGTAATAGCTTGCATGGCAAGACGGGCAATTCGATCGACGTCAAAGCCGGAATTGCCTGCATAATAGTACAGTCCACAGCAGCCGATCAGCACAGCAAGCATATGGTCGACGCTATCATCATCGCGCTGGGCGATCGATTGAAGTGGAACGTACAGCCGTTCCGTAAATCGTCTCTTGGCGTGATAGCGATCCTTCTCAGGCAAGCCTGCATAATGTTCCGCCGCCATTTTGTAGACAAGATATGCACGGGCGTCCGATTGCCACAGCCGGAGCAGCGCTTTGCAATAGGTCAACAGCTGCCTGTCATCGGGGTGGCTGCCGCTGATGTTCGCCCATTCCACGATAACTTGCTCGCATCTCTCAAAGCCGCTGCACAACACATCTTCTATTAATAAATGCCGGTTGGGGTAATAATGGTATACGGTGCCGTAACCAAGCCCTGCTTCACGGGCGACGTCGCGAATATCAAAGCTGCCGCCCGTCCGAAAGTAAGATCGCGCGGCGACGTCCAGGATCTGTTCTCTGCGCTGCATACGTATGAGCTCATTTTGTTCTTTGGTACGGGGGGACATAGGCGTTAGAACCTCCTTATATAGACCTGCATATTTGTCGATATAAAGATAGTAGCGCATGCGGCGAAGAAATGCAAAAGATCTGTAGGTGTTCGATGAAATGATGTACTGAAAATATAGATCTGAACCATGACAATAAAGTTGTAGATTGTGCGATGGCGTTAAACTAACGGGAAACGTTAGTTCAATAAAATAGCGACAGTCTAAGACAATAGTTTATCGAACGTGGCTGTCGTAACGATACAGCGGACAGCTCGAATGCCGTTTCGGACCGTTAACGGTAATAAATGCCGAAGGAGATGGGTATTTTATGGGGTAAAGGATAACGGGCTTCATACACGAGGATACGTGCAAATTTTAGAAAATCGTGACAATGTTGTTAAGACTGGAAATTGGGACTTGCATCCAGCGTCCTAAACGGATAACATGAGGATAATATAGGCAAGTTGTGAATAAAAAGGAGGGCCACCGATGTTTTTGGCAGAAGAAGCGGCAGCATCAACCAGTACGGTAAATACGTTCGACTATTTTATGCTATTGTTCACGGTGTTGATCTTTATTGGATTGATTCGGTTGCTGAGAGTAAAGCCGAACAAAAATTATTTTGCCATCGGCTGGACGACGCTTTCGCTGCTCGTATTCCTTGTGATCGATTACATAATGATTTTCAAAATTTGGATGGCATGAGAAGAAACTTCGGGAAATTACAAATACTATTGCGGCAATAGAAAGCCTGCCGGAAATTCCGGCAGGCTTTTTTATTTCGGTGAGGCGGGCTTGCTTTATACCCACCACATTTCGCCAAGAGGCTCGCGAATAAGTACTTGCTGCAGATTTTGAACGGCCTTCGAGAAGCCTTCCTCGACCGACATCAGGCCGTCTTCGTGCTCGATGCTGACGACATAGTCGTAGCCGACGAGACGGAGAGCGCTGATGATGTCCGCCCAAGTTTTCAGATCGTGGCCGAAGCCGACAGTGCGGAACTGCCATGCGCGGTCCAGCATCTGCGTGTAGGACTGCATGTCGGTTACGCCGTAACGGTTCACGTTGATCGGGTCAATCGACGTGTCTTTGGCATGGAAATGGTGAATTGCGCCGGCGCGGCCGAGAATTTGAACCGCTTGCACCGGATCGATGCCTTGCCACCACATATGGCTCGGATCCAAGTTGGCGCCGATGACGTTGCCGACCGCTTCGCGAAGGCGGAGCAGCGTGCCCGGGCTATGGACGGAGAAGCCGCCGTGGAGCTCGAGACCGATTTTGACCCCGCTGCGCTCGGCGATACCGCCAACCTCGGTCCAATAAGGAATCACTTTCTCCTCCCATTGCCATTTCAGAATTTCCTGATAATCGTTAGGCCATGGCGCAACCGGCCAGTTCGGGTATTTCGCGCCTTCGTGGTCGCCCGGGCAGCCCGAGAACGTGTTCACGACCGGAACTTCCAGACGGTTCGCAAGCTCGATCGTTTTGCGGATGACTGCATCGTCCGGTGCGGCGAGCGCCTGCTGCGGGTGCAGCGGATTGGCATGGGCGCTAAGGGCGCTAATGATCAGGCCGCGGGACTCGACGGCTTGCTTAAACGCTTTCAATTTACCCGCATCCGACAGCAGCACGTCCGGATCGCAATGGGCGTTGCCCGGGTAACCGCCGGTGCCGATTTCAACCGCTTCCAATCCTTTCGACGCGATGTAGTCGAGCGCTTCTTCAAACGGCTTTTGTGCAAATAAAACAGCAAATACGCCTAATTTCATATTCGGATTCAGCCTCCTTGAATATCACCGTATAAACGAACAAAAAGCAATTTCATTATAGCATTTCTCTATCCAAAACGAACCGGCTAACGGCAAAAATGACAAAATCGTATAAAAAATAAACAATCCAAAGGACGGCTTCCCGATTGGTGCCGACTGCCGTCAAAAAACGTTAACAAAACGATCGAATTATGGCGATATATGTTATAGCGATGCGGAACTGGAAGCGATTGCCGCAAACCGCGAATCGAAGAAATAAACAAACAGAGCATTGGGGGATGAAGGAATGAAATCGGGGAAAAAAGCGGCAACGGCTTTGCTAGCGGGCTCTTTGCTGGCGGCGGCCATGTTTCCGGCGGCGGTTATGGGCGCGGAAGCCGGGAGCGCGGTCGAAATCACACTGAAGTCCGGGAGCCCGAGCATCAGCATTAACGGCGTATCGTCCGCAATCGTTGCGCCTTATGAGCAAAGCGGCACGACAATGGTGCCCTTGCGCGTCATCACGGAATCGTTCAAGGCCGATCTGACGTACGACAAAGGCGTTATCGGGCTGACCTACGGCGACCGCCAAGTCGTGCTGACGATCGGAAGCAAAAAAGTGCTGATTAACGGCAAGGCGACGCAGGTAGCCGTTGCGCCTGCGCTTATTAACAACGGAACGACCTACGTGCCGCTTCGCGTCATTGCGGAAGCGTTTGGCGCCGACGTCAAATTCGACCCGGCCACCAAAACCGTCACGATTAAAGGAAGCGCGCAAGCGGAAACCGGCGCAGCTGCCGAACAGGCCCAGATCGGAAGCAGTTACGACGGCTGGACGATCAACGATCCAAGCATTTACGGATTGAAGCAGCGCTTTGTGAACGGCACCTACACGACTTTTATGAGTACGGACGGATCCAGCACACTTATCATCGATTCCGTGCTTGTCGGAGGGACATTAAGCTCGAACGAGATCAAGGAAGCGGTAACCGGATGGTTTGAAGACGGCGAAGAAGTGCTTTCGGAGCGAACGGTGACCGTTAACGGCGTTAACTTCGTGCAGATTCAAACGGAAATTGACGGCTCGGTTGTCGAATATCGCGCCGCTCAGCAAGGCGATTTGCTCTATTACGTGATCGCCGTTACCGAAGGGGCGGATACAAGCGATCTGGCTCATCTCACGGAGCTGCTGGACAGCTTTAGAATCGATTACGACGCATCGGCCGCATCGGACGTCGTCGGCTCGACAAGCTTGAATAAATTAAAGAACGGCATCTCCATCACGACTCCGCAGTATTGGTATTCGGCGGCCGGTACGGAAGGATTCGAAGATTTCACGGAATTTTATTTTTTCCACGGCGGCTCGTTCTCGATCCGGGTGCTGGAGCCGAGCGAGTTGACGGAAGACGATGGCGAGCTCGAAGACGAGTTCGAGGAAGAACCGTCAATCGAGGCTTGGGAGGAAAAGATCGGCGGGAAGGACGCCATTGCGTTCAAGGAAGTATCGGAAGAAGATAACGGCGTTTACTATACTTATTTGACCGATTATAACGACAATCTGGTCGCCATAACGTTTTTCATCGAGAACGGCGCCAGAGCCGAAGCGAATTTGCGCGACGCTCAAGCTGCGGTTCGCTCGATGACGTTTGGCTCTTAATCGGAAAGACGGACTGTCTTTCGCCTCCTGGCGTTAGACGGTCTTTCTTTTTGGCGTTTTAAATTGGACAGCTATGCAGAGTACACGTAAAATGTGTTGCCAGCATTGTATGGTAGATTCGCGGCGGGCGGTTTGTTACACTATTAGAAAAAGCTTGAGAAGCTTGAACTAGAAGATGGAGGATGTTAGTCGTTATGACTTTAAATATAAGAAGAGAAGATATCGAGCTGCTGGCGCCGGCCGGCGATTGGGACTGCATGCGGGCGGCCGTGGCGAACGGCGCGGATGCGATTTTTTTTGGCGTCGAGAAATTTAACGCCCGCGCGCGGGCCAACAATTTCCGGATGGAAGAGCTGCCGGAGATTATGTCGTTTCTGCACAGCTACGGAGTGAAGGGTTTTTTGACCTTCAACATTCTCGTATTCGAGGACGAGCTGAAGGATGCGCAGCAGCTGATCGAAGCATGCATCTCCGCCGGCGTCGACGCGGTTATCGTGCAGGATCTGGGGCTCGTGAAGCTGATCCGCGAGATTTCGCCGGATTTTCCGATCCACGGCTCGACGCAGATGACGATCACGTCGCCGGAAGCGGTGGAGTTTACGAAGCCGTTCGGAATGGAACGGGTCGTATTGGGACGCGAAAACAATTTGAACCAAATCCGAAAAATCGGCGAGCAGGCGAAGCTTCCGATGGAAGTGTTCGTCCATGGCGCCTTGTGCGTATCCTACTCCGGCCAATGCTTGACGTCGGAAATGTGGGGCGGCCGCTCCGCGAACCGCGGCGAATGCGCGCAGGCGTGCCGGCTCCCTTACGATCTGATCGTGGACGGCGAGCAGAAGCCGATGGGCGATGTGGCGTATTTGCTGTCGCCGAAGGATCTGGCGGCGATCGATCTCGTGCCCGAGCTGATCGAAGCGGGCGTGTCGTCTTTTAAAATCGAAGGCCGTCTCAAAAGCCCGGAATATGTAGCCAACGTGGTGAGCAAATACCGCAAGGCGATCGATAAATATTTCGAAGGCGACCGTTCGGCGCCAAGCAAGGAAGAAATTCGCGAGCTGCAGCAAAGCTTCTCGCGCGGCTTTACGCACGGCTTCCTGGAAGGGACGAACAACAAGCAGCTGGTGGACGGCACGTTCCCGAAAAGCCGCGGCGTCTATCTTGGCCGGGTCGAGCGCGTCATGCGCGACGCGGTCACCGTTTGTGTCGAAGCGCCGATCAAGCGGGGCGACGGCATCGTGTTCGACGCCGGCGATCCGACCAAGAAGGAGGAAGGCGGCCGCGTCTACGATTTGCGCCGTCAGGGCGTGAAGATCGAAGGCGAAGCCCAGGAAGGAACGCTGCTCGAAATCGTGCCGGGACGCCACGACGTGGATCTGTACAAGGTGCATGTCGGCGATAAGGTGTGGAAGACCAGCGATCCGGCATTGGACAAAAGGCTGCGCGCAACGTTCGAAACGGAGAAGCCGTACCGCGTATTTCCGCTTCATGTGCGGGTGAGCGGCCAAGAAGGCGGCTTCCTGCACACGGTTTGGACCGACGTGCAGAAAGGAACAAGCGTAGAAGTGAGCTCCGAGCTTGCGCTCGAAAAAGCGCTGAAGCGCCCGATGGACGCGGCGCTGCTTGAAGAGCAGCTGGGACGGCTCGGCGGCACGCTGTATCAGCTCGATCGTCTGGAGGTTGCGCTTGAAGGCGATCTGATATTGCCGATCCGCGAATTGAACCGGATTCGCCGCGAAGCGGTCGAAAAGCTGACGGGCGAACGTCCGAAGCCGCCGGTGTACGTCAAGCGGACCGTCGATGCGTTCGCCGATGCGCGTAAATCTCCGGCGAAGCCGGTGCGGGACCCGCAGCTGACGGCATTATGCCGGACGCTTCCGCAGGTGGAGGCCGCAGCGGCGGAGGATGTCGCGATGATTTACGCCGATTTTGAATTCATTAAGCAGTTTCCGGCCGCCATCGACATCGCCCGACGCGCGGGCAAGCCGATTGCGCTGGCAACGCCGCGCATCCATATGCCGGGCGAAAACGGCTATCACGCGAATATTTTGAAGCTGCAGCCGGATGCCGTTCTGGTGCGCAATACGGGTGCGCTCTATTACTACCTGCGCGCTATGGCCGAGAATCCGGGACGGAAGTTCCCGAAGCTGATCGGAGATTTTTCGCTTAACGTGGCGAATCATAAAGCGGTTAACGTATTTACCGAAGCGGGGCTCGATATCGTAACGCCTTCGTACGACCTGAACATTCAGCAAATGGTCGATTTGCTGCGACAGGCCGACACGTCCAGGCTGGAAGTCGTCATTCATCAGCATCTGCCGATGTTCCATACGGAGCACTGCGTCTATTGCACGTTCTTGAGCGAAGGGACGAACTATACGAACTGCGGCCGCCCGTGCGAGGAGCACCGCGCTTCGCTGCAGGACCGAATCGGCATGTCCCATCCCGTCCGCGTCGACGAGGGCTGCCGCAATACGGTATACAACGCAATCGAGCAGTCCGGCGCCGAATATATCCGCAACTTTATCGAGCTCGGCGTTCCGTCCTACCGTGTCGAATTTCTGGAGGAATCGGCGGAGAAGGTGCACGAGGTGCTGGGCTTGTACCGCGAAGCGCTGGAAGGCCGCATTAGCGGCACGCAAGTATGGCGCGCGCTGAAGGCGACGAATCAGCTCGGCGTCACGCGCGGACAGCTGGTGAAGTAGACCGGACGCCGCGGGTGAGGTCGTCTTGACCGTTTACTCCTATTGAGACAGGTTCGAAGAAAACACGCTCTCGCTCACGCCGGTTCTTGTTCGAAACCATACACGCCGGTCCCGCCTCTATGCTTTAACGGCAAGAGACGGGGCCGGCGTTTTTTTTGCCGCTTAAGAGTATTAAAGTTTCGGCGTTTCCAAGCATGACAATTGGAGGTGTTTTTATCCAACGATTGAGCATGGTAAAATATTGGAAAACGCAAGGCGGAGAAAATTCTCCGTGTGAAACGGCAAAGGGGAGGAGCCGCGCAAAATGAGAAGCGAACGGTTAAAATGGGCCGTTGCCGCAGCGGCAGCGCTTATACTTGTTGCGGGAGCTGCCGTGCTGCTTCGGCTGTATTCCGAGCACCGGCTGGACCGATTGGCGTTAGATGAGGCG
Organism: Paenibacillus thailandensis; assembly: GCF_042685365.1. Classification (NCBI taxonomy): domain Bacteria; kingdom Bacillati; phylum Bacillota; class Bacilli; order Caryophanales; family Paenibacillaceae; genus Paenibacillus; species Paenibacillus thailandensis. The sequence goes on along the minus strand of NZ_JBHUMY010000037.1, from coordinate 15,705 downwards.
GCGTCCATGAACATGGACGGGATTGAAGAACCGGAGCTCGTATATATTTTCAACAGCTTTAGTTCATCATCGGGAAATACCGGCGATCCGGAACGGTTGGCGGAGATCCGCGCGCGGCTGGAGAAGCTTGTCTCCGATGACGGCGATTCGCCTTATAGCGCCCGGAGCAAATTCAGCCTTGCCGAAATTTATTTGCTGCAGAAGGAGTGGGACAAGGGGGAGCGGCTGCTGCAGGAGCTGGCCGCAGAACAATCGCCCGTCGGCGGGTTTGCCGAAGACGAGCTGCAAGCCTTGCTTGCCATGTTGGCCGCAAGGGATGCTGCGGGCGGCAAGCCGATTCTTCTCGAAGGAAGCGTGACGCTGGACGGACAACCGGCTTCCGGCGTTTATGTCGTTTTGCGCAAGGCGTCGGACCCGGGATGGGTCACAAGACCGTTTGGCCATTATCCGGTCGCCGTAACCGACGAGGCCGGGCGTTACCGGTTTTACGGCGATGACTTATCCGGCGAGGCTCGGCCATGGCAAGCTCAACCGGGGGAATACGAAGTGGGAGTCGGCATGCTGCCGGAAGAAGTCGAAGGCTATCATCTGGTAGAGCCCGACCGCCCAACCGTAACGATCGCCTACGGCGAGACCGGCCGTTACGATTTGAGCTTCGCTCCGCGAATCGGATTGGTTTCGCCCGTTGACGGCGACCTTATAGAAGGCGACCGTATCGCGTTCCGATGGCATGCCGTCCCCGGCGCGGCTTATTATCAGCTGTCGATTGCCGCATTGGAGCCGGACAAGGACGGCCGGGCAGCCGGCAGCATAAAGAGCCCGTTGGAGGAGCGGTGGACGGGAACGTCGGCGGAGTACCGGATGGAAGATTTGCGAAGCCGGTTAATCGGCTATGTCAAAAGACAGGGGACTTCGAAAAACGATTTTGCGCTCGGCACGCAATCGATTCTGGGAGTCGTTTATCCCGGCGGTCAATTTGTTTGGGCGGTCGATGCTTATTCGGCGGAAGGTCGCAAGCTGACCAGCTCCGCAGCACACCGTTTCGACCGTCCCGACCGGCCGCATTTTCATACGCCGGCGGACGGGCTGACGGAAGGAGACCGTCTCGTTCAGCAGCAACGGTACGAAGAAGCGGTTGCCGCCTACGAACGGGAAGGAGGCGGGGACCGTACGCTGCGGGCGCTGGCCGCCATGGCGCTGCACGGCATTACCGCGGACGATCCGGGAGATCCGGCCAAGGCGCTTGCTTATTTGGAACGAATCAAGAAGCCGTCGAAGCAAGACGCGGAAACGATCGGCTACGCCCGCAAGCAGCTGACGGGGACGGATGCGGAATAACGGCCTGCAATTGCGCCTTGCCGATTGCCCCCCGGGCGATCGCCTGCATCTTTCGTTTGACACCGGGTGCGGGCTGTCTTAGCATAGAGGAATCGAAAGGCGCTTTTCCCCTAGCGGACGATAAAAAGAGAAGAAACGCGCTTCATGAACGAACAAGCGGAGGAACATCGATGGAAGCAATAGGCTACGCCGAATGGCGGCATGTATTTAAATTGGACCCGGACCGGGAGCTGTCCGACGAAGCGCTTGACGCGGTGTGCATGTCCGGAACGGACGCGATTATGGTCGGGGGCTCGAGCGGCGTAACGTTCGACAACACGATCGATCTGATGTCGCGCGTCCGCCGTTACGCGCTTCCTTGCGTGCTGGAGGTTTCGTCGCTTGAAGCGGCGGTTCCCGGGTTCGACGGTTATTTGGTTCCGATGGTGCTGAATACGGACAAGCCGGAATGGATAGTCGGCAACCATATCGAAGGAATTAAAGAGTACGGCAGCTTCGTGCCCTGGGACATGACGGCGGTGGAAGGCTACATTATACTAAACGCGGAGGCGACGGCGGCGAAGCTGACCGGCGCGCAGGCCGATCTGGACGAGCATGAAGTCGTCGCCCGCGTCAAGCTGGCGGATAAGCTTCTGCGGCTTCCGATCGTTTATTTGGAGTACAGCGGCGCTTACGGCGATATGGACCTTGTAAGACGGGCGGCAGCCGCTGCGACCCAAGCCCGGGTCTTTTACGGCGGCGGCATCGACAGCGCCGCGAAAGCGGCCGAAGCGGCAAAAGCGGTTCATACCGTCGTCGTGGGCAATGTCGTTTACAGCGACCTGCAGGCCGCTCTCGCCACCGTGCCGGCCGTAAAGTCGGCGGATCATTAATACATCTTAAAACACCTGCCTGACAATCCGCTTCCTTCGGAATCTCGGGCGGGTGTTTTTGTTTGTTCGGCGCCAGGGCTAACGCTTGATTTCCCGCTCGCTCCGTGCAAGTTTGACTTCCCGTTTGGGGAAAAACTATACTGAATTCGTATAAAAGTTTTATTACTAAACTATTTGCGTCCGAAGGGCGGGTGTACGCTGTTTTGTTAAAGCTATTCCGTTATTTAAGTCCTTATCGCTGGCAAGTTGTATTCGTTCTCGTGTTTGTATTTCTGCAAACGTTATCGGATCTTTATCTGCCGACATTAATGTCGGATATCGTGGACGAAGGCGTCTTGAAGCAAAACACGCCTTACATATGGCGCGTAGGCGCCTTTATGCTGCTCGTCGCCGCGGGAGGCGGCCTATGCTCCGTCGCGGCCAGCTATCTTTCCGCGAAGTCGGCGGCCGGCTTCGGGCGAATCGTCCGGAGCAAAGTATTTAGCCATGTCGAACATTTCTCCCTGCATCAATTCGACCGCATCGGGACTTCGTCGCTCATTACCCGGACGACGAACGACATTACCCAGCTGCAGCAGGTGCTCATTATGATGATGCGGATGATGGTCATGGCGCCGCTTATGTGCATCGGCGGCATTATAATGGCCGTATCGCAGGACGCCAAGCTGTCGCTTGTATTTATCGTCGTGCTGCCGCTGCTGGCGTTTGTCATTTATGCCGTCATGCGCAAGGGTATCCCGCTGTTCAAGGCGATGCAGAAAAAGATCGACAAGCTCAACCTGGTGCTGCGCGAAGGGCTCATGGGGATTAGGGTCATCCGCTCGTTCGACCGGACCCGGCATGAGACGGAACGGTTCGAAGAAGCAAACGCCGACCTGACCGATACGGCCGTTCGCGTCAACAAGCTGATGGCCGTTATGTTTCCGCTTATGATGCTGGTCATGAACTTGTCGATTGTCGCCATCGTGGCGATCGGCGCCGTACGGATCGGGAACAACGATCTTCAGGTCGGTTCGCTGATGGCTTTCATCCAATATGCGATGCAAATTATGTTTTCGCTCATGATGGGTTCCATGATGTTCGTCATGCTCCCCCGCGCGTCGGCTTCGGCGGCCCGCATCCAAGAGGTTCTCGATATGGAAGGAGGGACCGAGAACCACGTTCGGGAAGTACGCGGCACGGACGGGAAGCCGGCGGCAGGGAACGGGACGGCCGCATGGCCGAAAACGGAAGGCGGCAAACGAGGTTATGTGACGTTCGAACGCGTTTCCTTCCGTTATCCCGGAGCGGAGGAAGCGGCGCTGTCCGATATTTCGTTCGAAGCGGGCCCCGGCGAGGTGACTGCGATTATCGGCGGCACCGGCTCCGGCAAAAGCACGCTCGTCAGCCTCATTCCGCGCTTTTATGACGTTAACGAAGGCCGCGTGCTCGTGGACGGAATCGACGTCCGGGATATGGAGCCGGAGCGGCTGCGCGCCAAAATCGGCTTCGTGCCGCAAAAGGCGATGCTGTTTACGGGCACGGTCGCGGACAATATCCGTTACGGCAAGGAGGACGCGACGGACGAGGAGATTCGCCGCGCGGCGGAAATCGCCCAAGCGGCCGATTTTATCGCGAAGATGGAGCAAGGGTACGGTTCTCTTATCGCCCAAGGCGGGAATAACGTGTCCGGCGGGCAGAAGCAGCGGCTGTCCATTGCCCGCGCGCTCGTACGCAAGCCTGAAATATACGTGTTCGACGACAGCTTCTCCGCGCTTGACTTCAAGACCGACGCGAAGCTGCGGGCCGCTCTCAAAACGGAAACGACCGAAGCGACCGTCCTGATCGTCGCCCAGCGGGTCAGCACCGTGATGGATGCGGACCGCATTATCGTGCTGGACGAAGGCCGAATCGCCGGAATCGGGAAGCACGCCGAGCTGATGCAAACGAGCGAAGTATACCGCGAAATCGTCTTTTCGCAGCTGTCGGAGGAGGAATCCGCATGAGCGATCACAAGGATCGGAGAGGTCCCGGCAACGGACACGGCGGCCCGCGCATGGGACCGCCCGGGCCCGGGATGGGGATGCCGGTTCAGAAGGCCAAAAATTTCAAAGGCACGTTAAACCGGCTGATCGGGTATTTGAAGCCTCATGTCGGCAAGCTGACCGGCGTGTTGCTCGCGGCTATCGCCAGCACGATATTCAGCATCGTGACGCCGAAGCTGCTCGGAAACGCGACGACCAAGCTGACGGAAGGGTTAATCGCCATATGGAACGGCACGCCGGGGGCGGGCATCGACTTCGGCGCGATTAACCGGATTTTGCTTGTGCTTGCGTTGTTGTATGTCGTCAGCGCGGCTTTCGGCTATATCCAGCAATATTTGATGGCGGACGTGGCGCAGAAGGTCGTCTACGATTTGCGCAAGCAGGTTTACGACAAATTCAACCGGCTGCCGATCAAGTTTTTTGATTCGCGTCCGCACGGCGAAGTGCTGAGCCGGGTCGTCAACGACGTGGACAATATTAGCACGACGCTGCAGCAAAGCTTAACGCAGTTTATTACCTCGTTCGTTACGCTGGTCGGCGTAATCGTCATGATGCTGACGATTAGTCCTTTAATGACGTTAATCGTCTTTCTGACCATCCCGGCCAGTCTGCTGGCGATCCGGTCGATTGCCGCCCGATCTCAGAAGCTGTTCGTGCAGCAGCAGGCTCAGCTTGGCAGGCTGAACGGGCACGTGGAGGAAATGTTTACGGGCCACCGGATCGTCAAGGCGTTCGGCAGGGAACAACGTTCCATCGACGACTTCGACGAAATGAACGACAAGCTGTACGAAGCGGGCTGGAAGGCGCAATTTATATCCGGCATCATTATGCCGATTATGAGCTTCATCAGCAACATCGGCTATGTGCTGGTCTGTATCGTGGGCGGCCTGCTCGTCCTTCGCAGGGCGATTTCCGTCGGCGATATTTTGGCGTTTATTCAATATACGAGACAGTTTACGATGCCGATTACGCAGCTGGCCAACATCGCCAACGTCATCCAATCGACGGTCGCTTCCGCCGAGCGCGTATTCGAGCTGCTGGACGAGCGGGAGGAGATTCCCGATCCGGAGGTGCCGAAGGCGCTCATCCGCCCGGCCGGAGCGGTTCATTTCGATCATGTGCGGTTCGGCTACGAGGCGGACAAGCCGCTTATCGCCGATATGAACATCAACGTGCTGCCGGGGCAGACGATCGCGATTGTCGGGCCGACCGGCGCGGGCAAAACGACCATCATCAATTTGCTCATGCGCTTCTACGAGCTGGACGGCGGCAAAATCACGATCGACGGCGTGGACGTCAAGGAGATGAAGCGAAGCGGCCTGCGCAATCTGTTCGGCATGGTGCTGCAGGACACCTGGCTGTTTAACGGCACGATCCGGGACAATATCGCGTACGGGCGCGAAGGCGCAACCGAAGAGGAGATCGTGGAGGCGGCCAAAGCGGCCCATGCCGATCACTTTATCCGGACGCTGCCGGACGGTTACGATACGGTGCTGAACGAAGAGGCGTCCAACATTTCGCAAGGGCAGAAACAGCTGCTCACCATTGCGCGGGCGATACTGGCCGATCCGCAAATTCTCATTCTCGACGAAGCGACAAGCAGCGTCGATACGCGAACGGAAGTGTTTATCCAGCGCGCGATGAACTCCCTGATGAAGGGGCGAACGAGCTTCGTCATTGCCCACCGCCTGTCGACGATACGGGGTGCCGATCTTATTCTCGTCATGAATAACGGCTCGATTATCGAACAGGGCAATCATGAGCAGCTGCTCGCGGCGAACGGGTTTTACGCCGATCTGTACAACAGCCAGTTTACGGGCAAAGCGGCCAGCGGGGCATGAGGGCGACTTAAAAGGCATAGGAGGTGTTCGCCGGCGATGGACATCGAGGACATGATGAAGCAGCTGGAATCGCTCGGGACCGGGCAAACGAAAAAGACGCTCATGCGCCACGGCGCGCCCGAACCGTTATTCGGCGTCAGGATCGGCGATTTGAAGAAGCTGGTCAAGCATGTCAAAAAAAATCAAGAGCTTGCGCTTCGGCTTTACGATACGGGCAATTACGACGCGATGTATTTGGCCGGGTTGTCCGTCGATCCGAAGCGGCTCACCAAGGAGCAGCTGCGGGTCTGGGCGTCGAAGGCGAATTGCCATACGATTGCCGAATGCACGGTGGCGGCCGTCGCCGCCGAAAGCGCCTTTGCCTTGGAGCTGGCGAACGAGTGGATGGCCTCCGAGGAGGAGCTTATCGCTTCGTGCGGCTGGAACACGATGACCCATTACATCTCGGTTACGCCGGACGAGGAGCTGGACCTGGACGCACTTCGCGTTTTGCTGCGACAAGTGTCCGATCGGATCCATGAGGAGCGCAACCGCGTCCGTTATACGATGAACGGATTTGTGATCGGCGTCGGGTCTTTTGTGAAGCCGCTGGCCGGAGAGGCGGCGGCTGTCGCCGAAAAGATCGGCAAAGTGAGCGTCGACGTCGGCGATACCGCCTGCAAAGTTCCGGTCGCCGCCGATTACATCCGCAAAGTGGAGGCGGCCGGAAAGCTTGGCGCAAAACGGAAAACATGCATCTGTTAACAGGGACAGCCATCCTCCCAAAACATCAAAGCCTTGTCTAGCGGCCGATTGCCGCCGGACAAGGCTTTTGTTTTTGTTCATTTCCATAGCCGCCGGCCTGTCTTATGCCGGCACGGCCGCGCCGGGTCATGTTCGCGTATTTTGAACTTTTTTCGGCAGGTCCTTGCCCGCGCCAATTTGGGCTCATCCGATTTTTTGGAAATGGTTGACATAGGAAGAATAATCCATTATGATGAGGTTAGTTACTAGAGTAATTAACCAGTGTGGTGGTGAGGTAAAGATCATGATAGACGACAGCAAGCCGATATTTATGCAAATCGCGGAGAAAATCGAGGACGACATTATCGAGCGGACGTTGCCCGAAGAAACGCAGGTGCCTTCGACGAACCAGTTCGCGTCCTTTTACCGGATTAATCCGGCTACCGCGGCTAAAGGCGTCAACCTGCTGGCGGAGCAGGGCATTTTGTACAAGAAGAGAGGGATTGGCATGTTCGTTGCGGCAGGCGCGAGAGAGAAGCTGGTCGAGAAGCGGAGAGAGCAGTTTTATGAGCAATATGTAGTGTCGATGGTCCAGGAAGCGAAGAAGCTGGACATTACGGCGGAACAGCTGGCGGATATGATCCGGAAGGGAGCGGGCGGACAATGAGCGCGGTCGTGGAAGTGAAAGGGCTGACGAAGCGCTACGGCGATACAACGGTGCTTAACGCGATCGATTTTACGTTAAAGGAAGGCAAAATTTACGGCTTGCTCGGACGGAACGGAGCGGGCAAAACGACAATTATGCACATGCTTGCGGCGCAGTTGTTTCCGACGAAGGGCACGGTCAAAGTGTTCGGCGAAAATCCGTACGAGAACAAGCGGGTGCTGGATCGAATCTGTTTCATCAAGGAGAGCCAGAGGTATCCCGAGACGTTTAAGGTTTCGGATGTGCTTGGGGTTGCGGAGACCCTGTTTCCGAATTGGGACCGGCGGTATGCCGAGAATTTGCTCGAACAGTTCGATCTTCCCCGGAACCGGCCGGTCAAGAAGCTGTCAAGGGGCATGACCTCGTCCGTGGGCATTATTGTCGGCCTTGCAAGCCGCGCGCCGCTTACGATTTTCGACGAGCCGTATTTGGGGCTGGATGCGGTCGCCCGGTCGATGTTCTACGAGCTGCTGCTCGAAGACTACGCCAATCATCCCCGCACCGTTATTCTGTCCACGCATCTGATTGATGAAGTAAGCCAATTGCTGGAGCACGTCATCGTTATCGATAAAGGCGAAATATTGTTCGACGAAGAAGCCGACACGCTCCGAGATAAAGGTTATACGGTGGCCGGACCGGCCGGAAAGGTGAATTCGTTCGTGGGAGACAAGGAAGTCGTTTCGAGCTCGGCCCTGGGCGGTTTCTCGACCGCGACGGTAATCGGCGTATCCGCCGGGGAGAAGGAAGAAGCGGAGAAACTGGGACTCGATATCGTGCCGGTTTCCTTGCAGGAGCTGATCGTCCATTTGACGGGGAAAAGAAAACGGCAAACGGAAGGGGGATTCGGGGCATGAACAAAATTGGGGCCGTCATGCGCATGCACTACCGGGATAAATGGTCATGGTTTCTTATTCCGGTCATTATATTGTTCGCCAGCTTTGCAATCAATCTGCTTATCGGGTATTTGGTGCAGGAAGAAGAAGGGATGAGATCGGGCGGCGTCACGTCGGTTTACGTATACGCGTTTATAGCCGGCATCATCGCCCCTTCCCAAACATTCTCGTTCGCCATCGGGCTTAGCGTTCGAAGACGCGATTTTTTCTGGGGAACGGCATGCACCATGGCCGTCTTCAGCTTCACGGCAGCGGCGATGCTCACGGTGCTTTCGTTCGTGGAAGCGGAATGGACCGGAGGCTGGGGCGTCAAGCTGGGATTTTTTCACCTGCCGTATTTGAACGATGGCAATGCCGCCGTTCAATTGCTGATTGCGTTCAGCTTGCTTCTGCATATGTACATGGCCGGCTTTACGCTGGTAGCTTTGTTCCGAAGATTTGGCCGGAAAGGCATGTTCACGTTCTGGATCGCCGCGATCCTGCTGGGCACGCTTGCAAGCTTCATTCTGACCTATATGGAACTGTGGGGGGCAATCGGGGAATGGCTCGTCAGCCATTCGGCTTCCTATTATGCGGCTTGGCTGCTGCCGCTGACGGCGATCTACGGAATCGTCTCATACTTGGTGCTAAGAAAAGCGGTTTGACGCGAAACGCTCGTCATACGGCATAATACGCAAAGAAAAAGGGAGCTTCCCGGCGGCAAGCTCCCTTTCCCATCTAATACGGACTTAACTTTCTCGCCGAAACGGTTCGTCCGTAGGTGTTGGACGGCGAAGCCGTTTCAGCTTGTTACAGGATAAATACAAAGTAAATGATGGCGGCAAGCACGATCCGGTAAATCGCAAACGGAACGAGTTTGATCCGGTCAATGAGCTTCAGGAAGAAGCGGATGGAGATCAGCGCAAAGACGAACGCCGCGACGAAGCCGGCGATAAAAAACGGCAAAGCGTCCATCGTGAAATATTCCAGATTTTTGATCAGCGACAGAAAGCTGGCGCCGAACATGATCGGAACCGCCATAATGAACGTAAAGTCGGAAGCCGCGCGGTGGCTTAGCCCAAACATTACGCCCCCGGAAATCGTCGATCCGGAGCGGGAGAAGCCCGGCCACAGCGACAAGCATTGGATCAGGCCGATGCCAAGAGCCTGCTTGTAAGTAATCTGGTCGACCGTTTCCGCTCGGACGGTTTTCCGCTTATAGACGTAGTCCGCAACGATCATCAGGATCGCTCCGACGACGAGCCCGATCAGCACCGTTTCCGTCGAGAACAAATATTCGTCGATATAATCTTCGAACAACACGCCGAGCACGCCGGCCGGGAGAAGCCCGACGATAACCTGCATCAGCTTCAGGCGCCCTTTGTTGGAAGCGGCCGCCGATCCTTTGCCCGTGCCGAAAACCCGGTTCAGTCCGAGCAAATCGATGAACCGCTGCCGGAATACGACCAGGACGGCCAATATCGATCCCAGCTGGATGACGACTTTGAACGTATTGGCGGTGTATTTGCCCAGAAACTCTTCGGATTTCAGCCACATGTCATCGACGATGATCATATGTCCCGTCGACGATACCGGTGCGAACTCCGTCAGCCCTTCCACCAGGCCGAGAATGATAGCCTTCAGTATTTCCCAGAACTCCATTCCTATTAACATCCTCTCTATCTGCTATTCATATAAGCGGAACGAAAGCGATAGTATAGCCTTCCGTCCGGCTTATCGGCCGCCCGCTGCGCCGGGCTTCAAGCCCTTGCAACGGCAGCCCTGACATTCATTCGCGGTCCTGCAGGCGGTTTCCTCCCAAAAAACAGGAGAAAAAACTTCCATTTTCAAGACCGGGCACTGTCGCTATTATACATGAGAGGACTTCATAGGCTCAAATGTCTTAGCGCCTGTTTTATTCGGCGGGACCCTCCGGCTGGACGGCCCATCCGGGAGCAAGGCGGTTCGTCTTTCGCCGCAAACGTTCCCGTCTAAAGACGGAGTCAATAAAATACGCCTCAGCATCAACGATCAAATTGACATGCCAAGGCCCCGAAGTCTACACTGGGAGTAGGCGAACAAATGCGAACAAATCGGTACAAAGGAGCAAGATGATGTTAAATCCAATCGGCATCGAGCAAGCGGTGCAAAAGCTGAATCCGCCGCAGCGGGAAGCGGTCCGCACAACGGAGGGCCCTTTGCTTATCATGGCGGGAGCGGGCAGCGGCAAGACGCGGGTTCTGACCCACCGCATCGCTTACTTAATTGAGAACAAGCGCGTTGCGCCGTGGAGCATACTTGCCATTACGTTTACCAATAAAGCGGCCCGCGAAATGCAGGACAGAGTGTCGGCCTTGATCGGCCCCGGCGGACAAGACATCTGGGTGTCCACCTTCCACTCCATGTGCGTCCGGATTTTGCGCAAGGATATCGGCCGCATCGGATATTCTTCGAGCTTTTCCATTCTGGATTCGTCCGACCAATTGTCGGTCATCCGCAACGTCATGAAGGATCTCAACATCGACGTCAAAAAATTCGAGCCCAAGGCGGTTCAGGCCGCGATCAGCAGCGCCAAAAACGAGCTGATCTCGCCGGAGAGGTACGAGCAGAAAGCCGGCGATTATTTCGAAGGCATCGTGGCTCAAGTGTATTCGGCTTATCAGAAGCGTCTTCGGGGCAACAACTCGCTCGATTTTGACGATCTCATCATGAAGACGATCGAGCTGTTCAAGGACGTGCCGGAGGTGCTGGATTTCTATCAATCGAAATTCCGCTACCTTCACGTGGACGAATACCAGGATACGAACCGCGCCCAATACATGCTGTGCCGTATGCTGGCCGACAAGCACCACAATATATGCGTCGTCGGCGACAGCGACCAGTCGATCTACCGCTGGCGCGGAGCGGACATTACGAACATTCTCAACTTCGAGGAGGACTATCCGGAAGCCCGCACGATTATGCTGGAGCAGAACTACCGTTCCACCTCGAACATATTGGACGCGGCGAACGCCGTAATTCAGCGGAATACGGGACGAAAGCCGAAGAAGCTGTGGACCGACCGGGGCGCAGGCGATCCGATTACGGTCTATCAGGCGGACTCCGAGCATGACGAGGCTTATTTCGTGACGGGTGAAATTCGCCGGAACGTCGATACTAAAGGCAAACGGTACGACGATCACGCGATATTGTACCGCACCAACGCGCAGTCGCGGGTGATCGAGGAAGTGCTGATCAAGTCGGAAATTCCTTATCAGATCGTCGGCGGCGTAAAGTTCTACGACCGCAAGGAAATTAAGGACTTGCTGGCCTATCTTCGCCTCGTGTCCAATCCGGACGACGATATCAGCCTGGAGCGGATTATTAACGTGCCTAAACGCGGCATCGGCGATACGACGGTCGGCAAGCTGGCGGCCGAAGCGGCGAGAAGAGGCACGTCGATTTACGAAGTGATCGGCGATCTGGAAGGCGTGGACGTCAGCGGACGGATTCGCTCGCAGCTGATCGAGTTTCGGGACATGATAGGAAATTTGTCCCGCATGGTCGAATATTTATCCGTGACGGAATTGACGGAGAAGGTGCTGGAGCTGACGCAATACCGGCTCGAGCTGCAGCGGGAAAACACGCTCGAATCGAAAGCGCGGCTCGAGAACATCGACGAATTTCTGTCGGTAACGATGGATTTCGAGAAGCGGAACGAAGACCGCACGCTGGTCGCGTTCCTGACGGATCTGGCGCTTATCGCGGATATCGACAGCATGAACGATTCGGACGAAGACGGCGAAAACGCGGTCGTGCTCATGACGATGCACAGCGCCAAAGGGCTGGAGTTTCCCGTCGTGTTCATCATCGGCTGCGAAGAAAGCGTCTTTCCGCACAGCCGTGCGCTGGCGGACAACGAAGAGCTTGAAGAGGAGCGCCGGCTGGCGTACGTCGGCATTACGCGAGCCGAGGAAAGGCTGTATATGACTTGCGCCCGGATGCGGACGCTGTTCGGCCGAACCGGCGCGAACATGCCGTCGCGGTTTCTGGAGGAAGTGCCGGACCATGTGAAGGAGAACGTATCGCCCGGGGGCATCGGCCGCGGCCGCTTCGGAGGCGGAGGCTCGTGGTCCGGCGGCTCGGGCTTGTCCGCCGGCGGAAGACCTGCCGGCGGCTTCGGCTACGGTTCGGCGGCATCGGCCCGGCCTGCCGGCGCGTCCGGCGGGGGCGTGCGCGTCAGCACGCCGATGGACGCGGCCCGCGCGGCGGGCGGTTCGGCCGCCGGAGGCGACCGGAACTTCGCCGCGGGCGATAAGGTCAAGCACGGCAAATTCGGCGAAGGGACGGTCGTCTCCGTCAAGGGGACGGGCAACGACATGGAAATCCAGGTCGCTTTCCCGGCGCCGGTCGGCATTAAACGGCTGCTTGCCGCTTTTGCTCCGATTACGAAAGTATAAGGAAGGAACTTCAATACGGAAGGGGAGCCTCTGTGGACACGGAACAGAACAAGACGGTGCCCGCAGCCGATCCTGCGGCGCTGCAGCGCATGCAGGAGCTGGCGGATGAGATTGCCGCTCACAATTATCAATATTATACGCTCGATCAGCCGACCATAAGCGATGCGGATTACGATAAGCTGTACGACGAGCTCGTTGCGTTGGAGCGATCGACGGGCGTCGTGCTGCCCGATTCGCCTACGCTGCGGGTCGGCGGCGAGCTGCTGAAAGGCTTCGATCCGCACAAGCATTTGGCCAAGCTGTGGAGCCTCGACAAAGCCCAGGATGCGGAAGATTTGCTTGCCTGGAACCAGCGCGCTCTTAAGGCGATTTCCGACTACAATGCGAAGAATCCCGAAGCGAAGCCGCTCCCGGCCCCGCGTTATGCGATCGAGCTGAAGTTTGACGGGCTGACGCTGAACCTGACCTATACGAACGGACGGCTGGTTCAGGCGGCGACGCGGGGGAACGGTACGGTCGGGGAGGGCATTTTGCCGCAAGTCAAAACGATCAAGTCCGTCCCGCTGACGATTCCGTTTAAGAACGGCACGATCGAAGTGCAGGGCGAAGGCATCATGAATTTGTCCGTACTGGAGAAATACAATGCGACGGCGGCCGAGCAGCTGAAAAATGCGCGCAATGCCGCAGCCGGAGCGCTCCGCAACTTGAACCCGCAAGTAACGGCGGAGCGGAAGCTGGACGCCTACTTCTATAATATAGGCTATACCGACGGCGGCGTTACGTTCGAGAACCACGAAGAGATGATGCGGTTTTTGCGGGATAACCGGTTTAAGGTGAACCCTTACGTCATGTATTGCGACTCGATTGAGGATGTGCAGAAGGAGCTTGAGGCGATCGCCGAGCGCCGGCATACGTTCGATTATTTGATCGACGGGGCGGTCGTGAAGCTCACGGATATGCGCACCCGCGAAGCGCTCGGGTATACCGATAAGTTCCCGCGCTGGGCGGTAGCCTACAAGTTCGAGGCGGAGGAGACGACTACCGTTCTCGAGGCCGTATCCTGGGAAGTGGGCCGCACGGGCAAAATTACGCCCGTCGCCCGCGTGGAGGCGGTCGAGCTTGCGGGCGTCACGGTGCAGAACTGCACGCTGAACAATATGGGGGATATCGAGCGGAAAAACTTAAAGCATGCACTGGGCACGCTGGTCAAAATCCGCCGTTCGAACGATGTTATCCCGGAGATTCTCGGCAAAGCCGACGATGAAGAAGGCCGGGAAATTATCGCTCCGACGGAATGTCCGGCCTGCGGCACGCCGCTGGAGCAGCGCGGCGCCCATCTGTTCTGCAACAACAAGCTCGGCTGCCGTCCGCAGTTGATCGGCCGCATTACGCATTTCGCTTCGCGCGACGCGATGGACATCGAAACGTTCAGCATCATGACCGCCGAGCAGCTTTATGACGATTGCGGCGTGCGCGATCCGGCGGATCTGTACGATTTGACCTATGACGATCTGATCAAGCTGGATCGCTTCGGCGACAAAAAAGCGACCAAGCTTCTGGAATCGTTCGAGAAATCGAAATCCCGCGATCTCTCGGCGTTCCTGTACGCGCTCGGCATTCCGAACACGGGCAAAGCGACGACCCGGACGCTGGCCGACCATTTCGGCAGCCTCGACGCGGTGATGAACGCAACCGCCGAAGAGCTTACCGCCCTGCAGGATATCGGCGGTATCGTCGCGGACAGCATCGTTTCGTTTTTTGCCGATCCGGTTATTCGGGACAGCATCGCCCGCATGAGGGCGAGAGGAGTGCGCGCGGAGGCGGAGCAGCGCGAACCGGCGGTGCCGGCCGACAGTGTCTTTACGGGCAAGACGGTAGTCTTGACCGGCACATTGTCGCAAATGACAAGGGACGAAGCGGCCAAAAAGCTCGAAGCCTGCGGAGCGAAAGTGACAGGCAGCGTCTCGAAAAAAACCGCCTTCGTCATCGCCGGGGAAAACGCCGGCAGCAAGCTGACGAAGGCGAGAGAGCTTGGCATAACCGTTATCGACGACGAGAACGAGCTTCTTCGTTTGTTGGGCGAGAAATAGACGTTTAACGGCTCCGGGCGGAACGGCTGCGTTTCGCCCGGAGCTTTTGTTCAACATAAGGATTGATATGTGTTGCGTTATAAATTGTCTTATACTTCTCCCGCCGAAACGATTTCTGATTAGTTAAGGACTCAGTAGATCGTTTCTGCTTGGCTTGCAGGCTGTTGATAGACTGCTTAGACCGCTGTTGAAGCGTGGCCGCTCACCAATGGCTTCATATAGAAGTTATGGTTCGTCGAATGCGGCGGATACCCAAGTCGGAATATGGAATATATTACAACTTGTAAAGGCGTTTCGCCCATGATATATTATTTCTTGTCGCTTCTGACACAACGTCATAACTTGCAGCAACAAGAATCGTAAAGATTCGCAAGAAAAAAGTTGTTGACAAACGAAAAAGAAGCTGATAACATATGTGAATGTCACAACGATTTGTGACAGACAAGTTCCTTGAAAACTGAACAAATGGATCACGTCAATCCAATGATTTATATGAAGCTAGCAAGCTAATGAGCAAGTCAAACTTTTTTGGAGAGTTTGATCCTGGCTCAGGACGAACGCTGGCGGCGTGCCTAATACATGCAAGTCGAGCGGAGCTGATGAGGTGCTTGCACTTCTGACGCTTAGCGGCGGACGGGTGAGTAACACGTAGGTAACCTGCCCATAAGACCGGGATAACATTCGGAAACGGATGCTAATACCGGATACGCAGTTCCCTCGCATGAGGGGATTGGGAAAGGCGGAGCAATCTGTCACTTATGGATGGACCTGCGGCGCATTAGCTAGTTGGTGAGGTAACG
>NZ_JBHUMY010000036.1:0-22710 GCF_042685365.1 Paenibacillus thailandensis | reverse complement strand
GCCGTGACGCGCCTCGCTCGATGCACCGCCGGCGTCTGCCGCCCCGCCGGTTGCGCCATGCAGCGTGGCCTGCCGCGGGCCCGCCTCGCCGCCATGCGCCGCCTCGGCGCCGCGCGCTGCCGCGTCATGGCGCGCCGTGCCGCGTTCGGCGTCCAGCGCCAGCTTGGCCGCCAGCGTCACCTGCGGCGGCAGGATGTCCAGTCCGGCGAGCTCCTCGACGCGGGAGAGCGCCTCCCGGACCGGCTTCGCCCAACGGACCGAGCCGTTGTCCATCAGGACGACGCGGTCGCAATAGTCGGCGATGAACTCCGTATGATGCTCGATGACGATAATCGTTTTGCCGTATTGCTCCCTCAGCAGCTTGAGCTTGTCGTAGACGAGTCTGGCGCGCTGAGGATCGAGCTGGGCGACCGGCTCGTCGACGATAATGACGTCCGGATCGAGCGACAGCGCCGCGGCCAGCGCGGTCAAATGCTTTTGTCCGCCGCTCAGCTGCCAGATCCAGTTGTCCTTCAGATGCCCGAGGCCAAGCATGGCGAGCGCCTTCTCGCCGCGGCCCTTGTAATCCGGATAACCGAAGTTGAGCGGCGCAAAGCATACCTCGTCGTAAACGGTCGGCCGGACAAGCTGATTTTCGAAATCCTGGAACACGTAAGCGACCTTGCGCGACAGCGCCGCGACGGAATGTTCGGCGGCCGCGAGGCCCGCCACGCGGATGTCGCCGGTCAAGTCGCCGACGTAATAATGGGGAATCAGCCCGTTTAACGTTTTGCATAACGTCGATTTGCCGCTTCCGTTCGTACCGGCGACGGCGATAAACTCGCCGCGCCCGATCGTCAGGTTTATGCCGCGCAGCGCATCCTTGTCCGCGCCGGGATAACGGAACGTAAGTCCGGCGATCGAAACGATCGGTTCCTTGCCCGTCATATTTTCGAATCCTCGGTTTTCGCGGACGAACGGCCGCGCGTCATGGCGAACAGCGTGACGGCGAGCACGACGGCGGCGGCGCCGACGCTGACCCACATGAAGCCGGAGCCGTACTGCTCGATAAATTCCGGCTCCCATACGGCGAAGTTAATGTCCGCCTCCGACAGAAACTCGGCTCCGCCGCCGATACAGACGAACAGGACGGCGGTCAGAAGCAGTCGCGGCGTAAGCAGCTGGCCGACAGATAACGGCACGCGGCTGTCGCGCGGCTTCATGCCGAGCAGCGGCTCGATTTTGCCGTAAAGGCGGGGTACCAGGAACAGCGTCGGCAGCAGCGAGAACAAAATGCCGGTTACGGCCATCGCGTTCAGGAAGCTGAACCCTTCAATGAGCAGAATGCTTTCCGGAATGCCCGGGACGGCCTCCAAATCCTCCACGCCCGCCCATACTTTGGCGATATCGACGACGGAGCTGAGCAGCTGGTCGATGCCGACCGCGACGAACGAGGCGACCGCCAGCTGCTTCCGGCTTCGCGGGTTGCTGACGAGCATGCCGGCGATGTACATGGCCAGCGAAAATTCGATGAATTTCTCAAGCTCCCCGAGGCCGCCGAATTGACCGAGCAGCAGCTCGCCGAAGATGACCTCCCCGAAGGACGCGCCGACGGCGGCGTACAGCGGGTGGAACAAAATGCATAACGTGAGCGGAATAAAGGCGAAGTATTCGACCTTCAGCTCCACGGGTCCGAGCTTCAGCCCGGGAATCAGCTCGGAGAACATGTTCGAGATGCCGTACAAGGACATCGCGAGAATGAACACCATCAGCTTCTGGGACTGCGTTAATTCGGATCGGCGTTTAAGCGCGGAAACCATCGTTCCAACTCCTCTTTTCTATGAATTGGTTCTACTATAGGAATAAATTGTTAACGGAGCGTCATGGGGATATGGATCTTGTGTAAATTTAATTTCATAATGTGTAAAATGATAAAAAACTTTCACTCGTTTGCAAAAGGAGCTATACTGCAAATACAGGTATTCATTTGAAATGCGGAAAGAGTGGTGCGCCAAATGGCTTCTTTTCAACCCGATTTCGATCTCGCGAAGCTGTCCAAGAGCCAGCAAATCATTGCCAATTACGTATTGGGGGCGATTAACGAAATTCCGTATTGCACGGAGGAGGACATTGCGGCGGCGACCGGCGTCAGCACGGCGACGGTGTCGCGGTTCTGGAAGGCGATCGGCTACGACAACCTGAAAGCGTTCAAAAAGCATCTGCTGCGCAAGGAGCATGCCACGCCGGCGCGCAAAATGGAGCATATTTTAAGCCGGGTGGAGCACGAGGAGGCCGACGTTTTCCGAGAGATCGCGGGGATTGCCGCGGCGAACCTGGACGTATCGGCCGCAAGGCTGGACCGGGGTCAATTCGCGGCCGCGGTGCAGGCCGTTCATGCCGCCCGGACGGTGTATATTTTCGGTTCCGGGGCATCTTCCGCATTGACGGAGCTGCTTCGGTTCCGTCTGAACCGGATCGGCATCCGCGCGGTGCCGACGGCGGGAAGCGGGAGCGAGCTGCTGGAGCAGCTTGTCCATGCGGAGGAAGGCGATATAGTATGGATGTTCGGCTTCGTCCGGCGGTCGCCCGAGCTGACGGTGCTGCTTGAACAAAGCAAAGCTTCGCGCTACGGCACCGTCCTTGTCACGGACCTGCTTCTCTCCGATATGCTGGCGCAAAGCGATATCGTGCTGCAGCTTGACCGGGGAGAGCTGGAAGGGTTTCATTCGATGGCTTCCGCGGTAGCGCTGGTCGAAGCGCTTGTCGTCGCGGTGACCAAGCTGAGAAAAGACAGCGCCATGAACAAGCTGGATCAACTGCATGGGCTGCGCAAAACGTACGCTTCGCTTTTGCCTAAATAACGGTCTCTCAAGTATGGGCCGGAATAACTATTTCCTTGTCGAACCGCAAATTATGATTCCGCTTTCATTGGCGGCGGGATTATAATACGGGTACGGTATAGCAATTTAAAGGAGGGAATGGAAAATGGCACAAACAATGCCGTTAGAGCAGCGGGGCATTACGGCGAGCCGAATCGCGCTCGGCTGCATGGGACTCGGCGGCGGATGGCAGGCGGGCGCGCTGGCCGAGGAGCATTACGATCAGGCGGAGCGGGCGATCGAAGCGGCTTTCGAGGCGGGCATTACGATGTTCGACCACGCCGACATTTACGGCAGAGGACGGTCGGAGCAGGCGTTCGGCGAAATATTGAGGCGCCGGCCCGAGCTTCGGGAGAGGATGGTGCTGCAATCCAAATGCGGCATCCGGCTGGCGGACGACCGCCATGCGCAGCGTTACGATTTCAGCAAGGCGCATATATTGGCTTCCGTCGACGGGATCCTCGAGCGCCTGCATACGGACTACATCGATATTCTGCTCTTGCACCGGCCGGACGCCTTAATGGAGCCGGAGGAGGTTGCGGAGGCGCTGACGGCGCTGAAAGCGTCGGGCAAGGTGCGCCACTTCGGCGTATCCAACATGCATGCGGGCCAGATCCGGTTCCTGCAGCAGGCGCTGGACATGCCGCTTGTGGCGAATCAGTTGGATATGAGCTTGTACCACCTCGATTGGCTCGACCACGGCGTGCTCGTCAACCGGCGCAGCGGCGAGGCGGTCGGCTTCGACCAAGGCTTGATGGAGCATTGCCAAATGAACAATATACAGCTTCAGGCTTGGGGGCCGCTGGCGCAAGGGCGTTTCAGCGGGCGCAGCCTGGAAGGCGAGCCCGAGCATGTCCGAGCGACGGCGGAGCTGGTAGCTCGCCTTGCCCGCGAGAAGGAAACGACCGCGGAAGCCATCGTGCTCGGCTGGCTGATGCGCCATCCGGCGCGCATTCAGCCGGTGATCGGCACGACGAACCCGGACCGTATCCGGGCGTGCGCCGACGCCGTACGGCAGTCGGAGCTGATGACGCGGGAAGAGTGGTACGACTTGTACAATGCCGCCCGCGGCGTCAAAATCCCCTGATGCAAGCCGAAAGGCCCGGCTCCTTCCCCGTTGGAGAAGGAGCCGGGCCGATATGCCGTTTAAGCCGCTCCGGCTTAATGCTCGCCGTCTTCGACGGCAATGCCGAGCTGCTTGTTTTTCTCTTTGAACTTTGCGTTATGGGAAGACACGTACGCCACCTTATCGGCTTCCGGCTCGATGTGCAGCTTCGCGGCGTTCAGCGCGTTGACGGCGTCGGTGAACGTTCCGGCGATAAGCCTTACCTTGCTGTCGTGCTCGGCGAAATCTCCCGCCGCGAAGACGCCCGGCAGGTTCGTACTCATGCCGCTGCCGACCTTCGCCGTCCATTCGCCCATCTCGATTCCCCATTCCTTGACCGGCCCGAAATTATACCGCAGCCCGTGGTTGACGATGACTGCGTCGACGTCGATCCACTCGGTTTCTCCCGTCTCCGCGTGACGGATGCTCACTTGATCGATATCGCGGCCGTTGGCGCTGTGCAACGCCTGGATCGCATACGGCGTCCGCACGCGGCAGGACGATGCCTTCATGCGCGCGACGTTGCGTTCATGGCCGCCGAATTGATCGCGGCGGTGCACGACGGTCAAGCTTGCCGCAATCGGCTCGAGCGCATTCGCCCAGTCGACGGCCGAGTCTCCGCCGCCCGAAATCAGGACGCGCTTGCCGCGGAACGTCTCCAGCTCCTGCACGGTATAATGCAGATTGCTGACTTCGTAACGGTCCGCGCCTTCAATGTCGAGCTTCGCGACCTCCAGAATGCCGTATCCGATCGCCAGCACGACCGTTTTCGTCCAATGCCGTTCTCCCGTCGCGGAGGTCAGCATGATCGTGCCGTCCGGCTGATGCTCCAGCTTCGTGATCTGCTGGCCGAGCACGACGGTCGGATCGAACGTCAACGCTTGTTGTTTAAGCTGATCGATCAGCTTCCGGCCAAGCGTCGGCGGCAGCCCTCCGACATCCCAGATCACTTTCTCCGGGTAGATCAGCAGCCTTCCTCCCAGCTCGTCGCTCGCTTCGATCAGCTTTGTTTTCAAATCCCGCATCCCGCTGTAAAAAGCTGTATACATGCCGGCAGGTCCCCCGCCGATAATCGTCACATCATACAATTCCAGCCGTTCGGACATGTTCCGTTTCCTTCTTTCTATGGTAGGAGGGCGGCGCGGCCAATCGAGCCGCTTGCGCCGTCTTTTCGCAAGTTCTGCTTTCATTATATTTGATAACGATTCTCAACGTCAATTGAATTCTCCACAAACAAGAACGAATCCGATGGCCGATTTTACTTGGTAATTATAGCAATTTATTTTTAACGAAAATTTTACTTCGCGCAATAAAACTATAACCTTACAGAATATAGAGCGTGGAGAAATGAAATTAAAACATTGGATTTCAAGAAAAAACGAAAATGATAGTAAATTTATTGAGTCGTTCTACCGATACCTTAATTATGCCTAGTGCCATGGCGCCGGAAAACGACTGGGTCTTCGGTCCTCGCTTCTCGTTCGAACGAGCGGCAACAGGACCAATTCATGGTTATGTGAAGGATAACATACGGAAGGAAGATCCAAATGCGGAATAGGAGGCTCGTTGCATATCAACAAATCCAATCGATTTGAAGATGTTCCGGATGGAGGTTGGGGATGTAGCAGTATAGATCGTCCGGTAGGCGCGGTCTATCGTTTTAAGCGCAGTTTGCATTTTATCGGGTCGGTTATCAGCAGGTTCAGTCACAATACTTTACTAACTTCATAAAGGAGTATTCAGAACTGTGATTAACTTCAAAAGCTTGCTTAATCTGAATATTGGAAAAAAAATCTTTATCGTGTTTCTGATCGCGATTTTGTTGCCGACTATTCTAGGAAGCGTGCTCTCTTACCGGACGTTTGTAAACAGCTCGCGTGAAGAATTGTTGGAAGATTCAAAAAGCAATGTGGATACGTTGAGCATTATCGTGGACAGGGTCGTCAAACCCGTTATGTACGATACGGACGTCCTTTCGAGAGAGTTTTCGAGTATGGCCAATTTGCGCCAGATGGAGCACAACGCCGAACTGAACCTGGATTCGAACGAAGAGGTTCAAGCCGCTCTGAAGCGGTTTAAAGCGGTACATACCGACGACACGGAAATTATAGGCGTGGCCCTCGACGACGGGCTTTTTGCGATGGAGCCGCAATCGAAGCTGGCGCAAGACTTCGATGCCCGTACGAGGGTCTGGTATACGAAAGCGATGGAGAACAAAGGCAAAGTCGTCATCTCCGATCCGTACGTGTCCGCAGGCTCCGGCAACGTGGTCGTATCGATTGCGAAAACGACGCTCGACAATAAAGGCGTTGCGGTCGTCAACCTTTCGCTTAAGCAATACCTTACGGACACCGTAAACCAGCAAAGAATCGGGGACCAAGGGTTTGCTTTTATATTGGACGGCACCCAAAAAGTATTGACTCATCCAACCATTGCTGCGGGGGAAGTTTACGCGGACGAGAAGGCTTTGAACCAAATGTTCGCTTCGGAATCGGGAATCGTCCGGACGAAAGTCGACGGTAAGGACGCAGAGCTTATCTATACGACAAACGCGTTAACCGGATGGAAAATCATCGGCGTTCTTTATGACAGCGAAGTGGATGCTTTGAAATGGCCGATTATTAAAACAACCGCTTTGGTCGTCGTTTTAGCGATTTTAATACTCGTTGCGGTCGTTGTTCTGGTGAACAGAATGTTCATTCGGCCGATCAAACAAATGACGGCAGTCGCCAAAGACCTGGCACAGGGCAACCTGCAGGAGGCCAACATTCAAATCAGAACAAAGGACGAATTAAGCGAGCTGGCGTCGGCCTTCACCACTCTTATCAAAGAGTTCAGAAGCTTGATCGGCAATTTGTCCGGCGGGATTAACGATTTGTATCATTCCGCGGACGTGCTGAATTCGGAAATCGATAAAGTATCGAGCGCATCCGTTAAGATTTACAGCACCAACGGACGGGTAACGGAAAATTCCGTGGCGCAGGCAACCAGCACGGAGGAAATTTCCCGCGCGGTGCAAGAGAGCGCGGCCGGAATTAGCAGCATCGCGGAAAGCGCGTCCGAGATTAACGACATTTCCGACGAAACGTATCAGAAGGCGCAATCCGGCAGCGAAAGCGTACAGGCCACCGTCAATCAAATGTCGTCGATCGACCATGCGTTGACTTCCTATTCCGAAGTGATTCAGTCGCTTATGGACAAGGCGATGGAGATCGAAAAATTCGCCGCGATCATCAACGGCATCGCGACGGAGACGAGCTTGCTTTCTTTGAACGCAAGCATCGAGGCCGCGCGTGCCGGCGAGCACGGCAAAGGCTTCGCCGTCGTCGCAAACGAAGTGAAGAAGCTGAGCGCTCAATCTTCGGAAGCTTCTAAACAAATTACGGAGCTGATTAAAGCGATCGGCGAGGAAACGACCATTTCCATTGAGTCTTTAATGAAAGTAAAAAATGAAGTTAAAGAAGGCATCGCGCTTAGCGACAATGTCGACGTTTTATTCTCGGGGATTATGGAAAATATGTCGAAGCTAAACGACGAAATTCAAAACTTGAGCGCAATTTCGCAAGAAATCGCGGCCGGTTCCGAACAAATCAGCTCTTCGACCGAATCTTTGTCCCATATGTCGAACAACAATGCTGCCGAATCGAGAAACGCTTTGGAATCGATCGAACAGCAGCAGCAATCGCTTAAACAGCTTCAGGAGCAAGTATCCGTTGTGCTTCAGACGGCGGAAACGACAAAGGATTCCGTTCAAAAGTTCAAACTTTAGGGTAGTAGGGCGACAGCCTTTACTATAAATAAAACACAGCATTGGGAGGAACCGAAAATGAAGAAAAAGCACGTCATCACAGCCGTCGCGGCGATCGGAGCATCCGCGATCCTGCTCACCGGCGCATTTGCGAACGGCAAAGCCGACACTAGCGCGAGCAAAATTCACAACAACACGCTGTTCCAGTATTCGACCATCAATGCGTTGATGAAAGGCCAATTTGACGGCGAAATGACGCTGGGAGAGGTTAAAAAGCACGGCGACACGGGTCTTGGAACGTTCAACGCCGTAAACGGAGAGCTTACGCTGATCGACGGAAAGTTCTATCGCTTTGATTATGAAGGTCATTTCGAGGAAGTGAAGCTGGACGAAAAAACGCCTTTCGTCGCCGCTACTTATTTTAGCCCGGAGAAAACGATCGAAGTATCGAACGTCACTCAAATCTCCGACCTTACCGCTCAGCTCTCGGCAAGCATGGATAAGAAAAATAACTTCTACGCGTTCAAAGTGCACGGAACGTTCTCGTACTTGAAAGTGCGCTCGGAAGAAGCGCAAGAGAAGCCGTACCCGACGCTGCCGGAAGTTCTCGCCCATCAGTCGGAGTTCGAATATGAGAACGTAACGGGAACGATGATTGCGTTCTACACGCCGAATTATGCGGCTATGTTCAACGTGCCTGGATTCCACTTCCACTTTGTGAGCGACGACCGGACGATCGGCGGACATATTCTGAACGCCAAGCTTTTCAAAGGCGTAGCCCAAGTGGATTCGATCTCGAATCTTGACGTATCCCTGCCGCAAACGGAAGAGTTCGCCAACGCGGACCTGACGACCGTTACTCCTGAGGAGATTGAAGCGGTAGAAACCGATAGCAAATAATTTGCAATTGTTTATAGGTTCAAAAACAGGAGGCATTCGTGCCTCCTGTTTCTTTTCCCCGCCGGCTGCCCTTATTATGGCTTTCGTTACGTTAAAAGACGTATGATTCGCCGTCATCCGGAACGAGAACATGGGAAGCGATGCCTTTTTCGTCAATAAAGCTTTTCAATTCGTTTCGGGATAACGTCCAATGATTGACGGCTTCCATATGGCTGACGATTATTTTCGCATCAGGGGCGTGCTTATACACTTCGTAGATATCATCCTTCCCCATGACGAGAGAACCGCCCGTAAGAAACTGATTATCTCCGCCGTTTACGACAATGACCTCCGGTTGATGCGTCTTAATCTCCTCTTGGACCCCTTCATACCATACCGTATCCCCGGCTACATACAACGTTTTTTCGGTGGGGTGCTTGAAGACGACGCCGCATACGAGACCGGTACGTTTCAAAATTTCTCCTCGCCCGTGCTCGCCTTTCGTTTTCATCAATCGGATATCGTGAAAGAACGTATCTTCGCGTAATGCTTCGACATTTTGGAAGCCGGCTTTTCTCACTTCGTCAGCGTCTTCTTCATTTTGCACGAACATCTTGATATCTTTCGGCAATACCTCTTTGGCGGCATCGTCAAAGTGGTCCAAGTGCAGATGCGTTACAATTACGGCGTCTACGTTTATAATATGGTCGAGCGGGAACGGTAAGCTTATTAAAGGATTATTTTGATCCTGTCTTAACGAATTCGGGAACGGCGGATAAGCGCCTTTATCGGCCAGAAACGGGTCGATCAAAAACTTTTTCCCCGCAAATTCAACGACCAGTGTCGCGTTTCTGATTTGCGTCACTTTCATGTTCTCAGCTCCTTTTCTGTTTCTATGTGTAAAGTGTATACGATGGGCTAACCGCTTTTACATACATCAAATCAAGTCGTTCTAACGTTTAACTTGAATTTTGAAAATTTATTGTATGCAGGAAAGGACGTGAATCCATGTTGGATCAAACGGATAGGCGAATATTGGAGGAGTTGTCCAAAAACAGCCGGATCACGATGAAGGAGTTGGGAGAGAAAGTCCATCTGACAGGGCAGGCGGCCGCCGCTCGGGTTGCGAAGTTGGAGGACAACGGGGTGATCGAGGGATATACGATTAAAGTGAATCAAGCGAAATTAGGGTGTTTAGTCCATGCCTTGATTACGATCTACACCAAAGATACGTATCATCAGCCTTACCTTTCATTTATAAAAACACGAGAGAAATACATCCTCAACAATTATAAAATAAGCGGAGACGGCTGCTACATTCTGGAGTGCAAATTTCCGTCCAATGAAGTGCTCGATCAATTCCTGGTGGAGCTCAACGGGTATGCCAACTATAAATTGTCGATTGTCATTAATAAATAGCGGCATGGCATCCGGCATCTTGGACTCGAACCGCAACAAACCTACTCGCGATATGTGCAATAATGTACTATAGGATCTTATATCTAAGATGTAATCTATTGGAGAATAGCCTGGAAGGGGTTTTCTCATGGACATTACATCTTTTTTGATTTACTGTATGATTGCTACGTTTACACCCGGCCCTACCAATATCGTCATCTTATCCACCGTTCATCATTTCGGGGCCAAAAAGGCCATGAACTATACTTATGGAGCAACGTTTGGTTTTGGATTATTACTTGTAATATCTGCATTGCTCAATACGATTCTGCTCACGGCCATGCCGAGAATTATAATTGTGATGCAGATTATCGGAACCGTTTATATGCTCTATCTTGCTTATAAAATCTACAAAACGGATGCGTCAAACCCCACTGTAAACCAAACGCCGGCTACCTTTATGTCGGGCTTTTTTATGCAGTTTCTAAATCCGAAGGTCGTGCTATTTACATGGACGGTTATTCCAACTTTTGTTATGCCCCGCTATAGCTCGAGCCCGGCCGTGACATTAAGCCTTATCGCCATTTTGGTCATTGGGTTTTTGGCGTTTGTGACATGGGTTCTTTTCGGTACGATCTTCAAGGCGTTTTTACAGAAGCATAATAAGACCGTTAACGTATTGATGGCATTATCTCTCGCTTATGCCGCTATCATGATTTGGGTGTAGGCCGTTAACGAAGAGGTGAATGGGATGAACGAATTTATTTATAAAAAATCGGCGGGTATTACGGCGTTATCGGCAAGCATTACCGATTTTACGTATAAAAAGCACGCTCACCGGGAGTATGCCGTTGGAGTAACGGTACGCGGGATTCAAGAGTATACGTTGGAGGGCAGTTTACAATTATCGTATCAGAGCGGCGTCATGCTTTTTCATCCGGAACAGGCCCACGACGGAATGGCACACGATAAGACGGGACTCGATTATGTCATGCTCTATATCGAGCCGGAATTGCTTCTGGAGGTTATTGAAAAAAAGGATATTGTATGTTTTTCAACCCCGATTGTGTATGACGATCGGCTTGCGCAACGAATATTAAGCCTTTCCCGTGCCATATTGAATGAGAAAGACGAGGCATTATGCAGCGAATTGCTTCTGTCCCTCACCGATCACCTCATTCAAACGGAGCTTTCGACAGACAATAAGAAGGACAACGCGCTAATTCGCAAAGCAAAGGACATGCTGCATGCTAATTTCGAAAAGGTGCTTAAGCTCGACGAGATCAGCAATGAGCTTGATTTATCCAAGTTTCAGTTTATCCGATTATTCAAGGCACATACCGGAATTTCGCCCTACCAGTATTTTCTGAACTGCAAAATCGAACGCGCTAAGCAGTTAATTGAAAAAACCAGAGATGTTTATTCCGCAGTAGCTGCGTGCGGTTTTGTTGATTTAACCCATTTGAATAAACATTTTAAAAGCGTATATGGAACGACAGCATTTGAATATTTGTCACATATCAAATGAATGGGGATTGAACGAACGGATAATAGTTGCACCCACGTGTATGTGCAGCTTTAAGGGAACACTTTACAAACCGTAATTTAACAACGTTATTTCAGAGGAAGCGTAACGATTGAAGGTTATGAATTTACGAAGACGGATCAAACAAACGACATTTACGCATATGAAGTGAATAACGGAATTACGTATGGACCACTTAATTATCTACCCAACCAAGAATTTAGTCATATTGGTAACATTTATTTTGATGAGAATTTTGAAAATATCAATATTTGGGCAACGAATTAATGGAGAGGCCTAGATGGAAATGAAGCCTTATTTATTGTTACGGCAACAAGTTATGAACAAGCTATTGATGTACAAAATAAAATGAGGGAAAAATTCGGTATAAATAGATTATTCGTACCTCATGAAGAATA
Source organism: Paenibacillus thailandensis (assembly GCF_042685365.1). NCBI lineage: Bacteria > Bacillati > Bacillota > Bacilli > Caryophanales > Paenibacillaceae > Paenibacillus > Paenibacillus thailandensis. Next base: position 10,778 of record NZ_JBHUMY010000036.1, on the reverse strand, counting down.
ATTAAATTACTCAATTCAAAGAACACCGTTAGGGTGTTCATTTTTTTTACGCCGTCTCAAAATGACGCTTAAGCTGACCGGCATCAAAACAAACACCCGTGATGTTAATAATCGATTATTCAATTGTCATTTAATCATGCTCTAAATACCTTTTTAAAAATATAAACTATAGGGAACCATACCATCACCCCATGTATAACTCCCATAATTGCCGTCATGACGGGCGAGAATAACAACGCTACTAATCCTGCCGTATAGCCGTCTAATATTACTTCTTGTTCTTCTAGAGTCATTTTCCATTGTGAAATGGTAGATGGCGATGGAATGTTGTAAATGGAAGCAGTTCAATCCGATTACTGGTAGAAGAATAGTCGCTTTTGAGCTAAAATTAAATTAGGTACATAGATGGCTCGTAAGAGGCGGTCGGCTAGTCTCCCGGAAGGGAGGTGATGCCTGTGGAGGTAAAAGATGCTTTGACTTTGATGATCGATTTCGGTGCGTTAATTATTGCGCTTCTGACGTTGGTTGTCACACTCGTCTTGGCATTGAACCAAAACAAAAAGAAATAGACCGCCCTCCAGGATAAGGAATCGGTCTATTTCGTCCTGACAGCCAACCGCCCTTTAAAGCGGCTGTGTACTGGGAAGTGTAGATGGTGCGAACATCTACGCTCCTTTTTGCTATTTTAAGCATATCATAGCCGATTTAGTCGTGCAATTCCCCATTCCGATACGCTGCTTAGGATTTGGTAACCACAAGCATATTTATCTGCTTGAATTTCATACCCCTCGGGGAGGGGAACAAATAAGAATACAAAAAAACCCTTGAATATCAAGGGTTTTACGCTTTATGTATGGCGCGCCACGGTGGGACTCGAACCCACGACGCACAGTTTAGGAAAGCGCAGGGTTCGCGGACAAGCTTCGGAATCCTTACGCTGCCTATAACGTTCATTCAGGCGTAGGTACACAGTCTAAGCGTACTCCTACAGTTAACGTTATTTTACCGTATTTGGGCGGTCGTAATCAACCGTCATATTGCGTACGTTTTACCGTATTTTCACTGCGAATTAGCGACGCTAGTTTTCTGATAAGGTAAATGGTAGGGGGTAACGTCTAACGCCGCTAATCCCACGGTAAAACGTCGTTATTACAAAGCCTTAGTAATCCGCGTCAATTTGGAATTTAACCGTTGTCCATCCGGTAAGATCATCCGATGTTATCATTTTCGCCGTTTTCGTAGCACCTTTTTCCAGGTCGGACGCGGAGCCGGTAGCCGTGCCAACGCGGTTATTATTCGCGTCGTAGAATGCGGCCGTAAACACAACGCCACCGTACGCCTTATCCCCGTTATTTGTGACGTCTACCGTAGCGCTCCATCCGAACGTACCGTTTTCCGCTTGGAATTGCGTGAATACGAAGTCTCCCGCTTTAAATACGCTTGTAGGCGTCGAACCTTCGGAAGTGACCGTCACGGTGCCCGTTTGTTGATCGTATCCGACCGTTGCTCCAAGTAATTCGGCGGCGGCGCGCACTGGTACATAAGTCGTTCCGTTAATTACAACCGGGTCCACCTTGGCAACCGTTCCGTTAACCACGAGCGTCAATTTCGAGGCTGCGAATGCTCCAAATCCGATCGACATTCCGAGAGTAGCCGTAATGAGTCCTGCAGCTAAAAGTTTTTTCTTCATCTCCGCATATCCCCTTCTATTAGTTTTCTCTGTAATTCTACCATAAATAGCCGTATAATAGGACGAATTTACCATTTTTGCATTTACGCCATCTCATTAACCGTAAGAACCCGCGCATTCATCCCCGCCAGCAACTCCGTAAGCCTTTTCCGCCGATGCTCGCTTACCGTAACGTACAATATTTCCGGAAATGGACCGTTTCGCGCCTGCCATCGTCCGGTATCGCAGAGCCCACGGTACAGCGCTATTTTGCGTTCATTCTGCGTCGTCGCTTGCGTAACGTCAACCTCGAGAAACGTATAAGGCCCGCCGACCTTAACACGGAATAATGCGTCGGCTATGATCGTCTTGTCGTCCCACTTTACCGTATACTCTACGCGCCATTGCTCCGGACGGTACGCGATATAGACTTCGTTACGTATGACCGTATGTTGAACGTGAAGAGTGCGCCGTCGCTGTGTTTGGCTGCCGATTTCTTTACGGCCGCGAGCGTTTAAATACCAGACCGTTTCGCCCTCCCGGAATGACGAAAGAAACTCGCCCATGTCGGATAATATGCGCGTTGTGTTGCGGCGGCCGCCGAGATTATGGAGTCGCTGAATCTGCGACGTAGTAAGGTAGCCGAACCGGTCACAGCTCGATAGAATTTCCGTCCAGCGGGTTAACTTCGCTTGTGTGCGGGTTTGCGTCAACATGGCGTGGTTCCTCCTTTTGTTTGAACGTGCAAACATTTTCCTCGACGTCGGTGATTTTAATTGGAACCTCGGGATTCCGAAAGTCGTCTTTCGATTTCTTCGGTAACTCCGCAATCAGCTTCTTCGCATCGTCAGCGCTCAAATACGGAGCCTGCAGCGTTTCGTCATATGCTGTCTGGAATATCAAGCGGCCGGGGATGTCCGGTAACGAAGCCGCGTCCGGACTATCAATGACGATGCGCGATTGTACGCCATCACGAGTACGGAAGCATACCGACGCAGCTATATTCGTCTTTATCAAACCGTCTACAACGTCCGCTGACGGTCGCTGCGTAGCTAGCACGAGTAATACGCCGGCCGCACGCCCCTTCGCAGAGAGACGCGTTAGTACCGCCTTAATCTCGTTCTTTAACTTGGCGTCCGGATCGCCGGCCCGCGTCTTGAAATCGGCCAGCTCATCCACGACGAATAACGTTTTCTTACCGGCCCATTGCTGCGTACCATTGGCGGCCATTACCGCATATCGGCGGAGCATTTCGGACTCGACGGCGGTCGCAGCAGTTCTTACGTCGGGTAACGTAGAAGCGAAGCCGGCCACGCACGCCAGGTCGCGGAATATGCCGAGCTCAACGCCGCCTTTTAAATCGCAGAGGTACATATCCGGAGCCGGACCGGTCGCGAGCGTCGTTAGGATCGATCGGAGCATGACGGATTTACCGCCGCCGCTGATTCCGCCGATTAAGAGATGTGGAAACGGCCCGTCGAAGTCGTAATAGCGTGGTTCGCCTCGCCGGTTAACGCCGATCATGATACGGTATGGATGGGGCGACGTCGCCCCAACTGAATACGCCAGCATCGTCGGCATCTTCGCCGTGATTACGTCAACGATTAGCCCGTCGTTCGCATAGCGCATTTCTACGTTATCCGGGTCTACGCGTAACGCCTCCGCCAGCGGCACGCGCTGATCGATGACCTTTTGCGACGATAAGCCGACCGGCAGGCCGACGATAAGCCGCGTGCCCCATTCGAACGGGACCGTTTTATTTACCGAGGGCAGCGCGATTTCCTCTCCGTACGTGACCGTCAGGCCGAGCGTTTTGCAGGCGCTGAGAAAGGATTTACTAAGATCAAAAGATGAATGAAATTTTAAAGATGAGATCAAAGAACCCACAGAACCAACAATTAATCCGATTCCTATTTCCACGAGCATAACGGCCTTCCTCCAACCATTAGTTCTTTCTTTCGTGCGGAATAGAAAAGGACGAGTAGAAACGTAGACAGCGAGCGGATCGGCCAATTCCGTTTAAACGTTCAGTGCCGGCGCAGTATTCGGAATATAACGCGGAATAGTTCGTAAAGAGGGAAGACGAGTAAGGTGCGCAGGGTAATCGGAATATTGGCGTTCTGCTACACGCCGGCCGGACTATTAGATGCGGAGAACGTCCGACCTTCCCGATTGTGTGACGCTGCCTTCAACGTTTCGACCGTGAAAAGCTCCCGTTAAAAGAGAAGCAACGTTAAAAGCCCGTGCATCCATTCATACGCAACCATACCGCCAGCTCCCACGAGAAAGTATCGCCCAAACCGTTTAGCCGCTAGTGCTCCGTCCGTATTGCCCGCCTCCCGACAACGTTTTTCCACGAGTACCGCGCCTAACACGATGATGCCGATCGATCCAAACGTAGCCATGTGTCCGACCTCCTTCCGGAATGTTCCGCTCGAAACCAAAGCGGCATAATATAACGTATGAACGTTTAACGGTCAGTATGCATAAAATAAAAAGCCTCCACTTTTAAGGCAGAGACCTTCATTATTCCTCTTCGTGTTTGACGCTAAATAGATCGTTAGGGGTTATGTTGAGGTAAACACACAGCCTTGCAATTAATTGAGCCGGTATTCTACGGCTGTCGATATCCCGATTATTAATGAGATCATTAATTGTCGATCGGCGATGATCCAAGTCCTTTGATAACTGCAGAGCAGATATTCCCTTTTTCTTCAAGATGTCGCCGAGGTTGCAATGAAGATTCGCTGGGCGCTCTTCCCAATTCATTTCGCTGCACGCTCCTTTTCCCCTGAAATAATTATACGGAAAAAAGATAAAATTATCTATTGACCGTTAAACGATCAGGTGGTATATTTTGACTATGATGAACGTTAAACGTTCAATTGGACATGCTAAATCCATGAGGAGGTTTTAAATTATGCACCGTTTGCGCTATGTTCTCCGTCCCGACGGACTCTTCTTCGTATCTATTCTCGATCGCCCAACGCCAGTATCTTTCGTATCGCAACAACGCTTTTTTATCCGCACAACCGGTATCGCTCCGAATAAGACGCTCGGCACCGTACGAGTTAACGACGTTCAACTTCGTGCTCTTGGTGTTCTGCCCGCGAAGGAGGTGACGTTCGATGCTTGTACTCCAATCGCTGCAGACGCCATCTAATCGTCGTACCGTTCGCGGCCGATACATCGCGCGAGTGCTCGGTGCTCTCGTCGGGGAGTTTATCCGCTCCGCATTCGGAGCTGCATTGCGATGAGCAGGCGCTTTCATATTCTGCCGATCTATAACGGTCCTGAGTCGCTCTTGCGTGGCTTGCCTCGTTTCGCTGACGAGCACGGTGAGTACGTAACTGTGAACGATAACCAATTTTATACGGAGGTGTTTCCGGTCATGAGTAAAACTGTACGTCGAATCGCTTATCTCTTACGGAAAATGAACGCATATCAAATGCAACGTTACGCTTATTTCCGCCGCTCATCCGCTTACACGCCGCCAGCTTCACGCTACGATCGCTTATTAGCGTATAAAGACGCGCTTAACGCCCGAATTGAAGCGGAGAGGAGCGCCGGATTATGAAGAAAGTCGCCTATTACGTACCGACCGATAAGGAGCGCATGCTTTATCTGGCCGGAAACGAAACGTTTGTCGCTGAATTGCTGATGACTGCGTTCCTAATGTGGACAGAGAAACCGGATTCGGATACTTACAACGGGCCGCCAGTCTTGATCGGTCAATTTTCCGGCCAACGCAATAATATCGGAGGCTATGACGGTCGCTTCACGTTTCGCGGCCGAATTTATGACGTTGTAGATTCAATCGTAACCAACCCGCCCGATGAGTCCGCAGCGGAAGCGGACGAAACCTAGCGCCGTGCTTGGCGCGATGGTCGCGGATATCCGCTACGAGGGAGTAAGCGCAACGCTCCCCTTTACATATAAATCGCTATCCCGCGCCCGATCGCGCCAACGACCGAGCGCTAATTTTATCCGGTAGTGGCGCCAAACGCTGCCGTTCCCTTTGCGTCGCGGTTTATCCGCTTACGGTGCGCCAACATCGTTTAGGCTGACACTCTCTTATCATAACGTGCTCGATCATGGCGCCAAACGTGGTCGAGCGGTTTCGTTTGAATAGTAATACGGGAGAACATTCGTTCGGTTTCAATTATTGTGAAAATTTATTTTGACTTTTCTGTATTTACAAAAACATCCCAATTTATTACTGTATATACATAAGTGTTACTTCGCATTTTTGTATATACAAAAAGAGGTGTTACCGATGGAGACGGAAATTGTACGGTTGTTCTTGATGGGATATTCATTAAACAAAATAAAGAGGGACCTAAACATTGAGGATCAAAAGATAGTACTGCAGATACTACACCAAAACAATGCCACATCGACTCTTTTAGCAGAACAAGTAGAGAAATTAAAAACCGGCTCTTACTCGCCCTTTTTTGCCTCTAACTCACTCGGCCGCTCAAAATTACCTGAACATAGGAAACGGAAAATTCGTCAGGTTAGAATATCCGACGAGGAACTAAAGAGGCTGGGCAATCCAAACTCAACAAAAATGCGAGATATGATGTTTAACTTTAAAAAGTTAGAGGAGTTTGTTCGGTACCTCGGGGAACATGGAATTGAGTTGGTGCCGCCGACTATTCTGCATAAGACTATAAATCCTAACGACCCATTTTGGAAAGGTGCTTATGAAGATAATTGGTGGGTGTTCACAGAGATAGTCAATAATAAAAGATACTGGCAGGACGCAAAGGATGCGATGAAACGATGAACTTTTTCGAAGCAATCGAACGCTATAAATCCGCTGGCGACCACCGAGCTCACGAAATGGTACGCGATGTAATGCGCACTTACGACTTCATGCAGCGCGGCATGGACGATCTGCCTGGTCCGGAATATTACGTTGCGTTTCGCTGCTTACGTCTGTTATCCGGCAAGCTCTCAACGATTAAATATACGTATGCCGACTACGGGCTTCATACGAAAGAGGATTCGCCAGAAGGAGTATTCGCGGAACATGTACGTATGCTCCGTGACTGGACCGGTATCGAGTTGACGGTCGAAAACTATCCGGAGCTTGAACGTTATCTGAGCCGCTACTTCGTGACGTCCTTTTTCGAGTTGCGTGCGGCTTACGAGACTATTTTAGGTGAGCGGTCTTCGTTATGGATGGAGTTAACGCGAGAAGTTGTCGACGAGCATTGGGAAGCGATCGCGACGGCATTATCGTACGCATTCGAACGCGTGGATACCACGAGAACGGAGAAAGAAGTCGTCCGCTACATTAATACCGCAGTCAAAACGGATTACATACGCAGTCAATTCAGCGGTCTCCGCCGAGTACGTCGTGAAGGCCGGACACGCTATGTCGAGCCGAAGTATTACGGGCCGGAATACGCCATACTCGGAACGAATAACGGGAATCTCGGCGCGCTGTCGTTACGCCAACGCAAGCTATACGATAAGATGGAGGCGATCGTAAAGGAAGATGCGAAGGCCGGCCGGTTCGAATCGTATCACGTTGACCATAACGGAGGATACCGAATCAAAAACCGTTACGTAGCCGAGCGCTTGGGTATGCACGAGCTGAGCGTAAGTCGTGCGTTGCGGCGGATGGAAAGTGTTATATAATGGCGTATTAGTTTAGGAGGATAGAAGGGGAAAAGCAAGAATTTTTTCTGTATTACCCCCCTATAAAAATCGCTGTTTTGCGCCTTTACGTATGTGCGGACTATTGTATTTTGCCCCTTTAGTTGGCTATACGTATAGGAACACATAAAACACGATAATTTACCTGGAAGGGTCTTTATTAACCTTATATTTATCAAGGTTTCACGGCTATATACATTGAGGAAGCAAAACGCCAGACGTTCCGGATGCCTATCGGAGCGATCGGCGTGTTTTTATTTACGCATCTAGTTCCGAAATCTGAACGTAAAGGAGGACGTTAATATGTCAATCGTCAACGAAGGTAACATCGGAATCTTACGCGAGATATACGGCCACTCTCTCGATGAATGGGGCGCGCTAATGGACGTAAGCGGCCGATTTGTCCAATACGTCGAAAAGGGTGCGCGGAATCTGCCGAAGACTCGGGCGGAAATGTTAGAACGCGAATTAGAGTTAACGCCGGAGAAGCTTGCGCGATTAACCGCTTTATACGAAGAAACACGTTTAACGTAGAGTTCGCGTCGATTCATAGTGAATCAGCGTGAACATTAAAGAATTGGCTGCGGGGTAAACCGCCCCTTGCCACGAATCCGGCCAAAAGCGGGCCGAATCCGGACTATAGTTATTTTGACGTCGTTCTTTTCAACGTAAACTAATTCAACGTAGAAATAGTCATCACTCCATTCGTCCACGGTTTTAAGGACGGATGGGCAAGGAGCGAAGCGACGCGTAAGGATATCGGTTTTCTATCTCGGTATAGGGGCGTCGATACAAAAAGAGATTGATTACAAGAGAAGAGGGAAAGACTTGGCTAAAATCGCTGGAATCCCGCGTGGCTCTAAGCGTTGCGGCGATTATAGTGTGTTCCCGAAAAGACACCTAATTGGCCTGATTTGTTCCCGAAAAGACACCTAATTTTGAGGAGGGCGTAATGAGCGCAGAATCAACGCGTGAATGGAAAGGCATGCAGATCCGGCAGAAGTCGCGCGCACTTGGCGCACTGCAGAACGCATCTATCGTTGACGGCGCAGTAATCGCCCCGGACGGCGTTGACGTTTCCCATCGAATAGAGGTTACGTTACGTAAAACGATATCACAGCAACGCCACGCACGTAATCAGAGCGTTATGGGTCGGTTTACTGAAGAGAACGGCGGTTACGTCACTACGTTCTTTGAGTCATGCGTGACGATGGCAGAGCGGTTCCCGTCGCTGACACAATCCGATATCGCGCGCCTTATGTTCCTCGGAACGTATACGGGCTATGATGACGGGTATCTCCGTCACGATAACGGCCGCAAACTGGATCGAGCCGCGGTTCAAAAGCTAATCGGAATTAGCCGCGCTCGGTTCACGGAGTTTTACGGCCGCCTGGTCGCGGAAGATATCATTCGAGAAGATGGCGTCGGTCTGCTCGTTAACCCTACGGTGTTTCAACGCGGAGAGCCCGGCGACGCCGCGGCCGACATGCAGCGTATCCGTATTTACCGTAGAACCGTGCGGGACCTCTACGAAAAGTACGGCAAGGGCAGAGACGTCAAGCAACTTGCGATCGTGTTCGCGGTTATTCCGTTTCTTCATTACAACGTAAACATCATTTGCTATAATCCGCAGGAATATTACGTCGACAACATCCAGCCGATGACGGTCGATAAGCTGGCGGCGCTGCTCGGATACTCACAAACATCGAAGCTTAAAGCGGCGATGAACGGTATTAAACTCGGAGACAAACCGGTGTTCGTTTTCGTTGAGGACGTTCACGATAAGCGTAAGCGTCGTATTATCGTAAATCCGCGCGTAGTGTTTGCCGGGAATCACGAAGGCCTGGCGCAGACTCAGGCAATAGCAGTTCTATTCAATTAAAGCGCAGAAGGCGACGCCGCCCGAAGCGCTATTTTTATGCCGTCCGAACGTACACGACGATAAACTGCTACGGGATTTATGCGGGGATACAAATATTCGGAGGTTACCGCGCGCTCCACAAAGGAAGAACGAAATGGATAAATTTATCACGGTTAATCACACGATCGAGGACGTCAACGGCACGCCGCACCACGTTGTAAGGCTGTATACGCCGAATCAAAAACAGTTCGAATACAAAATCGGGAGATGGCCGGTAACAGAGACCGATGATAGCTTAGACGCAATTTGGTCCGGAGTTTTCGAGGCCGGCGAATTGTGCAAAGAGTTTGGCGTAGATAGTATCGCCGTGCATTCTACGGATACCGCGGCGTTCGCAGCGTATAACGCGGAGGTCGATGCGCTTTGAACCGCCTCCAATCGCTAGCCAAACGCCAATGCGCAACGTTTGATACGTCGACGGAGGATCGCTGCTTACTCGATTGTCAATGCGTATTCTTCCGCCAGTCAGGCGGCCGCTGCCGTTACTTTGAAGAAGCTGTTCTTCCCGTTGATCCTAAACTTGAACGCGCGTATCGAATCGAGCGCGGCTTAGCAGACGGGAAAAAGGACGTTTGTCGTAAATGCTCATCGCCATTTGAGCGTAAATCTAATCGGCAGACTTACTGCACGGCCTGCGGCGTAGAAGCTTCTCGCAAAGCGCGTAACAAACGGGCAAGAAAATACCGAGAGAGTAACGCTTTAAACGGCGGAAAGTAAGGCTATCGCGCGATTTATGCGGCAGTATAGACGTTCAACTTTAGCGGGAGGGTGAAACTACCTTTTCCGCTGTTTTGCGTTCTAAAGCGTTATTTTCGGAGGAGGTAACGTCATGCTTTACGTCTCATCTATCGAAAAAATTAACGCCTGGAGTAAGAGAGCAACCATAACCGAGTCATCAACGGGAGAGGCGATCGGGGAGTTAACCTTTGGAGAGGATGCGTCGGACCAAAGAATCCGGATGATGGCGCCGCTCTTACTTAAACAACAAAAAACAAAGCGGAGGAAATCGAATGTACAAAGAAGCAAACGTATGGGAAGGCCTGCAGAGCGAGGAAATGGCGGAGGTGAACGCCTTAATTCAACCGTCGATAGCGAAATCACGCTGCCGTGGAAAAAACGAGGCTAGTGGTCCGGTGTACCAGCCGGTCAGCCCCTCGAAGCATGTCGGGAAAGTCGTTTTCTTTAACGCAGAACGCGGCTTCGGAATGATCGGTACGGACGGTATCTTTCTGCACGTATCTAACGTAGTCGACGGCAATGCCGCATTTTTACGTAAAAACTCGATCGTTGCTTACGAGGAAGGCGTAGACCGGCGTGGGCGAACACAAGCCGTGGATGTTCAACTGGTTGCAGAGGAGGCGAATTAAATGCAACTTGACCGTATCCTTCAATTACGCGAGGAAAAAGCGCAGCTTTACGAAGCCGTGCGAGTGCGCGGACGTCACGCACTTTCCGACCGAGCCAAGTACGCGGCAATCGCGCGAGTAGGCGAAATCGATCGGGAGATCGCGGATACCGAAC
>NZ_JBHUMY010000035.1:0-671 GCF_042685365.1 Paenibacillus thailandensis | reverse complement strand
GTAGATAAGATTGGGGAGTGTATTGACCCAGCCGACTTCACCGGCTACAGCATTGTCGTTCCGGCGATCGGGAAAGAGGCGGTTAAGACCGGTGCCAAACGCGGTCATCTTTACCGGGTTCTGCACTCTATTCTGGCCTTTGGTCCGGATGTGGAAATTCACTTGCTCGGAGGCTCCCCGACCGAATACCTGCAGTATATGATTGACAACGATCTTGATATTTTTTCTAAGAGCACCACGGCGAGCTGGTACAACGCGACGAACAACGGCCAAGAAAAAAGGATCTTGAGCATGGGCAACGTGCTTATCACTCCTACCGGGAATGTGTCGGACGGCGGCTTGATCGATTTGGCGCGGAAACATACGTTTTTCAGCATCGGAGCTGCCCGGTTGGTTAACGGTCGGCCGGTGGTGGAATCGTACAGCTGCTACGATAATCAGCCCGCTGTCGACGCTTTGTTTTTTTCTAGTCTTGAAATCCCCGACGGCGAAGGCGGGAGAATGACAACCGGGAGCGGCACAAGCTTTTCTGCCCCGGCTTTTGCCGGCTTATTGGCCTGTTGGAGGCAAAGTTTTTTTGAGCAAAACGGACGGAAGCCGACGACGACCGAGACAAATCAGTTTTTTGCCAATAACTGCGCACGCATAAGTGTCGCGGACTACGATAACCA
>NZ_JBHUMY010000034.1:0-674 GCF_042685365.1 Paenibacillus thailandensis | reverse complement strand
GTAGATAAGATTGGGGAGTGTATTGACCCAGCCGACTTCACCGGCTACAGCATTGTCGTTCCGGTGATCGGGAAAGAGGCGGTCAAGGCGGGTACCAAGAGCGGCCATCTTTACCGGGTTCTGCACTCTATTCTGAGCTTTGCTCCGGATGTGGAGATTCACTTGCTCGGTGGATCTCCGACCGAATACCTGCAGTATATGATCGAGAACGATATCGATATTTTTTCTAAGAGCACAACGGCGAGCTGGTACAACGCGACGAACAACGCCCAAGAGTCAAGGATCTTGAGCGTGGGCAACGTACTCATTACTCCTACGGGGAATGTGTCGGACGGCGGCTTGATTGGGCTTGCGCGGAAAGAGACGTTTATCTCTATTGGAGCTGCCCGACTGGTTAATGGTCGGCCGGTAGCCGAGTTGTACAGCTGCTATGATGAAAATAAGTCTTGTGTGGATGCTTTGTTTTTCTCAAACCTCGAGATTCCCGACGGAGAAGGTGGAGTAATCACTACCGGCAGCGGCACAAGTTTCTCGGCTCCGGCCTTTGCCGGTCTGTTGGCATGCTGGCGGCAAAGGTTTAATGAGCATAACGGGCGTAAACCGACGACAGCCGAGACAAATCAGTTTTTTGCCAATAACTGCGCACGCATAAGTGTCGCGGACTACGATAACCA
>NZ_JBHUMY010000033.1:0-69818 GCF_042685365.1 Paenibacillus thailandensis | reverse complement strand
AGCGGCGGAGCGCTCCCGGCGCGGCGCGGAGGCGGCTCGTACGGCGGTGACGGAGCGGCCCGCGGCGGCGGCGGGCGCAGCGGCGGAGCGAGCGCGTTGCGGCGCGGAAGCGCGGCGTCAGGCGCCGGCCAAGGGGCCGTCCGCGGACGCGGAGAGCGGAGCGGCGGTGCCGGAAGCAAGCGGGACTGGTCCAAGTGGGGGGACGAGGAATGAGCTCCTACGGACGTTTTGCGCTCGTTTACGACCGCTTGATGGAAGACATGCCTTATGCCGATTGGCTCCGCTTCGCCCGCGAGTGCTGGAACAAATACGGAATGCCGGCAACGGTCGCCGACTTGGGCTGCGGGACGGGGAGCCTTTCCATTCCGCTGGCCCGTGCCGGATTCGAAGTATACGGAATCGATTTGTCTTCCGATATGCTGACCGTTGCCCGCAGCAAATGGGACGAGACCTCCCGGTTCGATCTGCGCACCGGGCCCGGGTCTATCCGTTGGCTCAATCAGGATATGCGGGATTGGAAGCTGCCGGAGCCGATGGACTCCGTCATATCCTTCTGCGATTGCGTGAATTATCTGGTGGAGGAAAAAGACGTCGAGGCGGCGTTTAAAGCGACCTATAACGGTATGCGCGACGGCGGCGTTTTTTTGTTCGATGTCCATCCGCAAAGCCGCTTGATCGAATACGGAGAAGAGCAGCCGTTCGTTCTGGACGAGCGCGACGTCGCTTACATATGGACCTGCGATTTGGACAGGCCGAGATGCGAAATCGAGCATAACCTTACGATTTTTTCCCGCGAAGAGGACGGCCGGTTCAGCCGGTTTGAAGAGACGCACGTGCAGCGCGCGTACGATGCCGATTGGATCGAGCAGGCTTTAAGGCGCGCGGGCTTCAGACAAGTGGACCGGTACGCCGATTTTGAGCTTAAAGCGCCGACGCCTCATTCGGAGAGGCTTTTTTTTGCGGCGGTCAAATGACATTAAGCGAATCGCCCGTTTTCCTGTATCTTTGCAGGTAAACGGGTTTTTCAGGTTTTTTGTTGATTAGTATATCGGCTAAAACGAAAAGCGGAGATGTCTTCCAGGGGGCACCCCTAAAAAAGTCTCTCCGCTTTATTAGTTTATACGCAGGGTTATTCATCGTGGAAAAAGCTCCCGACAGGAGCTTTTATTATGTATCGCATTGACGCCGCGCTCCGCCTCACGGCCCGCAACCGCTTGCCTGCGGCTGCCCTGAAGCCCGAGCGCCCCGGACTATCGAAGCGTGCTTGCTTCGCGAGCTTCGGCCGCTTTGTGCGGGGGCACGAAACAGCGGCGGCAGCGCGGCTCGTAGCTTTCCGTATCGCCGATCAGGACGATCGGGCCCGGCAAGGCCGGTTGACCGCCAACGATGCGCTGCGTATAAGCGGCGTGCGGATCGCCGCAGACGGCGCAGTAGGCGGTCAATTTGACGATTTCGTCGGCCATCGCCAGCAAGCTGCCCATGCAGCCGAACGGCTTGCCGCGGTAGTCGAGGTTCAGCCCGTCGCAGATGATCATTTTGCCGCGGCAGGCAAGCTCCTCGACGAGCCCGACGATCGGCTCGGCAAAAAACTGCGCTTCGTCGAACGCCACGACGTCGGCGTCTGCCGATTGGGCAAGGATCGCGTCCGTCCACTCCTTCGGCAGCCGGCGCGGTACGCATACCGCTTCCATGCCGTAGCCGCTGCGGCTGACGATTTCGTTTTGGACGAAACGGGTATCTTCGGCGGGCTTGAAGGCGATCACCTTTTTGCGTCCGAAATCCCGAAGCTTCCGGCACCGCTTGATCAATTCTCCCGATTTCTCCGAAAACATCGGTCCTGTTATTACCGTGATGATGCCTTTTTCCATACTCCGATGATTGCTCCTTTATCTAAATATAAGAAATTATCCGTATAACCCTTATACCGGGCTTATCCTTCTGGCCGAAACGGTTCGTTCGTAAGTGTTGGACGACTAGACCGTTTCAGCGTGAAGTCAAGTCTTTTTCCCGAATGGGTTATGTCGTATAATAGAAAAGCTTGTCAAATGCCTCGTATGTGTTCGGCATGCCTAGACGCATGATTCGAGTTTTTTCTACTAGCCCATACTTTATTCCGGTCGCGCTTGATTGCCGGGCGAACGGGCCTTACTCCCGCAGCGCGTCATACAACCGGCTGTTGTTTCCCCCGTCGCGCAGCGCCACGGACCTGCCGGCCGCCCGCCGTTTGCGAAGCTCCTGCTTCAAGATTCCGTTCTCCCGGGACAGGCTTTCGACGTATTCCAGCAGACCCGGATCCGTGCGGCCCGCATCCTTGAACAGCTCAAGCAGCGCTTGTTTTGCTTTCTCCGGCGTCATCCGATTTTCCATTTTGGACCTCCGATAAATCTATAAAATGTCACTATCCCATCATATCTTGATCTGATAGAATAGTCGAGTGCGCCAAATCCCGCGCCGCGACTGGGATCCTATTTTTCCTTGACGGAATCTATATATTGATGTAAAATCAATCACATCAACTACATATTGTGAATTTACAGCTCCACAACCTATGTTTAGTACTTAATCGTCGTGAGCGCGTCCGGAACTTTTGCCTGAGCCGGGGCGCTTTTTGATTGCTGAAATTCAATAGGAGTGATAGAGAGATGCTGATTGTTTACGACTCCAAAACCGGAAACGTCAAGCGGTTTGTCAGCAAGCTGAATATGCGCGCCATCCCGATCGAGGAGCGTCAAGAGGTGGACGAGCCTTACGTGCTGGTCACGTATACGACGGGTTTTGGACAGGTGCCGGAGAAGGTCAAAACTTTTCTCTCTCGCAACTACAAGATGCTGAAAGGGGTATCGGCCAGCGGCAACCGGAACTGGGGAGCCGGCTTTGCGAAAAGCGCGGACACGATATCCGAAATGTACGGCGTGCCGGTCATATCGAAATTTGAATTATCCGGAACGGCTCATGATACGGAACAATTTGTCGAAAGGGTGCGAATCATTGAAGCATATTGAATTGAACAACGAATTGATGCAACGCGGAGAAGACGGCTTTTACCAGCTTCACAAAGACAAGGAAGCGGTTCTCGCATTTATGGAAGAGGTCGAGGAGAAAACGATGAAGTTCCCGTCTCTGCGCGAGAAGCTGGATTACCTGATCGCCAACGATTATTACGAGAACGTGTTCGACAAATATACATACGAGCAAGTGGAATCCGTATTTGAATTGACGGCTAACGCCGGCTTCCAGTTCCAATCGTATATGGCCATCTCGAAGTTCTACAAGGACTACGCGATGAAAACAAACGACAAGAGCAAATATTTGGAGCAATACTCCGACCGCGTGGCGATCGTGGCGCTTTATCTCGGCGAAGGCGATATCGGCAAAGCGACCCGCATCGCGGAGGCGATGATCGAGCAGCGGCTGCAGCCGGCGACGCCGACGTTCCTGAACGCGGGCAAAAGCCGCCGCGGCGAGCTCGTCTCCTGCTTCCTGCTGGAGATGGACGATTCGCTCAACTCGATCAACTACGTCATCGGCACCTGCATGCAGCTGTCCAAAATCGGCGGCGGCGTAGCCGTTAACTTGTCCAAGCTGCGCGGACGCGGCGAGCCGATCAAAGGAGTGGCCGGAGCGGCCAAAGGCATCATGCCGGTTCTGAAGCTGATGGAGGACGCGTTCTCCTACGCCGACCAGATGGGTCAGCGCAAAGGCTCGGGCGCAGGCTATTACAACATTTTCGGCTGGGACGTGATCGAGTTTCTCGATTCCAAAAAAATCAACGCCGACGAAAAGCTGCGCATCAAGACGTTGTCGATCGGCCTGATCATTCCGAACAAGTTCTACGAGCTCGCCGCCCAGAACAAGCCGCTTGTCGTATTCGGCCCTTATTCCGTATACAAGGCGTACGGCAAACATCTCGACGACCTGGATATGGACGAGATGTACGAAGAGCTGCTCGCCAACGACCAAGTGACGAAAAGAACGGTGATGAGCGCCCGCGACATGATGACGAAGATCGCTTCGATCCAGCTCGAATCCGGTTATCCGTACATCGTGAACAAATCGAACGCCAACCGCGTTCACGCGCTGAAAGATATCGGCCAGATCAAAATGTCCAACTTGTGCACGGAGATTTTCCAGCTGATGGAAACCTCGACGATCAACGATTACGGCGTAGAGGACGTGATCCGCAGAGACATCAGCTGCAACCTGGCGTCGCTTAACATCGTGAACGTCATGGAATCCGGCAAGGTGAAGGACTCGGTTCGCGTCGGCATCGAAGCGTTGACGACGGTCAGCGACTTGTCCCGCATCGAAAATGCGCCCGGCGTCGTTCGCGCGAACAACGAGCTGCATTCGGTCGGACTCGGCGCCATGAACTTGAACGGCTACCTGGCCAAAAACAAAATCGCGTACGAAAGCGCGGAAGCCAGAGAGTTCGCGAGCACGTTCTTTATGATGATGAACTTCTATTCCTTGCAGCAAAGCATGGAAATCGCCCGCGACCGCGGCGTGACGTTCAAGGATTTCGAGAAATCCGAATACGCGAAAGGAACTTATTTCGACCGTTATCTGGAGAAAGACTTCCGTCCGCAATCGGAGCGCGTGAAGGAGCTGTTCGCAGGCATTGAAGTCCCTTCGCCGCAAGATTGGGCGGAGCTGAAGGAGCAGGTGCAGAAGCACGGCTTGTATCACGCTTACCGACTGGCCATCGCGCCGACGCAAAGCATTTCGTACATCCAGAACGCGACATCGAGCGTCATGCCGATCGTGGAGCATATCGAGACGCGCACGTACGCCAACTCGACGACGTATTATCCGATGCCGTTCCTGAGCGCGGAGACGCAATGGTTCTATAAATCGGCTTACAACATCGACCAATTCCGCCTGATCGATATGGTTGCGGAAATTCAACAGCATGTCGACCAAGGAATTTCGACCGTGCTGCACGTGAACAGCACCGTATCGACCCGCGAGCTTGCCCGCTTCTATATTTACGCGGCGCAAAAAGGGCTGAAGTCGCTTTACTATACCCGCACGAAGAAGCTTTCGATCGAGGAATGCACGAGCTGCGCCGTTTAAACGGGCATTGATCATAACAAAGGAGCCTTAATCTGATGAAAGCAGTTAACTGGAACCGGCCGGACGACGATTTCACCTTGACGTTCTGGCAGCAAAACATTATGCAGTTCTGGACGGACGACGAAATTCCTTTGTCCGACGACAAAATGGACTGGATGGAAATGACCGATGACGAGCGCACGGCTTACAAGCATGTGCTTGGCGGGCTGACGCTTCTGGATACGCTGCAAGGCGGCGTCGGGATGCCGAAGGTGCTGGAGCATGTGGAAGGGCTGCAGCGCAAAGCGGTGCTCGGCTTCATGTCGATGATGGAGCAGATCCATGCCAAATCGTACAGCAGCATCTTTACGACGCTTGCTTCCACCGAAGAGATCGACGAAATTTTCAATTGGGTGGAAAATAACGAGAGGCTGCAATTTAAAGCGAAGCTGATCGAATCCTGGTACACGAATATCCAAACGAAACAAGATCTGTACAAGGCGATGGCCGCATCGGTGTTCCTGGAAAGCTATTTGTTCTACAGCGGCTTTTTCTACCCGCTTTACTTGGCCGGCCAAGGCAAGATGACGAGCAGCGGCGAAATTATCGACCTTATTTTGCGGGACGAAAGCATTCACGGCTTGTACGTGGGCACGTTGGCGCAGGAGCTGTACCAGGAGTTTACGCCGGAGGATCAGAAGAAGCTGAAGGACGAGCTGATGGACCTGCTGGTTACGCTGTACGAGAACGAAGCGGCTTATACGGACGAATTGTATACGGCGATCGGCCTGCAGGACGAGGTGAAGACGTACGTCCGTTACAATGCGAACAAGGCGCTGATGAATTTGGGCTTCGATCCTTATTTCCCGGACGAGCCGGTCAATCCGATCGTGTTCAACGGCATCAGCACGCATACGAAGCAGCATGACTTCTTCTCGAAGAAAGGGAACGGCTACGTTCGCGCGATCAACATCGAGCAATTGACGGACGACGATTTCGTTTTTAACGTTTAATAGACGGAAGGACTGCCCTTGGCGGCAGTCCTTTTTTTTCGCCTGAATCGCTGCTTGACTATTCATTGCCGGGTATTCGTGGTAAACTGTGGACGATACGTTTTTTATCCAGGCGATTAAGCCCCGACCTGTCAGAGGAGGAATAAAGCATGGACAATTGCTCGATCGTAACGAAACCGGCATTGAACCTTGTTGGCATCAGCTATTGCGGCCCTTACTCCACGTTCCCGGACGAAGCGATCAGGCTCCAGACCGAAATGCTGGCCCGAAAGCATCTGCTTGGCGATAAGCTGAGGTCGACGGTGCTGTACAGCCCTTATTTCGGCAACGAAGCGTTCGCAACGTATTGGGCTTGCTATGAGGTACAGCATTTGGAGGAAGTTCCTCCGGGCATGGTGCAGTTTACGATTCCGGAGCATCGTTATGCGATGGTGGACTGTTCGAACAAAAGAATCGGTGAGGGCTACGAGCAGCTGTTCGCCTGGATGCAGGAAAACCGGCTTGAAAAGCTGGAAAACGCCGTATCGCTGGAAATTTTTTATGTGGATGAACCGCATTTGGAAGAGGAGCCCGTCGAACTCCTTATACCAATTAAATAAGAAGCATACCGAGACAATAGGACTTTATAGAGTCCTCTTTTTTTTCTGAAGGAGGAGAAGCGATTGATCCCGATTTATATGGTGGACGCTTTTGCGTCGGAAGCATTCCGCGGCAACCCCGCGGCCGTCTGTTTGCTGGAGAAAGCCGCTGAGGACGGCTGGATGCGGCAAGTGGCGGCGGAAATGAACCAGTCGGAAACGGCCTTTGTGCTGCGCGAGGAAGAAGGCTGGCGCCTCCGATGGTTTACGCCGGAGCGGGAAGTCGAGTTATGCGGGCACGCAACCCTTGCTTCGGCCCATGTGTTATGGCAGACAGGCCGGCTTGCGTCCGGCGCGGAAGCCCGCTTTTATACGCATAGCGGCCTGCTTGTATGCAGCCGGACGGATGACGGCGGGATTGAGATGGACTTCCCGGCGGAGCCGGTCGAACCGGCGCAAACGCCGCCAGCGGCGATCGAAGGGCTTGGCATCGTACCGAGATATACGGGGCGCAACCGGATGGATTTGCTTATCGAGGCGGATAGCGAAGAGACGGTCAGAACGATTAGGCCGGACTTCGGGCTGCTGAAAAGTCTGGATTGCAGAGGGATTATCGTGACGAGCAGGGCGTCGGCGGGAGCCGGCTATGATTTTGTTTCCCGTTTCTTTGCGCCGGGGGTCGGGATTGCAGAGGACCCGGTAACGGGCTCGGCTCATTGCGCGCTTGCGCCTTATTGGGGGAAGAGACTGCGGAAAGAGGTGCTGACCGGCTATCAGGCGTCGGCCAGAGGCGGGTTTGTTCAAACGAGGCTGTCCGGGGACCGCCTGAGGTTGACCGGACAAGCGGTGACGGTGATGCAAGGGAGGCTGGAGGCGTGACTCCGATAATGGGCATGAAATTTCCGCGGGAGCAAAAGGAAGAGATGGTAAGCCGGATTCAGCGTTACTTCGAACTGGAGCGGTCGGAGACGCTTGGTTCGATCGCTGCCGAACAGCTGCTCGATTTTATGATTCGCGAGCTGGGGCCGTTCGTTTATAACCAGGCGATTCAGGATGCGAGAAGGACGGTCGTGGAACGGATGCAGGCTATGGAGGATGAGCTTTATGCGCTCGAAAAAAGCTTGTCCGGAGGCCGATCGGGCAAATAATCGGAGAGGGAAAACGGAGGACGGCTGGAGCTGCGAGCTGTACAATTGCAGCAGCCATTTAAACGGGACATTTTTTTCGGAATAACAGACTTGACGCGGAAAAAAACGAATGCTATATTAATCGTAATAATTACGATTAAATCCGAAAGGCTGCTATGGTGAGCCTTTTCTTTTTGGACATTAATCGTAATGATTACGAATTAAACGAGTGACGAACGGAGCCTGACGATTGTTGCAGAGAAGGCCAAGTCCGTTCGCAAAAAGACCGTTTAGAAAGAGGAGACAAGGAATGGAAAACGGAAAGCCGATCCCCGTGACCGTATTAAGCGGTTATTTGGGCGCGGGAAAAACGACGATTTTGAATCATGTGTTGAACAACCGCAACGGGCTGCGGGTTGCCGTCATCGTAAACGACCTGAGCGAGGTCAATATCGATGCGGATCTGATCCGGGACGGGGGAGGATTGTCGCGGACGAACGAGACGTTGGTCGAAATGTCCAACGGCTGCATTTGCTGCACGCTGCGGGACGATCTGCTGCAGGAGGTGGAGCGGCTTGCGAAGATGAACCGGTTCGACTACATTCTGATCGAATCGACGGGCATCGGCGAACCGGTTCCGGTCGCGCAGACGTTTACGTATGTCGACGAGCAGTCGGGCATCGATCTTTCCCGTTATTGCCGCCTGGACACGATGGTCACGGTCGTCGACGCGTACCGGTTCTGGAACGACTTTGCTTCCGGCGAAACGCTGCTGGAGCGGGGGCAAGCGGCCGGAGAGGACGACCATAGGGACGTGGTCGATCTCCTGATCGATCAGATTGAGTTTTGCGACGTGCTTCTATTGAATAAATGCGACATGGTGAGCGAACAAGAGCTTCATAGGCTCGAAGGCGTGCTCCGCAAGCTTCAGCCCAGAGCGAAGCTTATCCGGACGAGCAGGGGCGTCGTCGATCCCGCCGAAATTTTGAACACCGGCCTGTTCGATTTCGAGGAAGCAAGCCGCTCGGCGGGCTGGATCCAGGAGCTGGAGAAGCCCGTGCATACGCCGGAAACCGAGGAATACGGCATATCCTCTTTCGTATACGAGCGGGTGAGACCGTTCCATCCGGAACGGCTCATGGCCTGGATGCAGGAATGGCCGGCCGAAATCGTCCGGGCCAAAGGCATTTTGTGGCTGGCAACGCGAAACGAGCAAGCGCAAAGCTTCAGCCAAGCAGGCCCTTCGGTCCAGATCGGACCCGCCGGTTATTGGGTCGCCGCATTGCCGGAGCGGGAGAGGGAACAGCTCTTGCGGGAAAACGCCGAGCTGGCGGGCGGTTGGAACGAGAAGTGGGGAGACCGCATCAACAAAGTCGTGTTTATCGGGATGGACATGAACGTGCCGGAACTGACGGCCGAGCTGGACGGCTGCCTGTTAACCGGCGAAGAGCTGCAGCAGCAGGATTGGGGGAGGCTTCCCGATCCGTTCCCGAAGGCGTATGCGGAGGTCGGTTGACCGAGGGTTGCCGGCTATAGGCGGTTTTTACAATTAGGATGGCAAGGAGGTGGCGGCAATGCGAGTCATTATAACGCTGCAGTGCACGGAAACCGGCGACCGCAATTACGTGACGACGAAAAACAAGCGGACGAATCCCGAGCGGCTGGAGCTGATGAAATATAGTCCCCGGTTGAAACGGCGGACCCTTCATCGGGAAACGAGGTAAACGGAGAAATAGGCGTTTGGGCTTGCCCTACTGGGGAGCTCAAACGCTTTTTTTTCGTGAAGCCGATCCAAACGACCCGGCAAAAGCGATCGACTCTATCAAAAAAGCCCGGTCTCTTAAGGCGGAATTGTCGAAATATGTTGAAAATATTGCGTATTCTTTATTGACATGCGGTTCATTTGTTACTAAATTTGATATAATGATTTGTTTTTTATTTTTAGAGACAGGGAGAGAAACGAAAAAAATGAAAAAGTGGACAGGCCTTATCATGTTCTTGCTGCTTGCGGTTATAGTCGCCGGCTGCGGCTCGAATAACGGCGGCGGAAACGCAGCCGCGAACGCGGGCGCAAGCGCTGACGCCGGCTCCGAGCCGTCGGACAACGCTTCGGGCGAGAAAAAACGGATCGTCCTGGTTACCCCGGAAAAAATCGGCGTCAACCAGTTCTTTACGCAAATGGAAGACGGTCTGAAGCAAGCGGCCGAAGAGTTCGGTTTCGAATATCAAATCGTCGAGTCGACGGATCCGACGCAAGTCGAGCAAAACCTGCGCGCCGTCGTCGCGGAAAAATACGACCTGATCATTACTGCGGCATACACGGCGGCGGACGCGCTGACGAAGGTGGCGGCCGAAAATCCGGAGCAGCCGTTTGCGATTATCGATACGGTAGTGGACGCTCCTAACGTCCGCAGCATCGAGTTCCGCGAACACGAAGCGGCTTACCTGATGGGCGCGCTTGCGGGCTTGTCGACCAAGACGAACACGGTAGGCGCGGTCGTAGCGATGGAAACTCCGCTGCTCGGCAAATATACGTCCGGCTTTGAGCAAGGCTTGAAATCGGTCAACCCGGAGGCCAAGTTCCTGGTCAACTACGTAGGCAGCTTTACCGATCCGGCGAAAGCGAAGGAGCTTGCCCTTCTGCAAAACTCGCAAGGCGCGGACTTCGTTGCGGGCATGTCCGCCGTCGGCGATTCCGGCGTGTTCGAAGCGGCGAAGGAAAAAGGCTTCTATACGGCAGGCCAAGACACCGACCGTACGGTCGAAGATCCGGAGCATGTCGTCCTGTCGCAGCTGAAAGAAACGGATACCGTAACGTACGAAACGGCTAAAGATTTCATGGAAGGCAACTTCAGCTACGGCTCCGCGAGCTACGGCTTGAAGGAAAACGGCGTAGGCATAACGTTCGTGACGGCCGAGACGGAATCTCCGCTCAGCGATTTTATCGGCCAAGCAAACGTGGATAAAGTGAAGCAAATTCGCGACGACATCGTGTCTGGCAAGATCGAAGTGAAAAACCCGATGGCCGAGTAGGCCTGAAGGCGCAAAGGATCGAACCGGTTGCTTATACGCAACCGGTTTGTCGTATGTTGTCGAACGAAAGCGGGATAGAAAGGAGCAAACGTTGACATGTTGTTGCAGATGACCGGCATTACGAAACGGTACGGCAGCCTCGTCGCAAACGACGCCGTCGATTTCTCGCTGGAAGAAGGAGAGGTGCATGCGCTCGTCGGCGAAAACGGGGCGGGCAAATCGACGCTGATGCGAATATTGTACGGCGAAGAACGGCCGACGTCCGGAAGCATTGCGGTGCAAGGGAAGGAGATGTCCTTCGCTTCCCCTTCCGACGCGATCGCGGCCGGTATCGGAATGGTGCATCAGCATTTTATGCTGTTTCCGTCGTTTACGGTTGCCGAGAACATTATGATCGGACGCGAGCCGAAGGCGGGAATCACCTTCGACCGGAAGGCGGCCGCGGAACAGGTTCGCGCGTTGTCCGAGAAATTCGGCATGCCGGTGAACCCTTGGCAAAAAATCGCCGACTGCCCGGTAGGCATCCAGCAGCGCGTCGAAATATTGAAGGTGCTTGGGCAAGGCGCCAAAATCGTTATCTTGGACGAACCGACCGGGGCGCTTACGCCGCTGGAGGTCGAATGGCTGCTGAAGGCGATTAAGGATCTGTCCAAACAAGGCATCAGCTTTATTCTGATCAGCCATAAGCTGAACGAAGTGATGGAAACGGCCGACCGGATCACGGTGCTGCGCGACGGCAAGGTGACGGGAACCGTGAAGGCGTCGGAAACCGACGCCGATCGGCTGTCGAGGCTAATGGTCGGCCGGGAGCTCGCGAAGCAGGAGCGCGATCGGCTTGAGCCGGGCGGCGCCGTGCTGGCGCTGGAACGGGTGACGCTGGCGGGCGCCAAGGGCGCAAAGCCGCTTCTGTCGGATATTACTTTTGAGGTGAGGGAAGGCGAGATCGTCGGCATCGCGGGCATATCCGGGAACGGACAGTCCGAGCTGATCCAGGCGATATCCGGCTTAATCGCCGTTTCCGAAGGGCGGATCTCGATTAACGGCAAAGACGTTACGGGCCTTTCGCCGAGAGAGGTGCGCGAAGCCGGCTTCGCGCATATTCCCGAGGATCGCTACATGTGGGGGGCGGCGAAGGATGAAACGGTCGCAGACAACGGCATGATGGGGCATCTCGGCTCGTTTAGCCGCAGAGGGCTGCTTCGGCGGGGAACGATCCGCGAGACGGTCGGCAAATGGGTGACCCAATATAAAGTGAAAACCGCCTCCTTGGATACGAAGGTCGGGCATTTGTCCGGCGGCAACATGCAGAAGCTGATCGTCGCCCGCGAGATGGCACACGGCACGTCTTTCGTTATTGCCGCCGAGCCGACGCGAGGCGTCGACGTCGGGGCGATGGAGATCATTCACGACGCGCTGCTGAAGCGCCGGGCGGACCGCGGCGCGATTCTGCTCGTATCGTCGGAGCTGACCGAAATTTTAAAGCTGTCGGACCGGATTCTCGTCATGTACGAAGGGAAAATATCGGGCGAGCTGAAGGCCGAAGAGGCCACGGAAGAGAAAATAAGCCTTTTGATGGCAGGAGGTTCGGCTCATGAAACGGCTTAATTGGCTGAATGTTTGGAAGCCGCTGCTCAGCCCGCTGATCGCGGTCGTGCTGGGCCTTGCGGTCGGCGCGATCGCCATATGGACGGTCGGAGGCTCGGTAACGGAAACGTACGCCGAGCTGTGGAAGGGCGCCTTCGGCAGCTTTTATTTCACGACGTCCACGCTGACCCGGGCGACGCCGATTATATTGGCCGGGCTTGGGGTATCGCTTGCGTTCCGCGCCGGATTTTTTAACCTGGGCGTCGAAGGCCAGATGGTGCTTGGCGCGTTGTCGGCCGCTCTTGCGGCGCTTTACGTGCCGGGGCCGGCGGCTGTCAAAATCTCAGCCGCTATCGTTGCCGGCATGCTCGCCGGCGGCTTGTGGTCCGCGCTGGCCGGCTGGATGGACACAAAATTCCGGATGAACCTGCTTATTACGACGCTTCTGCTGAACTATATCGCATCTTTGTTCGCGAGCTATATGGTTACTTATCCGTTTAAGGCGAAAGGCGGGACGGGCGGCGCGCAGACGGAAATGCTGGACAAGTCGGTCTGGCTGCCGAAGCTGTTCTCCGGCATGACGCTGCATGCGGGGTTTATCGTCGCGATCGTCGCCGCCGCCCTGCTTGCGCTGTTCCTTCGCTACACGGCGAAAGGCTACGAAATCCGGATGCTCGGCAGCAATCCGCTGTTTGCGGCATACGGCGGCATCCGCCGCGGCGGCCTCGTATTTCTCAGCATGATGCTGAGCGGCGCGCTCGCGGGGCTGGCGGGCGCTTTCGAAGTCATGGGCAACCAGTACCGCTACATGGACAACATGATTACTTCGCCGGGTTACGGCTGGTCGGCCATTACGGCAACGCTGCTGGCGGGCTCCAATCCGATCGGCACGGTCGCCGCCGCGATATTGCTGGCCGCGCTTCAGACGGGCGGCTCCGGCGTCGAGCGGAACACGGACGTGCCGCTCGAAATCTCGAGCGTCATTCAGGCGTCGATTATATTGTTCGTTTCGGCGCGCATTACGTGGTCTTTTTTGAAACGGAGGAAAGCGAGGGCTGCAGATGGAAACGTTTCTTGATTGGACGCTGCTGACTTCGACGATCCGCAGCGTCGCGCCGCTGCTGCTGGCCGCTCTCGGCGGCGCTTTGTGCGCGAGGGTCGGCATTTTTAACGTGGCATTGGAAGGGATGATGCTGACCGGCGCGTTTACCGCCATCGTCGGCAATTATTTGTTTCACAACGTGCTTCTGGCCATCTTGTTCGCTTGCGCATGCGTAGCCGTCGTTGCGCTGCTGTTCGGCTATTTAAGCATCCACTTGCAGGCGAACGCCATCGTGGCGGGCGTCGCGATCAACATGCTGGCCGCAGGGCTTACGGCGTTCTGCCTGTTTGCGATCTTTGACGTCAAAGGCCAGTATTACGATACGGCGATGAAAGGCTTGTCCGAATGGAACATCCCTGTCGTCAAGGACATCCCGGTGCTCGGAGAGCTGCTGTCCGGCTACACGCCGCTCGTTTATTTGGCTTTCGTCCTTATTTTCGCGCTTCAGTTTATCGTATACAAAACGGTGCTCGGCTTCCGCATGACCGCCGTCGGCGAAAACCCGGCCGCGGCGCAAAGCTTGGGGCTGCGCGTCAAGCAATATCAATACGGCGCTGTCATCGCCAGCGGCGTCATGTGCGCGCTGGCCGGCGCGCAGCTGTCGCTCGGCCAGGTGACGCTGTTCACCGAAAACATGACCTCGGGCCGCGGCTTTATTGCACTGGTCGCAACGATGCTGGGGCAAAACAACCCGTTTGGCGTCGCCGCCTCCAGCCTGCTATTCGGCTTTATGGACGCGGTCAGCACGCGTTTGCAGGGCTTTTCGATGCCGACGCATTTTACGTCGATGCTGCCGTACGTCATGACGATTATCGCGATGTTTTTCTTCAAAGACAAAGCTTACCTGCGCCAATCCGGGCGGATCGGCGGGAAGTAAGCGAAACGATAAAGGAGCTTGATCGAAATGTCCGAACTGCTGCCCATCCTGCGGGTGAATCCCGCCGATATGCCGGAAACCGCGATCGTCGTCGGCGATCCGTTCCGCGCCGAAGCGATATCGCATAAGCTCGCGAACGCGAAGGAGCTGGCTCATGCGCGGGAATACCGCACGTTCGTCGGCGAATACGAAAGCGTTCGCCTTGCCGTCGTCAGCCATGGCGTCGGCTCTCCGGGCGCGGCGGTCTGCTTCGAGGAGCTGGCGAAAGCCGGCGTCAAGACGGTCATTCGCGTCGGTACGGCCGGTTCGCTGTCCGGCGATTACAAGGCCGGCAGCCTGATCGTCAGCACGGCGGCCGCGCGCGAGGAAGGATTGACGCGCCAGCTCGTGCCGGACGGTTATCCGGCCGTGGCGGACGGAGCTGTCGCGGCCGCGCTGTATGAAGCGGCGCTGGAAGCGGGAGCGCCGGGCCTGGTCGGCAAAGGCATCACGGTAACGGTGGATGCCTTCTTCAGCGGCGTCGTCGAGCTGCCGCACGAAGCGTACCGCAAGGCGGGCGCCGTCGCGGTGGAGATGGAGATCGCCGCGCTGTATGTCATCGCTTCGCTGCGCGGCATGCGCGCGGGCGCGATCGTGGCGCTGGACGGCGATTCGACGGCCGTCGACGAAGGGTACGATCCGCATCGCAACGTCGTTGCGGAGGCGGTCGAAGCCGAAATTAACGCGGCGCTCAAAGCCGTTGTAAAGCTCGCGCGTCCGTAACGAGGACGCGCTCGGAGCCGCGAGGGCCGTCGGCAATATCGGAAAAGCCGCCCGTTTCTTTTTCGGAGGAACGAGCGGCTTTTTTTTCTTTTGGGCAGACAAGGGTTGTCAAGGCGCCGATAATCCATTATAATCATAGCAATTTCAGTTGAAGGAGATTTATGCCATGATTCGAAGTACGCTCCAACAACATCATTATTACTTCAGTAAGCGTTAGCACGCCCGATTACGATCAGGGCGGGCTAACGCTCTTCGCGTTGGCCTCCCTGCGGCATATAAACGCGCAGGACCAAGAGGTCCGGCGCGTTTTTTATTTTGCCGCCAAATGGCTGCCGCTGGCGCCCTAAGGGCAAGGGAACCGTTTGTCGGTTATCCATTCAAAAAAAGGAGAGATCGAATGAACACATGGGGACCAATCTGGAATCTGAAATCGGCGGAACGAATGCTGACAACGCTTCAAACCGTCTTTAAGCGTTACGGATACGAGCCGGACGGCGTATGCGGGACGCAAAGCTCGTCCGCCCGTTCGCATCGGACTTACGCTTTAAGAGAGTCGGCTTCCGGGGACGGAGGCTTCGAATGCGTCGCAGCTTCGACGAACGTCCCTTCGCCGCTTGCCGAAATCGAGCTGCTTCTGCTCGCGGTCAGCTGCTTTCGGGAGTTTAATATCACCGTCCGGATCGGATGGAATAACCCGGACGGCCTCGTAGCCGAAGCGCAGCGCGTGCTGCTTCGGGAACTGGGGCTGGAAGAGACGTGCTTCTTCGACCCGGCCTTGGGGAACGGCGATTCCGCAAATCCGAGGTTTGTTTTTGAAATCGCCGGTTTGAATTCATCGGACGTAACCGGTCTAGGTTACGGCGAGCGGATCGCGGACGGCGGAGAGCGGGGCGGCCCTGCGGCAACCTTGACGCTGCTGCTGAAGCCGATTATGGAGCGGCTTGGCTCCGCCGGTACCGCGTCTTCGGAGGTTGCGATCTACAGCTCTGCGCAAAACCTCGCCGTTGCGCTGCTGGCGGCCGAGGAGCTGCGCGGATGCGGCATCGCGGCGCGTCTGGACATCGGCCTCAGCGGAAGGAAACCGTCTAAGGAGGGCGCATCGGAACGGTTTCATATCGTCGTCGGCGCCGATGGACGAGGAGCCGATGCCGTAACCGTCGTGGATGCAAGGAACAAGTCGGAAGCCGTGTGGCAGCTGGACGAAGCGCTGCATCGGCTGGCGCAGGCGATTCTTTAGCCGGGGCGTTTGAATATGCGCGCCTCTTGAACCGAACGGCGGGCGGCCTCCGGACCGGCCCGCTCTTCCATTCCGTCCGGCATTGACTTCGCCGGGCTCGAAATGATATATTTTTTCGGTATCATTTTGCGTGAACGAAAGGATTGTTAAGCGAGTGGCAGCAAAGGAAGACACACCGGTAAAGTTAATTGCTACAAAAATTTGGAGATGCAAAAACCAAGAATGCAAAGCCTGGGTTAGGGACGAGTTCAGCAGCGACAATCCGTCCTGTCCGATGTGCAAAGGACCGATGGGCCGCAGCATACGGCATTTGCCTGCCGTTCAAAACAAAGTGAAGTCCAAACCCCGCAAGCCGAAGCAGGAATGGTAAGACTCGGAGCCGTTCCGTCATTTGCCCGAAAAAAGCAGATGACGGAACGGTTATTTTTGTCGAGAAAAATGATCTTGTCGATTCCGAAACGGCTCTGGTGCACGATCTTTCGGGCTGTTTTCGAAAGGCGAGATTAGAGTCTTTTATGATAATAGCATCCTTAGTTTATATAGATCCTGCCTGCCGAAGCGGCAGACGGAGGCCGCAAAGTCGGCGCGTTCTTCTCCGTTTGCGGGGCTATGAGCTTCCGTTTCCGCTGCAACCGGGCATTCGCGCGCTCGCGCCATAAATGGAGCGCCAGCCGGATGGCCATCGGCCCGGCAATGCTGCCGAGAAAAGCGACCGGCTCCGGCAGCAGCGCTTTCCGTATCGCCCAATAGCAGGTCGTGCTACCTACGTAGTCGATCACGACCGCTTCTCTTACCTTGGACAAGTCGATGGCGACGAACACATAGCCGATGCGGCTTCTGGGGCTGTTGTTCCGGTAAAGCACGGTATTCTTCCCTCCATCATCATCCTTATGCGTCGGGCTGCTTGTTCTACGCCTGCCGCCTTCGCTTGCGGAAACCGTTCAAGCCGTTCGCTAAGATACGTTTTGCCGAAGTGTCTCAAAGTGGCACGACGGCTTTTGGCAACAGTTTTTTATGCCGAACAGACAGTCGGACCGCTCCAAGCTGTCAATATGCCGGCCGGGACGCAATACAATATAGGGAAGAGAAAGGCGAAAGCGATGCCTGGGATGGTCGGAAAGGAGCGGATTGCTTGTGAAGTGCCCCTGGTGTCATGAACATATTGCGATGAAGCGGGACGGTACGTGTCCTGCCTGCAAAAACGATATCGCCGGCTATGCTTCGGAAGACGAAATCGCGGCGGACGGCTATGGGGAAATTAGTCTGGAGGAGCTTATCGCGGATAAATTCCGGTGCTCGAAGTGCAGGGGCAACGCTTGCGGGGTGAAGGAAGTTGCGGTTACAGGATCGGGCTTGGCGAAGCCTCTTGACGCGAATCATCATCATTACTTGTTCGTCTCATGCCTTAGCTGCGGCTTCGTCGAAATTTACGACGCCGAAGTGCTGGGGGAGAGCAGGAGCATAGGAGCGGTGCTGGACGTTCTGTTTTATGACGGCGGTTTTTGAGAGCGGTAAAGGATAGACGGGCACCTTGCGCGCGGCGCAGGTGCCCGTAATCGTCGGAAGCGGAAGATGGAGCGGAAGCCTCCGGCAGCCGCGTTATACCGGAACGGAGGCGGAGCGCTGCTTCGGCATTTTGCCGTATAACGTCACTTTGTTTTTGCCGGTCGTCTTGGAGTGGTACATCGCCTGGTCCGCAAGCTTGACGATATCCTGCACGCTGGCGCCGTCCTTCGAAGTTCCGACGCCTACGCTTACGGTTACGATCGTCTCCGATTCGACCCGTTTGCGGATCGTTTCGGCCACCTCCTGCGCCTTGACCTTATCGAGCGAAATGCAAGCAAGCAGCTCTTCTCCGCCGTAGCGTCCCGCCGAGCCGATGCCGCTTGCTTCTTCTTTAATAATTTCCGCCACCTGTTTCAAAACGCCGTCCGCTTTATGATGGCCTTGCGTATCGTTAAGCTTCTTGAAATTGTCGATATCGCAGAAGATGATCGCCATCCCTTTCGGCTTGCGCAGCAGCTGCTCGGCCTTGAGCTGGAAGTAGCGGCGGTTGTACAATCCGGTCAGACCGTCCGTTATCGAAGATTGATAGGTGACGAGCAGACGCTCGATGACCCATTCGAACAAAAGCAGGAACAGCAGCCCGAAGTAAACGACCGGCAGAAGGTTCGTCAGAACGAGAAGCCACTCCACCGTGTCGCGGAACACGTATTCGGCAGCCAGCCTCGCAAGCCCGAAGACGAAATAAACGATGAGCGACGCGGAATATTTAATATTGAGCTCCGCCCCTCTCGTATCCAGCAGGATCATGAACGTGGCGATCAGCCCGTAAAAGTCCAGCGCCAGAAAATGAAGATCGTCCGCCGCTTTCTCCGTCAGCCCGTTGCTTACGACGAAGACGACTTGAACGGCCGCGATGACAAACGCGGTTACGGTCATAAAGACGAAGGGCAGCCCTCTGGGGCGGACGGAGCGCTGGGCGTACAGCTTCAGGAAAACGAAATTGATGATGATGAACGATACGATCTGAAGCAGCGTTGCCGCCTGGTTCATCCAGGGCCGTACTTGTCCGCCTGCGTAAGGGGCGTATACCAGCGCCGCGTGCTGAAGCAGAAAAAGCGGGATGGACAAGATAAGCAGCCGGTATATTTTTTTGTTCTTGTAGCTGGCGTATAACCGGACGGCCATAAACAGCATAAGCACCAATATGGTCATAACGGCGGCCGAGCAAAAAATTTGGCCATTTGGACCGGCCAGCCATGTTATAATTGTCATTAGCAACCACCATCGTTTACAATAATAAAATAACGGAAACGTATGTTCTACTATATCATGTTTTGGCTGCGGCTGCCAATCGATAACCGAGCCAAGCCGCGGGTCTAAAGCCCGAATCAAGGAGGTCAGGACGAATGAATATATTGCAAGCGTTGTTTTTTCCCCCGGAGCAGCCGGGCGGCGTGTCCTCCATGGTCCCGTATATTCAAGACCGCTTCAACAAGCTGGGCTGGAATATGGAGTTGTTCTCCTTGCCGAAGCGCGTACGGGGAAAGGGACAAGAAGAGGTCGCGTTCGAAACGTTCGACCATACCCCTTTTATCGGCAGCAGCCCGATAATCGATAAATATTTGCAGACTTACAAAGATTACGTCTGGTGGACGAAGCTCCGGATTAAGAAACAATACGATATTATCCATGCGCATCATCCGATCGCGGCGCTTGTGATGAAGCAGCTTTATCCGGATACGCCGCTCGTCATGACGATACACTCCAGCTACGAGACCGAGCTGATGCTGAACGGCAAAATCCAGCCGGGCGGCCCCGAGCACCGGTTTCTTACCTCGCTTTACGGGGAGCTGGAAGCGAAGGTCGACCGGCTGCTGACGGTGTCCGGGTCGTTCCGCAATTATATCGCCCCGTATGTGCGCGAGCCGGAGAAGATTAAAGTGATTCCGAACGGCTTCGACGAGAAGCGGTTTAAGCCGAGCCCGCACGAAAACGCGGTGCCCCAGTTCATTACGGTATGCCGCCTCGTTCCCGCGAAGGGCATCGATATTTTGCTGAAGGCAAGCGCGGAGCTGAAGAAACGGGGATATCCGTTCGTGCTCCATATTATCGGCGACGGACCGATCCGCCGCGACCTGGAGCAAATGGCGATCGAGCTCGATTTGTACGACGACATCATTTTTTACGGGTATATGCTTCATCCCGAAGAATTCATGCCGTTCTTCGACATCTTCGTCTTGCCGTCAAGAGCGGAGGCGTTCGGCTCCGTCTTCGCGGAAGCGGCATTGTGCTGGCTCGCTTTGATCGGAACGAACGTCGGGGGGATCGCGGAGCAGATCGAAGACGGAGTGAACGGATTGCTCGTCCCGCCGGAGGATCCGGTCGCCTTGGCCGACGCGATGGAGAAGATGGTCGCCGATCCGTCCTACCGGTACAATCTGGCGCGGGCCGGCTGGGACAAGGCGAAGAAGGACTACTCGCTCCAGCGCGTCATCTCGCAGCTGAAGAGGGTGTACTTGTCGCTCCAAGCGCCGTCCGAGGAAGAGGCGGTGTCCGAAGCGGAGCGATAAAGGGGCGGCAGGCCCTGACATGACGGAACCCGCTCGAATGAGAATCGCTTGGATCGAATTTCTTTCGATGACGACGGAATCATATCTATTTTATTGCAGTCAAAAGGCAACCTTAAGCCGTCTAGCGGCCTTTAGGTTGCCTTTTGACTTTGCCGGCGATACCGCGCCGCGCCGTGCGGTTATCGCTTCTGTGCTGCCGGGCTAAGGGAAGCGCTACGGGATTTGCAGTTTTTTCTGCCGGGCGATCAAATACAGCCATCCGATGCTGACGAAGCCGAACAGCGGATATAGGGTCGACAGCAATGGGCCGAAGCCGATCTGGCTTGTGAAGTAGCAGAACGCAAGAATAAGGAGAATGATAAGCGTCCGCGGGCCGTTCGTTCTTTGCTGCAGCTGAAGCGTCAAGCCGTAGATGTCGGCAATAAGCGTCGTGAAAATTTCCGCGAAAATAAGGAACGTATAGACCAGCTGGACGCCGCTGCCGAGCTGTCTTGCGATGCCGCCCATCGGGATCGCGTATTGCGTCACGCCCGGCATATGGGCCGACAGCGCGATATGTCCCGCCAGCAGCAGCAAGCCGATGCCGATTCCGCCGACCCAAGCGCCGAGAACGATGGATTTGCGGTCCTTAATTTCCGCTCCGAGCGGCACGAGGACGGCTTGGGACATGGACAGATTGAAAGCCGTATACAGAAGCGGGGCGGCCAGCGCGGACCAGAGCGGACGGTCGGTCGGCAGCGTGAGGAAACGGTCCGCTTCGGGCAGTTGAAACGTCTGGGACATGACCAGGACGGAAAACAGCACCATTAGAGGGACAATGACGGCGTTCACCGCCAAAATCGCCTTCATCCCTTTGCGGAGAAGCAGGAAGGAGCCGAACATCGTGATCAGCAGCCCGGCTTGATAAGAGATATTCCAGTTTTCATAGAAGATCGTTCCCGCGCCGGCCAGCATGACGGCGGTAACCCCCAGCAGCACTACGAGCATGAAATGGCTGACCCAGCGGCCGTAACGCTCCCCGAACAGCACCTTGTTCAAATCCTCGTAGGACTTGGCGTTAATTTCGCTTGCGAGCAGCATCATCTTTACGCCGAGCCAGACGAACAACACGGTCGCGGCCGCGATCATGGCGGTTCCCCAATAGCCGAAGCGGGTGAAAAACTGCAGTATTTCCTGCCCGGTCGCAAATCCGGCGCCGACGATCGTTCCCATATAGGTGGCCGCGATTTGCAGCACGTTAACCGTTCGTTTCATCATGGAAGGGCCTCCCCGGGATTGTCTTCGAGCATAAAAATTTATAAATATGCTCGTCCTTTGACAAGGACATAAGAAATCGTTCCTGCTTGTTTACAGTTATATGTCGCCGGGCGGACGGGCATGACAAGGTTGGCTGGCCGGGCCGGCCTCAGGCGGCGAAGAGCGCTTGCGGAGCGCAATAGTTTCGGTTGCGCATCCCGCCGTTCGTATGGTAAGTTATCGAAAAGGAAATTGTAGTCGAAGGGAATTGAATAGCGATGGACAAGCTGAAAAATAAAATCTTGGAACACGGCAACGTGTTGTCGAACGACGTACTGCTGCTGGACGGCATAATCAACCACCGGGTCGAGCCTAAATTGATGATGGAGATCGGCAAGGAATTCGCCCGCATCTTTGCCGGCGAACGCATTACGAAGGTGATTACGATCGAATCCTCGGGCATACCGGCGGCGTTCGCGACCGCCTACGAGCTGGACGTCCCGATGGTGTTCGCCCGCCGCAAAAAAACGCTCATCGCCGATCCGGACGCTTATTGCGAACGGGTTCCGTCGTTTACGAAGGGGATCGTCACCGACCTGCTCGTTTCCAAGCAATATTTGTCGCCGGACGACAGCGTGCTGTTTATCGACGATATTATCGCCAACGGCGATGCGGCGCGCGGCTTGGTCAAAATTATCGAGCGTTCGGGTGCGAAGCTTGTCGGGCTTGGCGTTATCGTGGAAAAAACGTTCCAAAACGGCGGGAAATTGCTCCGCGAGCAAGGCGTCCGGCTCGAGCCGCTCGTTCGGATTTCGTCGCTTCATAACGGGCAAATTACGTTCGAGTAACAAGTACCAATAGAAACGCCCTTTTCCCATCCGCCTTTATGGCTTATAATAAAGGCAGTGACGAGGGGAGGCAGAAAAGATATGGGGAACATGTCTGCTGAATTTATGAAAGACAAATTGTCAGATGCCAAGATCCATTTCGAGCGGGCGCTCGATTGCAAGCATACGGAGTTCGACGATTTGTATCCTTATATGATCGAGCATCCGCAATTTTTCTGGTACAAACGTTATGTCGCATGGTCCGAGCTGCTTACCATCGTCAAGCTTTGCGACGAGCTGGAGATGGAGTGGCGTTCCGTGTTTACGGCCCGTCAAGCGGAGTATATCGAGAAACGGGTTATGTCTTCGCGCGTATTGGACGAATGGTACGAGACCGAAACGAACGATACGAAAGAGCATGTCGGTTAAGCCGGACTTTAGCATAATGGCCCTCTCTCGCGCCTGAACGGGCCGGGAGGGGGGTTTTTATTTTCGACAGAGGAGGGCAACGCATGATATCCGAGGAAGAGTTGGACCAATTCCGCCAAAGCGGAGAGCGGGTCCGGATTATCCGTGACGGCATCGAAGCGAACGACGTGTACGGCATCATCGTCGCCTGGGACGACGAGTCCGTACTTGTGCGCAAACCAAGCAAGCGGGTCGTCAAGCTTAGCCGAAGCTATACGTTCGTGAGAGCCGAATGATGAGAAAAATATAATGAAGCAACGAAAAAAGAAAAGCACCGGCTCTCGCGCCGGTGCTTCAACATATGAAATATGGTGCGGTCGAGAGGACTCGAACCTCCACGGTATTGCTACCACTAGAACCTGAATCTAGCGCGTCTGCCAATTCCGCCACGACCGCATGTTATTAACTTCAACATTCATTAATATATCACTGGCTTGGGCATCCAGTCAAGCCTTCGCTTCCCAGCGCATATACGCTTCGTTGACAGCGGTATAATCGACTCCCTATAATGGGAGCATCATTCCGTCATGGTCCAAAGGAGGGTGTTCATCATGACGAACAACCGTTTCGCCGTGGCCATTCACATTTTGTCTCTTATCGAACTATTTAAAGACCGGCCGGTAACCTCGGAGTTTATTGCCGGAAGCGTCAATACGAACGCGGTGGTCATTCGGCGCATCATGGGCTCCTTGAACAAGGCCGGCATTATCCGTACAAGCCCGGGCGTTCCCGGAGCGGAGCTCGCGCGCCCCGCGGATGAAATTACGCTGCTCGACGTGTATAAAGCGATCGCTGCCGACAAGCTGTTTGCCGTTCACGAGAAGCCGAGCCCGGCTTGTCCGGTCGGCCGAAACATTCAGTCCTCGCTCGAGGCGGCTTTCGACCAAGCGCAATCGGCCATGGAGCAGCGGCTTGCGGACATGACTTTGGAACATATTGCGGCGGATTTAAAGGCAAAGCTATAGCCTAATCTGAACCGCCAATTCGAGAAACCAACCTGCGGAAACGCACGGTTGGTTTTTTCAGTAGCTAAGAAAGGAATACTTTTCCTCCCGATCACAAACAATGAAGACGATGGAAAAAGCTACACAGCCGAAAGAGGTGCTTTAAGTTTGATGGAGCGAATCATAGAATGGATTGGCGGCTGCAGCCGCCGGGCTATCGCTGTCGGATTCATCGCGGCGCTGTGCTTCGGCGGCGGGGCGGCTGCAGCCGGCCGGGAAGAGCCGGCCGTATCGGCGAAGCGGCATGTCGCCATCGTCATCGACGACTTCGGCAACCGGATGGACGGCACGGAGGATATGTTGAAGCTTCCGGTTAAAATTACGGCCGCCGTCATGCCCTTTATGCCAACGACGAAAGAGGACGCGGAGCTTGCGCACAAGCTTGGCCACGACGTAATCGTACATATGCCGATGGAGCCCAAAAGCGGTTTGAAATCGTGGCTGGGGCCGGGGGCGATCATGACCGGCATGTCCGACGACGAAATCCGCAAGCGGGTCGAGGCCGCGATCGACAACGTTCCGCATGCGATCGGAATGAACAATCATATGGGATCCAAAGCGACCGCCGACGAGCGCGTCATGCGCGTCGTGCTCACCGTTTGCAAGGAACGAGGGCTGTTTTTCCTGGACAGCCGAACGACGTGGAAGAGCGTTATTCCGAAAGTTGCCGCGGAGCTTGGGGTACCGCTTGTGTCGAACGAAATTTTTTTGGACGATGTTTATTCCGAAAAACATATTGCCGGACAGCTCGCATTGGTCCGAAAATTTTTGGAAACGCACGACGCTTGCGTCATGATCGGCCATGTGGGCGTACCGGGCAAAAAGACGGCCGGCGTTCTTCAACGGTCGATACCCGCAATGCAAAGCTCGATCGAATTCGTCAAGCTGAAGACGATGGTTTCGCCTTTACCGAGTGATCCACTTATACTGCCGGATGCCTGAAGCGATCGCAGCGGCGATGCGGTTCTGCATAAGCGGGTCGGTCAGCATCGCTTTGTCCCGCTCGTTGCTCAAAAATCCCATCTCGACGATAACCGCCGGCTGATGGACTCTGCGCAGCAGGTAAAACGGTTTTCCTTCTTTGGGGAAATAAGCGGTCTGCTGCAGCCGGTTTAATGCGTCCTGGATGCAGAACGCCAGCAGCGCGCTTTCTCCTTTCTCCTGATGAAGCACGAGCGGACCGTGCTCGCTCCGGTCTTTCGTCCAGTTGACATGAAGACTGACGAGCAAATCCGTCCGAACCTCCTCCGTCAGCTGACGCCGCTGGGACAGGTCGCGCCGATGCCTGGAACCGCTAATATGCCAGCGGTTATCGTCGCTGAGCGCGTAGTCGCCCGTCCGGTTCAAGATGGCCGGAATGCCTTGGCTGCGAAGTAATAAATAAAGCTTTTTGGCAACGGCAAGGTTGATGTCTTTCTCCACAATCTCGCCGCTGAAGGTTCCTCCGTCGATGCCGCCGTGACCTGCGTCGATCAGAATGCCCGCATGGGGCAGATGGATTCGATCCATCGTCTGGACGCGCGCGGAACCGTCGGCTTCCGGCGTGGCTAAGACAGGAGAAGGATTGATCCAGCCGGCCGCGCAGAACGCGATAAAACCTGCAAGCGCATAACTCCCTAACTTCCGATACCGTTTCATCGCACTACCCTCCGCTATTAGACTCAACGGTTGTAGAGTGGCTTATAACAGCCAAACTCATACATGTTTACGGCCGGCCGGATGCGGGAAAACTTGAATTAAACCAAACGGATTGCAATCCGCGATTCAGGAAAGAAAGGGGAGTTCTTTCGATGGCGGGAGAAAACGAATATATTAAATATTTGACGCAGCGTTTTGTCACCTATATCGATACGCCGCGCGACGAACGCAAGCAGCATAAAGAACGGGAAAAAAACCAGCGCGAGCATTGGATGTCGCGCTGGTTCGGCTGGGGCGGCTACGGCATCGTCCTGTGGTGGCGCAAGATTGCCGGCCGTCAGCGGTATAGCGGGGAGACGGAGCAATAGCCTTAACGTTCTTAACGATAAAATGAACCAAGCTTGTGAAGCAGCTGCAGAGGGACATATCTGCGGCTGCCTTCCGTTTCGTCGGCTTCCAGCGCGATGAAGACGAGGTCGCCGTTCCAACGGTGGTACCCCGTAACGGACCAGACCTGCCTCAAGGCGCGGTCGAACCGTTCCGCCGTATAACGGAGCGGTTCTCCGTCGTCCAGCCGCGCTTCGATCGAAGCCGCGCCCGAGCCGTCGGGGAAGGATAACGGCTGACCGGTTAACCAAGGCAGCGTATTATAAGGATAAAACGAAGGATTGCTTGTTGCCCGCTTAATGTCTGCGGCAACGAGGGACGGCATTTCGTCCAAAATCGATTTCCATAAGGAGGCTTCGGCGGTAGCTTTCGTCCAGACGGCTTCGTCGACGGGAAGCGATTCGCCGCTGCTTGCATCCGCAAATTTACCGTTAAACGACCAAGCGGCCAACAAGGGATGAACGTACATTTCCCGCTGCTTCAGTTTCCCCGCTTTGAACAAAGACTCCAGCTCCAAGCGCCGCAGAGCCAAATCCCGTGCGGATGAATCAAACGGCGGCCTGCCGAGGCCATACTCGCCAAGCCGGTAAACCCGGCGTTCGTCCCCTTCTTCTGCGGCCTCGAGCGCATGGACGACCAAATACCCTAGAACCGTTCCGTCCCCGCCTTTAACGAGCACAAGCCAGCCGTGCGTCCCCGGACCAAGCGCGCTTGCTTCCAGCGACGCATTCTTCCAGCTTTCGAAGCCCGGCTGCTTCGAGATGGACTCCGCCCATGCTTCGGCTTGGTCAAGCATCGCAGAAGCTCCTTCTCCTTCGGCATGAACGACCGGCTTCGTTTCCAGCGTATAAGCAAGCAGCATCGCGGCCGCCAGAACGGCCGACGTCAATATACGAATCCTTTTTGAAATCACCATGGGGATCCCACCTCCTGGGCAAGGCTTGTCTATGTAAACCCTCTCATGGCTTTCATTGTAGCGGCAGCCCGCGAAAAAAGCTGTTGCAAGCTGTCAACGGAAAGCCGGAGAGGGTTGTACTATTTTTGTTGGATCGGTGCGAATAAAGTCTGTATACGTCTTATTGCGGCTTATTCGATCCCTTCCAGATGGAAGATGCCGCAATTAATGGCGGATGCGGTCACGCGCGGCTCGTATTGCCACCGGATTTCGGACTCGCGCTGGGCGAATTGCTCTTGAATCGCATTCTTTCGGTCCGCTTCGGCATGCTTCAGCAGCGGCTCGTAATAGGATCGCAGCTGCCGCAGCTCCTCCTCCAGCCGGGCGACGGCGCTTTCCGCCCAGCTATAGTCGTAATCCTTCAGCTTGCGCTCCAGCGATTGTTCGACGATCGACAACGCTTTGCCGTAGGAGAGGCCGTTTTTCGTAATATATACGTTGGCAGGCAATCGAGGCGTCAGCTTCAGCCCGAGCAACCGGTCGTGGAACTGCTCGACGATGCGTCCAGTCGCCAGCGAAACGCCGAAGGAATGAATTTCTTCCCGCTTCCGGTCGCAGGCAAACTGAACCCGCATGTTGACCCCGAGCCACGCCGTATAAGGCGTGGATTGGAACGGATTCAGACGGCGCTTGTCCGGCTCCTGGAACATGTACACGTAGCTTCCTTGCGAGCGGGCCGCGCCGAACATCTGTTCCAGCTTGCGCGAGCCGAAGTACAAATCCTCTCGCGGCATGCGCATGCCGGATGCTGCAGACGGATTCAGAAAGCCAAGCGAACGCGCCAGGGCCGAATCCGCAGCGGCGGTATCGGGATCGGCTGCCGGCCGCTGCGCTTCCCGGGCCTCTTTCGTTTGAGCGGCATCATATTTGTTTTTGTCGGTTACGAACAGAAAGGTCATCGTTTCGGGCGGGGTGCCGGTCCGGTCGACAAAGCTCCAATAATACGGCCGGTTCGTCAGCTCCCGGTCCGCTTGCGGCGACAGCTTGGCGACAAAATGGGAAGGCGATTTTTCGACGATTTGGCATTCGGTCGCCTCCAGGTATCGCTGCACGAACTTGTGCACCTGCTTCTCGTTCACGGCTGCACCTCCACCGTCTGTCCGAGCCCGTCAAACGCCCGGAAGGTTGACGAGTTAAAGCCGGCGTTGCTGGCCGCCGGATTCGCTTCACTGCCGCGCAGCTGGCTAATGTCCGAGCCTAGCTGGCTGATGCGCTCCCGCAGCTCGATAGGGCTGCCCGATTCCAGCATCGCCCTGGCCAGCCGCTGCTCCAGCGTTTCTTCGCCTTTCTTCTCCAGTCTTTCGAGAATATGGTCCAGCTCGCCGATAACCGTTTCGAACAAGTTGATCTTCTCGTGAAGCAAATGGACGATATGCTCTTCGATCGTGCCGAGCGTGCACAGGTTGTAAATTTTCACATCCTCCGTCTGGCCGAGCCGATGGACGCGGCCGATTCGCTGCTCGACCCGCATCGGGTTCCACGGCAGGTCGAAGTTGATCATATGGTGGCAGAATTGCAGGTTGATCCCTTCGCCGCCGGCTTCTGTCGCGATCAGCACTTGGGCCCGCCCGCGGAACAGGTCCATCATCCAATCTTTTTTGCCGCGGTTCATGCCGCCCCGGTACGGAACGGCCGTCATGCCGTTATCCCGGAAAAACTGCAGCAAATATTCCTGGGTCGCCCGGTACTCGGTGAAAATGATGACTTTCTCGTTCATCTCTTGAACGAGCTCCA
This sequence comes from Paenibacillus thailandensis, assembly GCF_042685365.1. Lineage (NCBI taxonomy): Bacteria > Bacillati > Bacillota > Bacilli > Caryophanales > Paenibacillaceae > Paenibacillus > Paenibacillus thailandensis. The sequence goes on along the minus strand of NZ_JBHUMY010000033.1, from coordinate 41,128 downwards.
TCGCTTTCTCCGCCTTCGTATTCGCCTTGATCTGACGGATAAATTCGACGAGCTCCCATATGCGCGGGCGGACCGGGGAATCTTCCGCCGTCTTCTTGAACAAGTTGACAAGGGTGACGAAGACGGCGTCCCGGCTGCTGCACACCTCGCGCTGAAGCGTAACGAGAGACAGCATGCTGCTCAGATCGCCGCCGCTTTCGTCGAACCGCTCTTTGACAAAGCCGGTGACGGCGTCGTACAACGCCTGCTCCTCCGCCGAAAGCGTCAGCGGCACGTTTTTGACGTAGCGCTTCGTGAAATGGATGTCGCCGTCGCCGCGCCGGTTGCGGATCATGACGCCCGAAAGGGCTTCCTGAAGCTGATCCTCGTTTTTGGACAGCCGCTTGTCGACGACGAAGTTGGCGGCAAATTCGCTTTGTCCGCCAAGCTGTCCCGGCTTGAGCAGCGTGATCAGATTGAACAGCTCGTCCAGATCGTTTTGCATCGGCGTGGCGGTCAGCAGCAGGCAATATTTTTTGCGAAGCTGGCAGGCGAACTGGTAATTGGTCGTTTTTTTGTTTTTCAGCTTGTGCGCCTCGTCGATAATGATCATGTCGTAGTCTTGGCCAAGGACGATGTCCCGGTGAGGGTCCCGCTTGGCCGTGTCGATGGAGGCGACGACGATATCGTTCTGCCACGTATGTTCCCGCTTCTGGGCGATGGCGGGTATGCCGAGCTTTTGGTTCAGCTCGCGCACCCATTGCAGCACCAATGAAGCGGGTACAAGAACGAGGGCACGCTTGACGAGCCCTCTCACCATATATTCTTTCAGCACGAGACCGGCTTCGATCGTCTTGCCGAGGCCGACTTCGTCGGCCAGTATCGCGCGCCCGCCCATTTCGTGCACGACTTTGCGCGCGGTGCTGATCTGATGGGGCATCGGCTCCAGCGAAGGAAGGGTTCGCAGGCATTGGAGCTGGTCGAAGCTTTCGATCCGTTTCGCCTGCTCGGCTTCCATGCACAGCTGATAGAGATTCCAGTCGTCCCAGGGACCGTTCTTCGCGAGCCGGCTTTGCAGCTCCTCGAACCAGCTGCGGTCGAACTGCAGGTCGACCTCCGGGTGCAGCTTGCGTTTCGCGTTCTGCGGAGCCGGGGGAGGCGCTGAAGATAATGTCATCGTTGATGCTCTCCTTTCGCGCGGTTCGTAGGTTCATAATATGTGCCTTTTCATCCATTCTTACTAACAATGAGCCATATTAAACGTAACCGGACGAACTTCGAAACGGAGAACGACGGACGGGAGAAATGCGCAAAAGAATCCGCAAAATGAATCGCAACACCTTTTATCCGAAGCTGCCGGAAGAACGAAATTTTCTGGCAATCAAACACACTTGATTAGCGGTCGCGCGACCGAAAATGCTTCGATAAATTGTTTTTCTTATCAATATATAGTGTATAATAGAATACACGGACACGATATATAGTTATAGCTTGCAGGGAATTGAGTATTTCACCGCGAAACGTAAGCTCTGCCGCTAGAGGACGGCGAAGCCGTATACGCTTATGGGAACGGAGGTTGAAGCGAATGGAAGGACGGAAGGGAACGAAACGGCTTGAAGGGTTAAGCGAAAAAATTTTTTTGGACCGGTACGCGCTTAAAGCGGCGAACGGCGGCGGGGCAATGCCGGGCGACGTCGTATTGGTCACGACGAAAGAGGACACGAAGTTCCCGTCGAAGGAAGTCGGCGAAGTGATTGCGAGGGAAGGCGAACGCGTCCGCGTCCGTCTTCGAAGCGGGGAAATCGTCGACGTCGAGTCGTCGGCGAGCCGGATTCAGCTCACCGCGGAGACGGAGCCGGAGCAAATGTGGGACCGTCTCGCCGGCGTTATGGCCGCCGTCGAACGCGAGCCGGACAAGGTCCGGCTATGGAAGGAGCGGTTCCGATACGCGCTGGACGACTGGAAGCTGGTCCCTGGCGGACGCATTGCGGCGGGAGCCGGAGCGGGCGACGAGCTGACGCTTTTTAACTGCTACGTCATTCCGTCGCCGGAGGACAGCAGGGGCGGCATTATGCGGACGCTTAGCGAAATGACGGAAATTATGTCCCGCGGCGGCGGCGTCGGCATCAATCTGTCCACGCTTCGCCCTCGCCATACGATCGTGGCCGGCGTCAACGGCAAATCGAGCGGCGCCGTCTCGTGGGGGGGCTTGTTCAGCTACGCGACAGGGCTTATCGAGCAGGGCGGAAGCCGGCGCGGCGCTTTGATGCTTATGCTGAACGACTGGCACCCGGATTTGCTCGAGTTCGTTACGGTGAAGCAGCAAATGGGCGAGGTGACGAACGCCAACCTGTCCGTTTGCGTCAGCAACGGCTTCATGAAGGCGGTGAAGGAGGATCTGGACTGGGAGCTCGTATTCCCGGACACGAAAGATCCGGAATACGACGAGCTGTGGCGGGGCGATCTGGCGGATTGGAGAAACCGCGGCAAACGGGTCGTCACCCATCAAACGATGAAAGCCCGCGACATCTGGCATACGATAATCGAATCGGCCTGGAAATCGGCGGAGCCCGGCGTCGTATTCATGGAACGGTACAACGAGATGTCGAACAGCTGGTATTTTAATCCGATTATTTCGACCAATCCTTGCTTCCACCCGGATACTCGCATTTCGACAGAATATGGCTTGATCCGTATTGAAGACTTGGCTGGCAAAGTCGGAGAGGCACGTTTTCTTACGGCTACGGACAATCGGTTGGTGGAGGCGGCGAGAATCGTAGGCGGACGTTCGTATGAAATTCCCGGCGTTCAATACCGCTCGGCGACCGTTTTTGCGACGGGGAAAAAAACTACGGTTGCGGTTGTTTTGAAAAACGGCATGGAAATAAAAGTAACTGCGGATCATCGATTATACACGGACTCGGGTTGGAAAGAAGCCGGAAAACTTCAGAAGGAAGATATGGTCTATATTCAGTCCGGCAAAGGCGTTTTTGCAATGGAGGATGAGCTTGGCGAGCAATGGGGCTTGTTTCTGGGTTGGTTAACCGGCGACGGATGGATTTCGAAACGGGGCGACATCGGAATGGTCTTCGGTAAAGATGATCAGGATGCGCTCCGGCATATCTTGGATGCCGCCGAGGCGATAACCGGAACAAAAGCAAAAGTGTACGAGCGGGAAAATGGGACGAAGCAGGTATTGTGGTGGAAGAAATCTTTCCTTGCCAAGTTGCTTGAGATAGGCGTTAAACCAGTTAAGGCGGCTGAAAAAAGGGTTCCTTCAACAATATTTACTTCCACCGAGAGGACGGTTACCGCATTTCTGCAAGCTTTGTTCAGCTCAGACGGGACGGTATATGAAGGGGATGAGATGCATCGAACCGTTCGGTTAACGTCCGTTTCAAAAGGTTTACTGCAGGATGTTCAATTGCTGCTGTTGAACTACGGCGTTCATGGCCGGATTTATGCCCGTAAGAAAACGAATCAGCGCTTATTCGAATATGTTCGCAAGTCGGATGGACAGAAAAAGACTCATAACAGCCAGCCGTTATACGAGCTTATTATTAGCGGTAACAATCTTGTCGTTTTCAAGGAGCAAATAGGATTTAAGCTTGTAAGCAGAAAACAGGAAGCGTTAAAGCGGATTGCAAGGCCATCGAGGAAACAAGAAAAATTCGTTAGCCAGGTCGAATCCGTTGTACCAAACGAGACCGTTATGGTTTACGATATTTCGGAGCCGGTAACCCATTCGCTCATCGCGTCGGGTTTTGTGGCCCACAACTGCGGCGAACAAGGCTTGCCTGCCTGGGGCGTTTGCAATTTATCGGCGATCAACTTGTCCAAGTTTTACGACGAAAAAGCTGATGACGTCAATTGGGAGGAGCTGGCGAAGGTAACGAGGTGGGGCGTTCGCTTCCTCGACAACGTCATTGATGCGACGCCTTACCATTTCGAGGAAAACGAGCGGAACCAGAAGCGGGAGCGCCGGATCGGGCTTGGCTCCATGGGACTCGCCGAGCTGATGATCAAGCTCGGCATTCGGTACGGCAGCGCGGAGTCGCTGCAGTTTCTGGATAAGCTGTACGGCTTTATCGCCCGGGAGGCCTATCTGGCTTCCGCGGAAATCGCGGCGGAGAAAGGCTCGTTCGAAGCGTTCGACAAGAAGCTGTTCGTGCAGAGCGGCTTCATGCGGAACATGCTTGAACGGTTCCCCGAGGTCGGCGAGGCGATAGAGGCAAACGGCATGCGGAACGTGACGGTATTGACGCAAGCGCCGACGGGAAGCACCGGAACGATGGTCGGCACGTCGACGGGCATCGAGCCATACTTCGCCTTCGAATATTACAGGCAAAGCCGGCTTGGCTTCGACAAGCAGCTGGTGCCGATCGCGGCCGAGTGGCTGGCCGAGCACCCGGGCGAAGAGCTTCCGGAATACTTCGTCACCGCTATGGATTTGTCGGCACAGGATCACATCCGCGTGCAGGCGGCGATCCAGCGTTGGGTTGACAGCTCGATCTCGAAGACGGCGAACGCGCCGCACGAATTTACCGTCGAGGAGACGAAAGAGCTGTACGAGCTGGCTTACGAGCTTGGATGCAAAGGCGTCACGATTTACCGAGACGGCAGTCGGGATGTGCAGGTGTTAACGGCGAAGAAGGAAGACAGTACGGAAGAGGAAAAGGCGTCGCTGCCGGCCGAGAAGTCGTCCGTTGCGATCGAAGCCGCAGCGGGCGAGGCATTGGCCGGGCCGGGAGGGCCCGGCGGAGCTGCCGGAGAAAGCCATGACGGCTCGCAGTCCGGCAAGGTGATCGACAATGAATACAAGCGCCGCCCGCAAGTGCTGCGAGGCGCGACTTATAAGCTGAACACACCGTTTGGGATGGCGTATATTACGATCAACGATATCGACGGAACGCCGGGCGAAATTTTCCTGAACGTAGGCAAAGCGGGCTCGGACGTGTTCGCGATGGCGGAGGCGCTTGGACGCGTATGTTCGCTGTTCCTCCGCTACGGCAACCACGGCAATAAGGTAAAGCTGCTTATTAAGCATTTGAAAGGGATCGGCGGCACCGGCGCGATCGGCTTTGGCGCCAATCGGGTCGAGTCGATCGCCGACGCGGTCGCCAAGGCGCTGGAGATGCATACGGAAGCGGGCAGCGGAGATTCCGCCGCGTATGCTTCGGCAGCTGTCGGAGGAGATGGGAACGGGACGCCGGCAGCACCGGCTGGGGTGTCGCAAGGGCATGCAAGCGGCGGCAGAGCTTCGCTTGACCTATGCCCGTCCTGCGGAGCCGCGTCATTGATCAATATCGAGGGCTGCAAGCAATGTACAAATTGCGGCTATAGCAGGTGTAACTAAGGAGCGTGTCCGCGCTCCTTTTTTTGTGAGAAATGTCGGAAATTGTACTTGCAAAAGAAGGAATTACGAAGTTAGTGTTGCACCTGAACCGACAATGGTTCGAGCGTACGAGGAAATAGAATATCACGCAGAGCTATCGAGTTTTCCTGAAAGCTCGGCTTTGTAATAAGATTGAGATTATGCAGCTATTTAAGTGATAAAGCGATGAAAGTGAACTATGTCGAGTATAGAGTAATGGAAACGGAAATTGTCCCGTATGAGTTGTCTTTGACGTTGGAAGCGGGACAAAAGCAGGCTTTTGCACATAGCACCGTTAATATTGCCGAGGTTTTCTATGAGAATAATGTTGAATACGGTTTTTGGGGCAGAGCGGTGAAGAGCATAGAGACCGACGGAGTAGTAACGATGAGCATGAACTTTGATCACTTCGATGCTATGTACCAATCAGATTCCTTTATAGCTTCTTACTTAAAAGCACTCGATGACGAAAGAAAACGCTTATTCGTTGAAAACAATTATGTACCACTCAAAGTCAAGAAATCAGAAGTGCTGAATAATGGTTACTATCCAGAAGTTAAAGTATACTTTATGAACCTCTCCGAGAAAAATATTGCCTATTTTGAAGTTGCTTTCAATTGCTACGATGCGAATGGCAAGACTTTAGTCAATCCTTACACCGGCAGAAATCGTTTTTATGGCAATACCGATTATATGGATCTAACGTCGGGAGGAACGATGTATATTCACTGGGACCTTAGCGATTTTTCGCTTGCCAAATCGGTTGGGAACTTTAAAATTGTAAGAGTGATTTATACTGACGGCACTTCATGGACTAACGAATAAGATCTTCATCTGTTCTTGTCTAGTAGAAACCGCCCAACTATCTAAACGCAGCATAATAATCAGCCGTTCCGAGATTCGGGCGGCTTTTTTTGCATTTCGTAGGGAAGTCAAACGTTACTTTTATCATCTAAATTGGGCCAAATCTGAACAAACCTAAACGGAACAAATAAATGGTTTCGTTATCCTCTGTCCAGACGGATCTCATCCTTAAACTCTTCAGGGTTTTCTTCAAACATCTAATTTTCTCTCTCCCATGCCACTCGATGATATTTACATGGTTTAATTATCGGATTTATAGTTCATAAGTTGTAGACATATCCAATAAACAAACCTTATTAATGTAGATGGTAAATCACGTCTGTTCCGATTTGGTAACTAATGGTATGATTATTAATTATTGTGTGGGAGGCCGTGAAGCCAATTCTATGCTCAGCTAATTCCCCTATGTACTGGAGGTTGTACCTCTATTCGAACTTAAGCGAAACGACTTTTGTCTCGCGGGAAAGTTCCACGACCTCATTCATCAACTCAACGTTTATACTCGGGAAAAGCTCCGCTTTGTTAATCCATTTAAGATCCATTGTTGTTTCCTCGCCTTCGGTTATTTGAATGTTAAAAAGGCCTTTTTTCCTTCAAAGACTCCGCGACAGAGAGATGAGAGAGAGAAAGTAGTCAATATTGGCAAGGAAGGATTGGATTTTTCAGAATTGATGAGATGCCGTTTTATACGAAATGGGCACTGGACGCCCGCGACACGGGCCATTAAATTATCCTATTGACATATATCCTAAGTATAGGATATATAATAATAGGGAATACACAAACTAAGAAAAAGAGGAGAAGTGAAATGAGTATTTTATCCATCGTTCTTCAAGCTATTTTGGGGTTAGGTTTTCTGATGTTCGGGTTCATGAAGTTCGGATCGAAGCAAATGGTCGAAGGTTTCAAGCATTATGGCTATCCCGCAGCGTTTCGATACTTCACGGGAATAGTGGAGTTTATTGCAGCAGCTTTAATGATTGCGGGCATCTGGAATCAGACCTATGCCGTTTGGGGCGGGCTGGTCATCGCTGCAACGATGATTGGAGCGATTCTTACTCACATCAAAATGAAAGATTCGGCCAAACAAATGATGATGCCGATTATTTTGCTGGTATTGGGATTGGCAGTGTTCGGTATAAACTTTTAACTCTTGTTTTATCCATTGCTCTTGAGGAGGGTGCAAGATGGACATTCAAATTATTAAACCTCAGGATCAGGCGATTGGTGAGTTTGACGGAGGAAAAATAAAAGAGCAAAAGCCGATTGGCTTTCCGAGAGAAGGATCCTTAATCAATAGGCTTGGTCCTTTATTCTATTGGGCCTGGGCAAGCTCCCAGGAACCCGCAGAGATTGATCTGCATCCTCATCAAGGATTTGAAATCATCACTTATGTGATCAAGGGTAAAGGTTATCATCGGGACACGCTTGGCACGGAGAGCGTTGTATCCGAAGGGGGAGCCCAACTTATGCAAACAGGCTCCGGCGTGTATCATGGAGAAGCTTTAAAAGAACCGACCGAAGCTTTTCAAATCTGGTTTGAACCGCATTTAAGCCAGGCGGTAAAGCGTACGCCTACTTATGCGCAATATAATTCCGATGATTTTCCCGTTTTCGTTAAAGATGGCATGAAAATTAAAACCGTTCTAGGCAACGATTCGCCAATGAAAATTGTCACTGACGCGGCGATGTGGGACGTCTCCATTCCAAATGGAACAGAATATACCTATAGGCTTCTGCCCAACCGAACATTAGCCGGTTTAGCGATAAGAGGCGGCGGAACAGTATCGCCGGACACAACTGGTTCAACTCGTTTTGAACATAAAGATTTTGTTGTCGTCCAAACCGACGAGGGCGGAGAAGTTAAGATTAATGCGTCAGAAAAGGAACTTAGAATCTTTATCATTGATATTCCGTCCCAAGTTGACTATCCTTTATTCAGAAAACAAAGATAATCGAGGTTTCTGGCTGAAGGTATAGGAGGTTTAGCAAGTGCATCAAAACGATGAGGAAAGTCAAGTTGATCTAAGGCTGTTTCGGGTTTGGCTTAAGGCCAGCAGAACGATTTTTGACCATGTCGTAAAAGATATACAAAGACACGGAATTAGTCCTGAAAATTTTATGATTCTGGAGCTCCTTTATAATAAAGGGCCCCATGGGATTCAAAAAATTAGCGAGAAATTATCCATCCCCAGCGGAAGCATTACTTATGTGGTGGATAAGCTTGAAAAAAATGATTATGTAAAAAGGGAGCCGAGTCCAACCGATCGCAGAGCTTCAGTTGTGGTTCTAACCGAGAAAGGACATCAATTATTTACAGAAATTTTTCCTCAACATGTCGAAGTTATTTCCAAAAATTTGTCTTTCTTAAGTATGGAGGAAAAAATTCAGTTAACGGAACTTCTCAAAAGACTTGGACTGGGCGCCAGTGAACTTAAATAGTTAACACTTGCAGTATCTCAACAGGCCGGGAACACCCAATAGGGTGTTCTTTTTTATTCGATTCCTTCCGTCATAGCAAGCTCAACTGACTTCATTTGGGCAAAGATGTTCAATTTTCATCCCAAGAAGTCAAAAACATAAGAAGAAACCACCATTATAATGTACTAATATTAGGTTATACAATTAGCCCTAGACTGGAGGCCGCTGACGAATTGGGGATGAGGATGGAAAAGAACGGAATGGTTTCGTATAATTTTACCGCGGACCAAAAACCGGGTGAGACGAGCGTGGAGCTCGATGAGAACCGGCGTGCGCCGTTATATAACGATTCGGCAGGTTATGGCTTTGTAAACCGGACCTGCGCGTTTCCCGGCAGAGAAGTGCATACCGCGCAGATCGTATCGGACGATAACGGCTTCTTTATAACCGAACCGGATTTTTTCGAGGAGAAGGGCTTTGAACAAGAGAATTACAACAACTTCGGCATGGCGTTTCGCATTCAGGTCCCTCCCGGCGCTTATCGTATTTACGTTCAAACCGCGACTCCGGCCGACCAGACGGCCGTATCGGTTTCAGCCATGCGGGCAAGCCGGTTGCTCGAAGGCGGGTTCTGGGATGCAGCGGGGCTTATTCCAGTGAAGACGACCGCCTTGCTGAAGAACGACTGCGAATGGTCGTTCACTTACGCGAACGGCCGGGAATATATCGATGTCGAAGTCGAACCTAAGGAACGAGGGGTGCCTGTCGGCCTTAAACGGATTACGTTGGAACCGCTTGCACGGAATCTTCGCCGCGAAGGGGAACGACCCGCTATCTATCTGTTGGGAGATTCGACGGTCAAGTCGTACACGTTCGACGAAGCGCCAATGAGCGGATGGGGTCAGATTTTCTACAAAATGTTTGATGAAAACAAGGTCAAGGTACTGAATTATTCCATGGGAGGAAGGTCTTTTAAAAATGCTTACTGGGAAGGACGCTTAAACGATATTCTCATATCCGCCCGCGAAGGCGATTATCTGTTTATCCAATTCGGCCATAATGACGAAAGTGCGGACGAGTTTAGGCGCTACGGAAGGGGATCGACGGAGGAAACGTACGAAACATTTATCCGTGAAGTTTATTTGCCCGCTATACGTGCCAGAGGCCTCATTCCCGTATTTGTGACCCCGATGTCCAGAGTGAACGGAGAAGCGGCGGACGGACAAGTTTACGAGAACTCTTTTCGAGAGCGAAGGTTCCCTGATCTGTTAAAGAGAGTTGGCGCTGAACAAGGTATTACGGTGCTCGATCTGAATTCGGAAAGTTTAAGGTACTATAACCGGATCGGCGTTGAAGCAACGACGGCAATGTTTATGTCCATTGAAGCGGGAGAATCGCCCGGCAAAACGAATGACGGCACTTATGCAAACGGCCATCCGGCGAATAAAATAGACGGCACGCATTTTAAAGAAGCATTGTCCAAGCAATTCGTGAAAATCATGGTGACCGAACTGGCAGCCAAGGGGAGAGACGGGGATGGCATTGCCCACGGTCTCGCTTCTTATTTTAAGAAAGACGTGAAAGATGCCGTCGTATCCGGCGACTGGTCCCGGGTTTTCCCCGAAACGGTTAACGATGCGGCAAGCGGGCAAGGCGCTTATTACCGGAACCAGATCGAAAAGATGGTGCAGCTTGGGTGCATGGCCAAGGATCATGAAGGCAATTTTCATCCGGATGCGGTGATGTCGGTTCAGGATTACATAACGGCCGTTTGTAAACTGGCGAAGCTGAATTCCGGTCTTTTGAAGGGATACCCGGACGGCGGTTTGACTCGCGAAGTGATGGGGGCGATCCTGGCGGACGTCTATCATGCTTTGTTCCGCGAGAAACCTATCTATATGACGGATTACAATGGAAAGGTCAGGATACCTGGGAATTCCCAATACGATCCGAACCTGGATTCGGGAGCGCAAGGGTTGTCGTACGATCCGATCGTTCCGTTCGGGAATCTGAAGGATGCGGACGAAGCGGATCCGCAATGGGCGGAGAAGCTGAAGGACGCATACGAGCTCGGGCTTATTCGTTCCGAGAAAAACATTCAAAGGGGAAAACTGCGGAACGGAACGGAGCTGGAGCCCAAAGCGGCGGTTACCCGAGCAAAGGCGGCAAAATCTTTATATTTCATGTGGGTTTTGTTCAATCCGGCAAAAGCGGAGAACCATGCGCTCTTATCCGATGTTCCGGCATCGGTTCTGTCCGATCGGGAAGAACATTCGGGACAAATAAACCCCCTCTTTATGGAAAGGAGCAGGCCATCTTCATGAAACTCGAACATTATTTGGACTTTCTGGTCAGCCAGGCGGCTGGAGAAAGAGAGGCTGCGGCGGTAAGAGACGGACACGCGAGACGCCTTAAAGTTGCTGCGGATTTTCGGCGTCTTCTCGGGGAATTTCGAGCGGAAAAGCGGGAAACGGAGCCGCTTTTAATCGAGAGGGCCGAATACGACGGTTACGTGCGCGAGCATATCGAAATCGAAACGGTGGAAGGCCTTAGGATGAGGTTATACGTGCTTATTCCGGCACGCTCGCAAGATCGGCCATGTCCTGCGGTTATTGCCCTTCACGGCCATGGCTACGGCAGCCGTCAGATCGTCGGGCTGGAGCCGGATGGAACGGAGCGTACGGCCGATCCGGGGCTTCATCGCGATTTTGCGGTATCGCTTGTCAAGGAGGGATTCGTCGTCGCCGCTCCGGAGCTGATCGGCTTCGGCGACCGGAGGCTGGAGGAGGATCGGAAAGAAGATCCCGGGAAAAGCTCCTGCTTCAGACTTGCCGCACATTTGCTTATGACCGGTAGGACGCTGGCCGGACTCCGCATTGCCGAAACATCGAGGGTCGTTGATTATTTAGTAAGCCGCAGTGACGTCGATGCCGGCCGCATCGGCATGATGGGCATATCCGGAGGCGGACTCGTGGCGGGATTCACGGCGGCTCTCGACGAAAGAATCCGGTGCTCGGTCGTGAGCGGATACGCCAGCCTGTTCGCAGAGAGTATATTAAGCCGCAACCATTGCTTGGACAACTATATCCCCGGAGTGCTGACGATTGCGGAAATGCCGGAACTGCTGGGGTTGATCGCGCCAAGAGGGCTTTTTTTGGAATCCGGAGACGCCGACCGGGTATTCCCTCGCGAACCGGCCGTGAAGGCTTATCGTTATCTAAAAGAGATCTACGCTTCCGCGGGAGCTCCAAACGGCGTACAGGCGGATTTTTTTGCCGGGGGCCACGAAATAAACGGCGGACCGGCGTTCAGATGGCTTCGCGACCAACTTCAAAGGTAAAAAGGCAGCTTATCCTGAAGTGCCCCTCCATTGTTAGCTGTGTCTAACAATAGGGGGCACTTCATCCGATGGCTGCTTTTTTCCGTTGGGGCACAATAACTTATGCCTTCATGATGCTGGCAAAGGAAGGAGTCCATCCGTCTTGGCCGCCAAGAACTTCATTAACGGTGTATCGCATCGCCTCTTCATCCGACAGCCGTTTAGCCCAAGACGCTCTTGCTTCCGGATTAGCTCCTGCCCCCCGGCTGCCGAATTCGGCGTACCTCGAGGTCGCTTCCCTTTCCGGCTTGCCCCAGTTGTGCCAGCCTTCGGGGATGACCGACGCATCCATGTCGGTCCGGATAAACGCGACGGCGGCGAAATCCCTCCATGGACGGCCCAAAAAGACGCGTTCGACGTCCTTGCCGCCTCTTACGAAGCAATCCAGAAACACAAAACCGTACGGCTCGTTTTCCGGTGTGTTGGCGGCGGTCAAATATCCGCCCGTTCGCTTGCAAACGATCGTGCAGCCGTTAAAGACGGCGGTGGCCGGACCGAATATAAAGTCTACGTCCCCTTCGATGCAGCAGTTCTCAAAATATTGACGCCCGCCAGCAATATAAAGCGTATCTTGATCGCCTTCAAACCGTACGTTGCGGAAAGCCGCCCTATCGGCTTCGATGAACGCGGCTACCGCCTGACCCGTGCGCGGGCCGGAATCGTTGCGGATCGTCAAGTTCTCGGCAATAAAATCGTCGGCATAATTATAGAAGCTTCCGCTGCGGAACGTGCCGAGAGGCTGTCCGTCCGAACCGAGCGTATGCGCATTGTTTGAAAATACCAAAACGGTGCTTTCCGGCGATTCCCCGATCAAACGGATGCCCCTCTTGTTGCGGCCGATCGTAATCTTTTCCCGATATACGCCGTTTCCGATTTCGATAATGACCGTTTCCGGACTATGGTCGGGTACGGCGTCAACGGCCTCCTGCACGGCTCGATAATGGCCGCCGCCGTTACGGTCTACGATTACCTTCAATGATAACGCCCTCCTCGCGCTTTCCTGATTTTGAGACCCGAACCCGCACAAAAGCCGTATTTCGCATCAGGCTCGCGCAGGCTGGTTGTTCTTGTTAAGAATAGCGGAAACAGGACGGGAAATGTTTCGTTTATTTGCCGAAATAAACGGAATCCTTTGCTTTATTTGCTCTCGTTCATCTAATAGACCGATTCCATTCGAGTGTTTTATTCATCGTCCAAGGATGACGCGATATCCTCCGCATTCCGTACCGATACGAACCCGAGCTCGCTCCGCGCGTTCGCCGTGTCCCATGGCTTGCCGGGATTATCCGAAACGCCGTAATAGGTGCCGCATCGCACATTCGCTTCGATGGCCGCCTGGAACAACGCGGCAACGTCGGAGCGCGTCAGCAGCGTACGCCGCATCCGCCTATTGTCCTTAAGGGCTTGTCTCTCGTCCCGCGGCACCGAACCGATGCGGATGTTCAGGACGGACAGCCCTTTTTTCGCGGAAACCATATACCCGACATTCTCCGACGCCAGCTTCAGAATGCCGTACATCGACATGGAATAAGGATAGTCGCGCACATGGATAGGCCGGCCAAGGAGAGACTCGCCTTCTTGTTCATAGGCGTCGGTTACATGATTGCTGCTCGCGAAGATAACTTTGGGGATACCGAGTTCGGCCGCGGCGTACAAAATATGGACGGAGGCTTTCAAATAGACGTCGATCATTCGGTCGAGATGCCCGATCTCGTCTCCGGTATCGATTTTTAACAGATTGACGACGGCATCCGCGTCTTGCGGGAGCTTGCCGCGAATGTCCCCGTAGTTTGCGGCGTCTGCCCGAATATAGCGGCAAGGCCGTTCCGGTTCTTTTAAATCGATGACGGTTATGCGATACCTGCTCTGCAATTCCTCGGCAAGAATCGAGCCGATAAGTCCGGAACCGCCGACGAGCACGATATGTTTATTCATCTTGTACTCCTTCGTTTGTTTTCTACCTAATTTAACCATCTAGTTCGGCCATCAAACTTTGAAAGACAAGAAAGAACAATTTTTGCGGGTAAGTGAGCATGAAGGGAGAAAATTTTAAATGTTTTCATCTCTATAATAGGGGGGAACGATGTTTTTTTGCTTCGTGCTTGAAAGGGAGAAATCGAAACGAAGGGGAGAGAAGGTTATGGAAACAGCCGCTTTAACCGCCGCATGGGTCGCCGACCAAGGAGACGGAACGTTTATTAACCCCGTGCTCCACGCGGATTATTCGGACCCGGACGTCATTCGCGTCGAGGACGATTTTTATATGACGGCCTCCAGCTTCGGGCATATTCCGGGGCTGCCTGTTCTTCATTCCAAAGACTTGGTCAATTGGAAAATCATTAATCACGTCATTCCGCATATGGGCTTGCCCGGTTATGACAAGCCCCAGCACGGCAACGGCGTATGGGCTCCGTCTTTGCGATACCATGACGGGAAGTATTGGATTTTTTACGGCGATCCGGACGTCGGCATCTTGATGAGCACGGCGGAAGATCCCGCCGGAGAGTGGACGCCTCTCCATCTGGTTCAGGAAGGCAAAGGATTGATCGACACTTGCCCGTTCTGGGACGACGACGGCAGCGCCTATCTGGTGCACGCGTTCGCCAGAAGCCGCTGCGGCATCAAGCATCTGCTGAGGTTATGCCGCATGTCCCCGGACGGCACGCGGCTGCTGGACGAAGGGCAAATCATCTTTGACGGAACCTCCGATCATCCGACGATGGAAGGCCCCAAAATGTATAAGCGCAACGGCTACTATTATATTTTTGCCCCAGCGGGCGGGGTGGCGAAGGGATGGCAGACGGTGCTGCGCTCCAGATCGATTTACGGCCCATACGAGGATAAAATCGTGCTTCATCAAGGCGATACGCCGATCAACGGTCCGCATCAAGGCGGTCTCGTGGAATTAAAGTCGGGCGAAAGCTGGTTTATGCATTTCCAAGATAAAGACGCCTACGGCCGAATCGTCCATTTGCAGCCGGTTCGATGGTCCGACGATTGGCCGATGATGGGCGAGGACGCAAACGGCGACGGCATCGGCGAACCGGTGCTTCGTTATCCCAAGCCGGACGTCGGCAAGGTCTACCCGATCGAAACGCCGCAAACCTCCGACGAATTCGAGACGGAGCGGCTGGGGCTGCAGTGGCAATGGCAAGCGAATCCGTCCGCGGAATGGTATTCGTGCCAAGCCAAGCCGGGTTATTTGCGCCTGTTTGCGAGGCCGATGCCGGAAGAGGCGGCAACGTTATATGGGGCGCCGCAGCTGCTGCTGCAGAAGTTCCCGGCTCTCGCATTCGCGGCGTCGGCCAGCGTAGATTTTGGCTCGCTGGCAGCCGGAGACCGGGCAGGACTAATCGTATTCGGATACCAATACAGCTTCCTCGGCGCGGAGATTGGAGCGTCGGGCGAACGGTCGCTCGTCTTGGCATCCGGCGACAAAGACAAGGAATCGGAGCTTAGACGGATAAACCTGCCTTCGGATCGGCTTGTCCTTCGGGTTTCCGTCAATGAAGAAGCGAAGTGCCTGTTTGAGTACAGTCTGGACGGCGAGCGCTTCGAAGCGCTCGTTCACGAGCGGTTCCAAGCGACAAAGGGACATTGGGTGGGAGCGAAGGTCGGGTTGTTCGCGGCACGTTCTTCCCGCGAAGATTCCGGCGGTTATATGGATGCGGACTGGTTCCGCGTGCAAGCGCTTCAAGCTTGAATGATACGCATCCGCAGGAGGCGACCCTAATGGCTACGAACGCGATACCCGGCATTTTGGCCGGCTTCGACGAATTGTTTGCGGGCTATTACCTATGGCTGGCGGGCCAATACGACCGCCGCTCGGGCGGGTTTTATTACGCCCGCAGCTCCTTTGACATGCCGAATTTTCGGCACGATATCGAATCGAGCGCGATGGCTCTCAACATTTTGGACCGCTCCGGACTGCTTGGCGGCATGCCGGAAGCCGTCCGCGGCCGAATGATTTCTTTTTTTCAGAGCAAGCAGGACGAAAAGAGCGGATTTTTCTACGACGAGGACCCGAACATGCGTCTGGACGAAGTGATGGTGATGCGGGCTTTCGGCTATTGCACCGGCTCGCTTCGCAAGCTGGGGGCGTCTCCTCTGCACCCGCTCCCGACCGGTACCCACTCCGCTCCGGATTATTTGGCTTCGCCGGACAGCTATGCCGCTTGGCTTAGAAGCGTCGACCTGCGGAACAGCTGGCGGGGCTGCGATTTAATGGGAACGCCCAATCATCATTTGCTTCGAATGGCGGAAAGCGAGCGCAAGCCCTATGTGGAAGCGGCCTACCGTTATTTCGCGTCGATTCAGGACCCGGAAACCGGCTTGTGGGGGAACGGCAATCTTTACGTGCGAATTTCCGGCACCTTTAAGCTGCGCAGTTTCTTCCGCACGTTCCGCCTGCCGGTGCCGAACGTCGAGCGGATCTATCGGTCGCTGCTGGAATGTCTGCGCGGCGAGGAGGCGATCGACATGTGCTGGGTTCGGAATCCGATGGACCTGCTGCATTCCTTCCGCGGAGAACTAACGATACCGGACGGCGAATGGCGGGAAATTCTCGAGATTACGTACGGGAACATGAAGCGATTTCTCAAACCGGACGGAGGGTTCTCGCGCGAGCGGCTCTTTTCCCCTCCGGCTCCGAACGTCGCACAGGTGAAAACGGGCGAATATTACCCGTATATGCCGGCTCCGGTACGAATCGGCGGGGGACGGGCCGAAGGCGACATGAACGCCGGAACCCAAGCGCTGTGGATACGCGAAATCGCTTATCAGCTTTCCGGAGTCCGAAGCGAGCCGCTCGCAAGGTTTAGCGGGGATTTCTGGGAGCGCGCCGCAAGGATTGAACATGAACGGATAAGAGAAGAGGGGGAATTATGACGGCAAGAACGTATGCCAATCCGGTCCTTTCCGGTTTCCATCCGGACCCTTCCGTCGTGCGCGTCGGCGACAACTATTATATGGTAAACTCCACGTTTCAATATTTTCCGGCTATCGTCATTTCCCATTCGAAGGATTTGGTTCACTGGCGGTACATCGGGCACGCCATACAATCGAGCGACTTTCTCGATTTAACGGGCCTGCCCGACTCGTACGGCATATGGGCGCCGGATATTTCGTATCATGACGGGACGTTCTATATTTGCGCGACGCTGAGGCTGAACGGCTCGGGCAGGGCGAACCTGATGATGAGGTCGGAGCGGCCCGAAGGCCCTTATTCCAAGCCGGTCGTCATTAACGAGGAAGGAATCGATCCTTCGCATTTCGTGGACGACGACGGGAGCCATTACATGCTGTACGGCAGCAAAGGGACGAAAATCGTCAAGCTGAACGAGGACTGCACCGCCGCCGCGGGCGAGCCCGTCCAGTTATGGGAAGGAACCGGGAGAGCCGCGCCGGAAGGTCCCCATATTCTGAAGCGGGACGGCTATTATTACATCGTCATGGCCGAAGGCGGCACGGAGTACGGGCATTGCGTTACGGCGGCGAGATCCCCGAATTTGTTCGGCTCTTATGAGCCTTGTCCGTTTAATCCCGTGCATACGCAAAGCGATCCGAAAGCTACGATCCAAAGAGCCGGCCACGGCAAGCTCGTAGAAACCCAAAGCGGTGAATGGTGGATGGTATATTTGGCCGGTCGCCCGCTGGAAGGCGGATTTTGCACGCTTGGCCGAGAGACGTATTTGGATCCGGTACGCTGGCGGGAGGACGGCTGGTTTGAGGTGAACGAGGGGCGCGGGCCAAGCGTGATTCAGCAAGCGCCGCTGCTGCCCGAATTCCCGTACGCGGAGCCGCAGGCGGATCACTTCTGCCCCTGCACTGGCAGTTCGTACGGAATCCCGATCCCCGGCATTGGTCTTTGACGGACAGGCCGGGTCATGTGCGGATATGGACGGGCGACGCGGATTTATCGTCGACGGAAGCGCGGAACGTGCTTGTCCGCAGAGAAAGGCATCATGTATACACGGCTCGTATGAAGCTGGATTTTCGTCCCGAACGAAACGGGGAGCAGGCCGGCTTGATATGTTATTACGACAGCCGCTGTTATATTAAGCTGTGCCTAATCTATGAGAACGGGCTTAAGCTTAAAGTGCAGGGGAATCGGGCCAGGGAGCCGTTTACGATCGCGGAGCGCGGCGTGAAACAAGAGGACGGCATCTATTTGCGGGTCGACGTCGATCATGAGGCCAGACGTTTCTTCTACAGCCCGGACGGTCTGGCATGGATGGAAGCCGGCGTCGTGCAGGACGCGCGTTTCTTGAGCGATGAGGGGACGCGGGAGAAAAAAGCGTTCACCGGCACGATGGTCGGTTTTTACGCCAACAACGGCGGCTCCGGGCGCCGGATTCCGGCCGATATCGATTGGTTCGCCTATGAGGGGCAAGCGGGGGATGCGCCTGGCTGAACCGCGGAAAACGAGAAGGGCTGGTCGCGGCGACCGGCCCTTTCGTTCTCGCTTTTTGCCGTCGCGGCTTTCCGCGCTAAGCCTTCAGCAACTGTTCGGGCCGCATCGCCTTCAGCTGCTTTTCGTACAGCTTGCGGTACAAGCCGTTCAGCTCCAGCAGCTCCCGGTGCGTGCCGCGTTCGACGATTTGACCCCGGTCCATGACCAGAATCTGATCCGCCCGGACGACTGTGGCTAACCGGTGCGCGATGACGAACGTCGTGCGGTTTTTCATCAATCGCTCCAACGCTTCCGTGACGAGATGCTCCGATTCCGCGTCCAGCGCGGAGGTGGCTTCGTCCAAAATTAATATCTGCGGATCGATGAGCAATGACCTGGCGATGGCGATCCGCTGCTTCTGACCGCCGGAGAGCCTGACGCCCCGCTCGCCGATAACGGTATCGAAACCGTGTTCCAGCTGCATGATGAAGTCGTAGGCGTTTGCGGCTTTGGCCGCTTCCTCGACATCGCGTTTGTCCGCCTTGAAGCTCCCGTAAGCGATGTTATCGTACATCGTGCCGGAGAACAAAATATGATCCTGCAGCACGACGGCGATTTGCCTGCGGACATCCGCCAGCCGGTAATGGGGAAGCGGGATTCCGTCGAGCAACACGCGTCCTTCGTCCGGGTCGTAAAAGCGGGGAATGAAGTGGATCAGCGTCGATTTGCCCGCGCCGCTCGGGCCGACCAAGGCGATAACCTCGCCGGGCTTTGCATGCAGACTGATATGGCGAAGCGCGACGTTCGACTCTTTGATCATCGGGGGCGGCGCCGGCTTCGTACGCGGAGGCAGCAGGTAGAACTTTTTCCTTGCGGGCATCGTATATTTCAAATCCGTCTTGGCCGGGTCCGGCCGCTCCGATACATAAGTAAAGCCGACATTCTCGAACACGATGTCTCCTTTGCATTTTTCGATGGCAATCGGGTCTTTGCCGTCCTTGATTTCGGGCTCCATGTCGAATATTTCGAAAATGCGCTCTACGTTCGCCATCGAATTTTGAATCGTAATATTCACTTGCGAGAATCGGCGGATCGGATCGTACAGCTGCGACAAGTAAGCCTGGAAGGCGATGAGGCTGCCGAGGCTGAGGCTTCCGTTCAGAACGGCGTATCCGCCGGCCAGCCATATGAGGATCGTCCCCGCGTGGTTGAACGATTGCACGATCGCGCCAAGCGTATTGGACAGCACGTTCGCGGACATCGAATGCTTGTAATGGTTGATCGCTTGTTTCTCGTAGCGGTCCAATTCGGCTTTTTCTTTGCCGAACGCCTGCACGATCTTTATGCCTCCGATACGTTCGACCAGCAGGCCCGATATTTTCTCGAGCTCGCGATGCACGTAACGATAGGCGAACCGGATGCGCACGTTGAGATTCGTGAAGGTCAAATAAAAGAGCGGAAGAAGCCATAGCGACAACAACGCAAGCTTCATATCCAGCGCAAATAGCATGGCCGCGGCAAAAACGACCATAAACACGTCGATGACGAGGTTGATGACGCCGCCGCCGATCATATTTTGAGCGCCGTTGACGTCGTTCAGCACTCTGGAGACGATGCTGCCGGTTTGCCGGCTTTCAAAAAAACGTTGTGACAGCGTTTGCATATGTTGGTACAGCTTGTACCGGAGATCGACGACGATACGGTTGCCGAGCTTGGCCGTATAGTAGTTTCTTAGAAATTGGAGCAGCACCCCGAAGATTTGGGCGGCAACGAGAACGAGCACGACGGATTCGAGCGTCCATTTGCCGTCGCGGCCGGGCAATACGTCGTCGATCAATATTTTGGTCATCCACGGAATGACAAGAGGGACGCAGTAGCTTAACATGCCGAGGGCGATAATCCATAAAATTCCGTACGTATAAGGCTTCAAAAAGGACATGTAGCGCTTGAAGAGGTGATACTTGGAAGGTAAATCGGGCTCGGAACGGTTCGATTTCATCGTCGGACCTCTCTTCGTTTATTTTGGTTCATCTATATTGCCTCTAGTTTTCGAAAAACGCAAGACCGGCGGGGAACTCTTTACACCGTCTTTACACGGACGCAAGCTTTGCCGGCGCGGGGAGCCGCATGACAATCTTTACACGGCGTTTAGATGGGCCCCTTTATAATTTTATAAAAAGTAACCGCTTTCAAATTTATGGCCAGGAGGAAGGTCATGTCGAACATTTTATTCAATCATGTCTATAAAACGTATGGCAAGGAGAAGAAGCCGGTCGTGCAAGATTTCAACTTGAGCGTGGACAACAAAGAATTCATCGTCTTCGTAGGCCCTTCGGGCTGCGGCAAATCGACGACCTTGCGGATGATCGCGGGCCTCGAGGATATCAGCGAAGGCGAAATTTTCATCAACGACCGGAAAGTAAACGATTTGCCGCCGAAAAACCGCGATATCGCGATGGTGTTTCAAAACTACGCCTTATACCCGAACATGAGCATTTACGAAAACATCGCTTTTGGGCTAAGGCTTCGCAAAATGCCGAAAAGCGATATCGACCTTGCCGTGAAACGGGCCGCGAGAGTACTCGAAATCGAAAATTATTTGAATCGCAAGCCCAGGCAGCTGTCGGGCGGTCAACGCCAACGGGTCGCCCTCGGGCGCGCGATCGTCAGGGAGCCGCAAGTATTCCTCATGGATGAGCCGCTCTCGAATCTCGACGCCAAGCTACGCGTGCAGATGAGAACGGAAATTATCCGCCTGCAGAAGCAGCTTGGCGTGACGACGATCTACGTGACGCATGACCAGACGGAAGCGATGACGATGGGAGACCGGATCGTCGTCATGAACGACGGCGTCATTCAACAGGTGGATACGCCGGAGCGCATTTACAATAACCCGGTCAACCGGTTCGTCGCCAGCTTCGTCGGTTCCCCGCCGATGAATTTTATCGACGGCTCGATGCTGACGGAGAACGGCAAGCTTTATTTCCAGACCCGCAGATTCGCTTTGGAGGTTCCCGAAGGGAAAGCGAAGGGACTCATAGCCGAAGGGTATTCGAACAAATCGATCGTGCTCGGCATTCGTCCGGAGAACGTAAGCGTCGATCCGATCATGTTCGAAATGTACCCGGGGGCCGTGATCCAAGGCGTTTACAAGCTGGATGAGCTGATGGGAGCGGACCGTTATTTGTATGTCGATATCGGAACGAAGCAAGACCTGGTCGTTCGGGTCAATCCAAGAAACTTTTTCCAACCGGATGAGAAAATCCGATTCGCGGTCGATATGAACAGCGCGTTGTTTTTTGATGCGAAAACGTCGCTTAGCGTCGGCGGATCTTGAGACGTTAAGCAGTTTAAGGAGGTAGGAGCGGGTGACACGGAAACAACGCTACCCGGGAACGATACAGAAGCTCTGCGGCATTGCGATCGCCGCCGTTATAGCGACGGCGTTATCCAGCTGCGGCGGCGGCACAAGCGCTTCGGTCGGGCCGGTTCAGGAAGACGAGGCGGAAGTGCAGCGGTTGCTGGGCGAATTGACGGCGGCCAGCAACGACTTCGAGCCGTATTTCTCCGAGAAGCTGAAGGCTTGGACGGAACAAGGCGCGAAGCCGGCGTCTCGGACGATTACCGTACCCGGAACGGACGTGGCGGGCCATTCGGAGCAATCGCTTCACCGCGCGGGCCGTTATGCGGGCAAGGATAACGTTCTGATCTGGGACAATTCGTCGACGAATTGGATCGAATACGAGGTGGAGATCGGGGAAGCGGGGTTATACCAAATCGACTTAAGCTACCATGCTTACGATTCCTCTAACGGAAACGCCAAAAATTACCGCCCGGCGGTTTTTGCCGTCACCGTAGACGGCGAGTTCCCGTTCATGGAAGCGAGATCGATCGGCTTCCCGAGGCTATTCCGGGACGCGATGCCGATCCGGAAGGATGAATATGGAGACGATATCCGTCCCCGGCCGGAAGAAATCGACGCGTGGATCGATCGGCCCTTCCGAGACAATTCCGGCTCATATGCCGCGCCGCTGCAATGGTATCTGGACGAAGGCAAGCATACGATCCGCCTTCAAACGCACGGCTCCATCGTCATCGACAAGCTCGTATTGGGACCTCCCCAATCGGCTCCGGACTATGAGCCCGTCTCGGGAACGGATGAACGTTCCGCCGGAAAGACGGCCGGAGAAGCCATCGTGGTCGAGGCCGAAATGATGCACGAGAAGAACGA
This sequence comes from Paenibacillus thailandensis, assembly GCF_042685365.1. Taxonomy (NCBI): domain Bacteria; kingdom Bacillati; phylum Bacillota; class Bacilli; order Caryophanales; family Paenibacillaceae; genus Paenibacillus; species Paenibacillus thailandensis. The sequence goes on along the minus strand of NZ_JBHUMY010000033.1, from coordinate 18,489 downwards.
CGTCTCGCTGCAGATGGATGTCGATCAAGACGCGATGACGACGCCTAAAGCGGGAGGAAGGCAAATTTTCAACGCGGTGGGCGGCAACCGCTGGGAAACCGGAGGAGAAGCCATCACGTGGAAGTTCTCCGTGCCGGAGGACGGATACTACAAGATCGGAGCGCGCGTCTTCCAAGGTTATCAGCTCAATAAGCGAGTATTCCGGACGATTTACATCGACGGCCAAGTGCCGTTCCAGCCATTTTACGAGTATCCGTTTGAATACGCCTCCTCTTGGCAAGGCACCGTCCTTCGGGACGGCAACAGGGAGCCTTATCGCATGTACCTGACGAAGGGCGAGCACACGATAACGATGGAAGTGACGATTGCGCCTTTTGCCGACGTTTTAAACGATTTGAACGATGCGATTTTAATCTTTTCGGGCGTATCCCAAGATCTTTACAAGCTGGTTGGAACGGAAGAGGACCAGAACCGGACTTGGGACGTCGAGAACAACTTCCCGGAAATTCCGAAGAAGCTGAAGGTCGTTCTTAGCCTGTTGAAACGGATGGAGCAGAACCTGCTCGGCATTAACGGAGGGGACGACAACAATTCCCAGACGATTAGCGGAGCAATCCGCGATATCGAGGATATTCTCGAATATGCGAACGACATTCCGTATAAGCGAAAAAGCATCTCGACGGTTCAGCAAAGATTGGCTTCGATCCAGCAGCCGTTAATGCAAGCGCCGCTGATGATCGACAAATTGTACATCGTGCCGGCGGACGGGGATTTTCCGAAAATGGAAGCGGGGTTCGCGGAAAGCGTAGCGAACAATGTCAAGCAGTTTTTCTTTTCGTTTGACGAAAGGGCGCGTCTAAGCGGGGACGACGAGGAAGTCGTGAACGTGTGGATGAATTACGGGCGCGACTACGTCAACGTCCTGCAGGATTTGGCGGATCAATATTTTACGCCGGAAACGGGCATTAAGGTGCGGGTCGACCTATTGCCGAACGAAGACTTGATCGTAATGGCGAATGCCGCAGGGAAGGCGCCGGACGTCGCCATCGGCCTGACGGAAGGGAGACCGATCGAGCTCGCGATTCGCGGCGCGGCGCTGGAGCTTAACCAATTCGAGGATTTCGCCCGGCTGTCGGAGCAATATGCGCCGGGGGCGATCGTGCCGTATTATTTCGACGGGAATTATTACGCCCTGCCGGAATCGCAGAAGTTCAACATTTTGTTCTACCGGAAAGACATTATGGACCGTTTAGGCTTAAAGGTTCCCCAGACGTGGGATGAAGTGATGGACATTTTGCCGACGCTTCAGCAGAACGGCTACGATTTCAATATTCCGCAAGATTATTTGACGTTCTTCTTCCAGAACGGGGCGGAATTTTACACGAAGGACGGCCTCGCCACCGGACTGGATAGCCCCGAAGGCTTCCAAGCCTTCAAGCAATATACCGACTTTTATTCGGTGTACGGGATCGAACGGCAAATTACGAGCTTCTACCAACATTTCCGCGACGGAGACATGCCGATCGGCATCGGGGATTTCAATATGTATTTGCAGCTCGCGGTCGCCGCGCCGGAAATTAACGGCTGGTGGGGGATCGCGCCGCTGCCGGGGCTGCAACGCGAGGACGGGACGATCCAGCGCTGGTCGGGCGGGGGACAGCAAGCGTCGATGATTTTCGAGAAATCGAAAAACAAGGAAGAAGCTTGGCAATTTATGAAATGGTGGCTGTCCGCGGAAACGCAGGAAAGGTTCGGTTCCGACCTGGAAGGGTTCTACGGCATCACGTTCCGCTGGAATACCGCCAACGTCGAGGCATTCAGCCATTTGCCGTGGACGCCGGAAGAGCTGAACGTCTATCTCGAGCAATGGCGCTGGTACAAGGATATGGCGAACGTGCCGGGCTCCTATTTCATACCGCGCGAGATCAATAACGCATGGAACCGTACGGTGCTCGACGGGCAAAATTACCGCGCCGCTTTGGAGGAAGCCGTCTTGAACATTAACCGCGAAATCAGGCGTAAAGCGATCGAATTCGAATATATCGACAAAGCCGGCAATGTGCTGAAAACCTACGATCCGCCGGTCATCGATAAGCCGTGGGAAGGAGCGAGTAAATATGTCCGATGAATTGCAGCTTTCCCATAAACCGGAGGTCAGACCTTTGGCGCTAACGGGCGGAAAGCTCCGGCTGCTGCTGACCGGAATATGGCAATACCGACTTAGTTATTTGTTTATCGCCCCGTTCCTGACGGCCTTTATACTTTTCATCCTGATTCCGGTGCTGGCGGCGTTCGGCTTAAGCTTTACGTATTTCAACACGATCGAAACGCCGCGGTTCTCGGGATGGGACAATTATCAATATTTGTTCTCGCAGGACATTCTCTTCCTAAAATACGCGTTGCCGAACACGTTGACGTTTGCCTTAATCGTCGGACCGGGCGGATATATCGCCGCGTTTGTTCTCGCGTGGCTGATCGCGCAAATTCCCGATCGCTGGAGGCTCCTGTTCGTTCTGGCCTTTTACGCGCCTTCGCTGACCGGCGGCGTCGTCATGAACATCATTTGGCAGCCGATGCTGTCCGGCGACCGGATCGGCTACTTGAACAGCGTGTTATTAAAGCTCGGCTGGATCGACGAACCCCAGCTGTGGGTAACGGACCCCGCGTATTTGATGGGCTCCATGGTCGTCGTGACGATGTGGTCGAGCATGGGCGTCGGGTTTCTGGCGATGCTGGCGGGCATTTTGAACGTGGATAAGCAGCTGTACGAAGCGGCCAGAATCGACGGTGTCAAAAGCCGGCTTCAAGAAATCTGGTATATCACGATTCCGTATATGAAGCCACAGATGCTGTTCGCTTCCGTCATGGCGATCGTCGGCGCGTTCAAGGCCGGCGATATCGGCGAGCAGCTGTCCGGCATGAAGCCGACGCCGGAATACGCCGGCCATACGATCCAAAGCCATATTTCGGATTACGGCTTAATCCGTTACGAGATGGGCTACGCCGCCGCGTTATCCGTCATGCTGCTGCTCATGATCTATTTCTTCAACCGGCTCAGCTGGCGGCTATTCGGAACGAAGGGGGACGACCAATGAAGGCGCTCGCAACGCGGCTTAGATGGAGAAGAAAGTCGAGGCTGTTTCGCATGGACCGGACGCAAATCGTATTGACGATTCTGCTCGCCGCCGGCGGTTATTTCATGCTTATGCCATTAATTTATATCTTCAATCATTCGCTGAAGCCCTATTCCGAGCTGTTTCTGTTCCCGCCGAAAATATTCGTCCAGGAGCCGACTTTATCCAATTTCACGGAATTTTTTGTCGTCATCCAGGATTCGACCGTGCCGGTGACGAGATATTTGTTCAACAGCGTCGTCGTCACCGGCCTCGGGACGTTGTGCGTGGTCGTCATCAGCGCATTATGCGCCTATCCGCTTGCCAAGCATAAATTTCCCGGCCATAATCTCGTTTTTGCCGGTATCCTACTATCGCTAATGTTCGTTCCGGAGGCGATGCAAATTCCGAGATACGTGGTCGTGGCGAATTTGGGCATTATGGACACGTATTGGGGCCATATTTTGCCGCATGTCGCGGCTCCGGTCAACGTGTTTCTGATCAAGCAGTTCATGGATCAAGTTCCGAACGAGCTGCTGGAAGCGGGCAAGCTGGACGGCGCGAGGGAGTGGACGATTTTCAGCCGGATCGTCATTCCAATCTGCATGCCGGCCATTGCGACGACGGCCATTCTTTCGTTTCAATCGATATGGAACGATGCTTCGACATCGGTATTGTTCATGCAGAACGACGCCATGAAGACGTTTCCGTATTTCCTGAGCACCATCACGAACAATCTCGCCAACCAAGTGGCCCGCCAAGGGGCGGCGGCCGCGGCCGGTCTGGTCACGTTTTTGCCGACGCTCATATTTTTCTTGGCGTTCCAGCGCAAGGTGATCTCGACCATGGCGCATTCGGGCATTAAGTAGCAGGATCGGAGGATTGGTAATGAAGCACTTAAGGTCGATCTTAACCATGCTGCTGTTCCTCGCGGTAACGGCCGTCGGCATGTCCGCCGCGCCTCGCCACACCTACGCGGACGTCATGTATAACACGTTTACGCGCGACGGGTTCGGAAAGCTGGTGTGGGGGATACAGCCTTCCTATACGCCGGAAAAAATTATCGGCCACGACCTGTTCGCGCCGGACCCGAACGACCCGAACAAGCTTGCCGCTTCGCCCATGAGGGGGCCGCAGGACGTATTCGTAGCGGGCAACGACGAGATTTACGTCGCGGACACGGGTAATAACCGGATCGTGCATTTTGCCGCGGACGGAGCGTTCATTCGTTTCATCGCGCCGGAGGACGATCCGCTGAGCAATCCGCAGGGCGTATTCGTAACCGAGGACGGGCATATTTATGTCGCGGACACGGGAAACAAAAGAATCGTCAAGCTGGACCCGGAAGGACGTTTGCTGCAAACGTTCGGCGTGCCCGATTCCAGATATATTCCTTCCGACTTGAAATTCGATCCGATCAAGCTGGTCGTCGATAAACGCGGATATATTTACGTGGTGACGCTGGGCGGTTACTACGGCGCCATTCAATTGGACGCGAACGGGCAGTTTGCTAAATTTTACGGCATGAACGCAGCCCCTTTCTCGGCGATCGACGCGATCAAAAAAGCTTTATATACGAGAGAAATGTACGAGAACGAGCTTAGCAAGCTGCCGCCGCCGATCAACAATATCGCGGTCGACGCGAACGGTTTCGTGTATACGGTGACGAGCGGGGAAGGAGTATCGAGCGATCAAATTAAAAAGCTGAATTTCGAGGGGCAAAATATTTTGTCGAAGTACAATTCGCTCGGGCAGCAGAACAGCTCGTTCGGCGAATACACGTCCAGAGATTTCAGCGCCAGCAAAGGCTTGCCCGTAAACCTGGTCGACGTAGCCGTGGACTATCAAGGCAATTTCGTCGTGATCGACAAACAGTATAAATACGTAAGCCAATACGACGCGAACGGGGAGCTTCTGTTTTTCTGGGGTGGCCAATCCGCGAGCAGCATTACGCAGCTCGGACTCGTCAAAAGCCCGGTCTCGATCGCGATCAATTCCAAGCAGGATCTTTTCATTCTGGACGATCAGGAAGGCGTGCTGCAAAAGTTTCGGTTATCGGAGTTCGGCGCTTTAGTTTACGAAGCGAACGGATTGACGCTGCAAGGCAAATACTTGGAGAGCGAGCGGTCGTGGGAGGAAGTGATCAAGCTAAACGCGTTTTATACGCCCGCGTTGCGGGGGCTGGCCAAAGCCGCTTATAAAAAAGGCGATTATGAAAAAGCAGCGGAGCTGTACCATCAAAGCGGCAACGAAATCGGATATTCGGAGTCGTTCTGGCAAATTCGGCTGCTCTGGATGCAAAAAAATTTCTCCGCGCTCGCTACCGGTCTGGTCGTCGCCGCGGTTGCCTTGATCGCGCTCAAAAAAGGATGGCGGTTGGTCCGTAAACGATTGAACGTTCAGCCCCGGAAGCGAAAATCCAGCCCATACGCGGAGCAATTAAAGCATGCCTTCTATGTATTGAAGCATCCGCTCGACGGGTTGAGCGCTTTGCGGTTCGAGTATAAAGGCAGCGTTCGGAGCGCGCTCACGATCTATTTTGCCGGTTATTTGGCCATCGTCGTAACGGTGTTGTACACGAGCTTCTCCTTTAACAAAATCAATTTGAGAGAAATCAATATTTACATGATTTTGCTGCAGTACATCGTTGCGATCGGAGCTTGGGTCGTCTGCAATTATTTGATCAGCTCCATTTACCGGGGGGAAGGACGATTCCGCGATACGTTTATCGGTTCGGCTTATGCCTTGGTGCCGCTCATCGTGATCGGCGTCCCGCTCGCTCTTTTATCGAACGTCATGACGTTGTCCGAAGCGCCGATTTTCTATTATATCCGGCTGGCGATGTACGTATGGATCGCGGCGCTGTTTTTTTGGAAAGTGCAGTCGCTGCAAAATTACAGCGTAGGCGAAACCGCGATCAATATTTTTTTAACGGTTTTCGCGATCGCGGTGTTGGCCGTATTGGCGTTGATTATGGTCGGGCTGACCAATGAGCTTCGAATATTCCTTTATGAAGTGTACCAGGAGGTGACCTTGCGATGAATTGGATATGGCGGCATAAGAAAGCGGCCGTTTATGCTTTGGTGGCATTCGGAATTCTCCTCCTGGTCAGCCAGGCCAAAATTACGTTCAAGCAGGACAGCGCCTATGCGGAGATGCCGTCCGGGCAGGAGCGACAGGGCGGCAGCAAATCGAAGGCTTTGCCGGACGAATCGAATTTCAAGCTCATCCAAGAAAACGATACGCTTCGGTTAAAGTTCGACGAGAGTTCCGGACATTTTATCGTAGAGGATAAGCGAAGCGGGAACGTATGGCGTTCTTATCCGAATCCGGACGATTGGGACAATCCCGGAATCGCCGGAAGCTGGATCGAGCATATGCAGTCGCCCGTCATGCTTCAGCATATCGATTTTTATAACCCAAACGCGAAGCCCAAAGAAACCAATTTCGCCAAAGAACAAGGAACCGTTGTCAAGGCGGCTCCCACCGAAAACGGGATCGAATTCGTGCTGGAGCTGCCGACGCTTGGCTTTCAAATTCCGGTCCGGTTAAGCTTGCACGACGACTATGTCGAAACCGCGATCATCGACGAAGGCATTCAGGAAACCGGGACGGAAAGCCTGCTATGGCTCAGACTGTATCCGTTCTTCTCGGCCGAGCAATCAGGGAACGAGGAAGGATATTTATTTATTCCGGACGGCTCCGGGGCTCTTATCTCCTTTCAGAAGCAGGAATCCGCCATCAAGCAGCTTTATCAGGAACGGATATACGGTTCGGATGCTTCTTTCATCAACAATCCGTCAAGCCGGTACAACATTTCCATGCCGGTATACGGGATGAAAATCGGGAAGAAGGCTTTCCTGGCGGTTGTCTCCGGAGGGGCCGGGTATAGCGATATCGTCGCTTCGCCGGCCGGCGTATACGGCAATTACAACTGGATCGGCACGCAGCAGCATTACCGGATGAAGTTTATGCAGATTACGAACCGCGCCAAAAACAACGGGTTCGAGACGTATACGAAGGACAGCCGGTTCGGAGACGACCGGGTGACGCGCTATTATTTTCTGAACGAGGATGCGGCCGATTACGTCGGGATGGCTTCGCGTTACCGCCAATATTTGATGCAGGAACAGGGACTGAAGCGTATTTCTCCGCGCGACTCGAATATTCCGTTGTTCTTGTCCATTCTGGGCGCTGACCGGCATAACGGCGTGCTGACGGACCGGTACGTGAAAGCGACGACGTTCCCGGAAGCGATGCAGATGGTTCAAGAGCTGTACGGGCTCGGCATTATGAACATGGATATCACCTTGTACGGCTGGCAAGAGAACGGCTATAGCTCGCTTGGCGGCTATCTTCCCGTCGACCGGAGAATCGGAGGCGAAAGCGGCTTGAAAAACTTTATCGAGTTTGCCCATTCGCTTGAAATTCCGGTATCGCTTGAAGTCAATTACGAGTTGAATAATTCGGGCATGAACGGCTTCGTCGGACGGTATCACGGCGTAAGGGATTTGGCCGGCTCTCTGATGAGCTTTACAGCCAACAGCGGGGACCAGATTACGGCCGCCAGCCGGAAGTTTATCGAGAAAGCGGTGCGGGACGATATGGTCCGGTTCAAGAAGCTGGGCATCGACGGATTGCTGATGGAAGGAATCGGACGGTACGTCAATACCGATTACAACACGAAATACGGCGGAACGCGTTCCGAAGTCGTTCAATCCGATTTGAACATTCTCGGCGAGGTCAAAGAGGCGGTAGGCTCTGTCCGGGTCAACAACGCCGGCTTCTACGCGATAGGCCGATCGGATCACGTCGACCGGCTGATCGACGATCATTCCTACGATTTGTTCTCCACGGGACCGATACCGTTTGCGCAAATTGCGCTTCACGGCTTGAAAACGTATACGTCATTGCCGGAAAACGCCAGGAGCCAATACCAAATCGAATTTTTGCGCGATATCGAATACGGCTCGTACCCGTCCTTTGATTTTACGATGGCCGAAACGTCGGAATTAACGGGCGCCTATTGGTATACGCCAAGAAGCTCGGCCTTTGACGATTGGAAGATGGAGGCCGTCGAACAATACCAACAATACAACGAAATATTCGGCGAGCTGCAGGATCAGTTTATCGTCGGCCACCGCCGGCTGGACGCGGGCGTATACGAAACCGTCTATGAAAACGGCACGAAGGTGTACGTGAATTATAACCGGGAAGATTACGACCGGGACGGAATCCGCGTGAGCGCGATGGATTATGCGGTGGCGAAAGGGGGGAGGGACCGTTGATCAAGACGAGAAAGCTGAAAGCGTCGACCTTGCGCAATATCGAAGGCACGATCTTTCTTTTGCCGTGGCTGTTCGGGCTGTTGGTATTTATGGCGTTCCCGATTGGGTTTTCGTTCTACATGAGCTTCAATCAAGTGAAGATCGTGCCGGAAGGATTGGATATTCAATATAAAGGCCTTTCCTATTACAAGCTCATCTTGTTCGAGCAGGGAAGCATTTTATATAACGATCTGATTCCGTTTTTGCGGCAGGCGCTGTTCATGATCCCGATAATCGTCATCTTCGCCCTGCTGGTGGCGATTATGCTCAACTACAAATTTCCGGGCCGGATGATGTTTCGAACCGTTTTTTTCCTTCCGGTCATCTTCTCCAGCGGGCAAATCATTCAGGAGTTTTACGACCAGGGCGAAGGAACGCTTGGTTTTCTGGAGCAATACAATATCAGCTCGTACGTATCCATGGTGTTTCCGGGAGCGTGGGGAGCGACAATCTCCTCCGTATTGAATTCGTTCGTCTTGATTTTATGGTACTCGGGCGTTCAAATTTTGATTTTCCTGGCCGGCCGGCAGACGATCTCTTCATCCGTATACGAGGCGGCGCGTATCGACGGGGCGAGCCCTTGGGAATCGTTCTGGAAAATTACGCTGCCGGGCATGGTGCCGTTTATTTTTCTGAATACGATCTATACGCTGGTCGATTTGTTTACGTTTCCGAGAAACCCGATCATGCAAAGGGTGAACACGGAGGATTACGGGTTATCGAGCGCCCTCGTATGGATCTACTTCGCCATCGTATTGCTTTTCCTGGCCGTCATTATGCTGGCCTTCGCCAGAATAAGCAGATCCTATCAACAAACCAGATAACCTAAAGGAGGGAATGAGAGATGAACAGATGGATTACGCTTGCCCGAAGGGCCAAAGTGGATCAAGCCGCTTTTACGTCGGCCTTGCTGCGCACGAGGAACGTCATCTTCGGCATTGAGGTCGATAAGGGGCTGTTCTTTAAGTTCTTTCTGTACGTCCTGCTGATCGACACGGCTTTTATTTACATGAATCCGATCTTCAAGATGGTATCGACTATGCTGAAAAACGCCGAAGATCTGTCGAATCCGTCCGTCATATGGATTCCGAACGAAATATACCTCGGCGTTCTGCAGGATGCCTGGAGCAAGCTCCAATATTCGGAAAGCTTCTGGGTTAGCGCCGCGCTGTCGACGACCGTCGCTTTGCTGCAGACCGTTTCCTGCGCGATAGCCGGTTACGCCTTCGCCAGACTGCACATTCCGTTTAAAAACTTTTGGTTCTTTTGTTTGCTACTCTCCTTTATCGTGCCGCCGCAGGTTACGATACTGCCGAACATTATCGCCTCGAACCAGCTCGGCTTGATGCAGACGTATTGGCCGATCGTGCTGCCGGCCGTTTTCGGCCACGGCTTGAAAGGCGCTTTGTTCGTTATTATTTACCGGCAGTTTTTTATGTCCCAGCCCAAAGAATTGGAGGAGTCGGCCAGGATCGACGGCGCGAGCGTGTTCAAAATCTTTTTCAAAGTGATGTTTCCGCTTGCACGCCCGGCCATGGTTGTCGTGTTTTTGTTCGCCTTCGTCTGGACATGGAACGATTCCTATTTGCCGAGCATGTTTTTGTACAACAGCGACCTGAAGCCTCTTTCGCAGGGGATGTCGATCATCGCGGCCGATCTGACGGCGGAAGCGGAGCTTAGCGGGCCGAGCGTATTCCAGGATTCCATCAAAATGGCGACCGGCTTCCTTATGATCATGCCTTTATTGATCCTGTACATGTTTACGCAAAGATGGTTCGTGGAAAGCGTCGAACGGACGGGTCTCGTGGAATAAGCGGATGTTCCATCCATACGGTCAGTCGATATAATAGAGGAAAATTTAGTAAGGACAGGGGTTTGATTCCTATGCGAATTTTGCTCGTGGAGGATGAGACGGAAATTCGGGAAGTTCTGGCCGCCTATTTGCGCAAGGAGGGATGGGAGGTCGATATGACTCCTAACGGCTTTGAAGCTTTTCAAAAATACGATTATATGAAACACAACCTCATTATATTGGATTTGAAGCTGGAAGGGATGCCGGGCGAACAGGTATGCCAATTAATAAGAGAGAAATCGAACGTCCCCGTCATTATTCTGACCTCGAAGTCTTTGGAAAGCGATGTCGTGAGCGGTTTCGACATGGGGGCGGACGATTATGTCGTGAAGCCGTTCCGCGTCAAAGAGCTCGTCGCACGGGTGAAAGCGCTCATGCGGCGGACTTCGCAGGACGGGGGCAAAGCGGGGACGTTGTCTTTCAATAACGGAGCCTTGATCATCGATCCGGCTTCGGCCGCAGTGTTCGTCGACGGGAAGCGGGCGAGCTTGACGTCCACGGAGTTCAAGCTATTGTCGGTATTGACCAGCAAGCCGATGAAGCTGTTCAGCCGAAGCGACCTGCTCTATCAAGCGTTAGGCTACCGGTTTCAAGAGGAAGGCAACCGTTCCTTGGACGTTCATATTAAAAATTTGCGCAAAAAAATAGACAACAAGCATCCGCAATATATCCAAACGGTCATCGGCATGGGGTACCGATTCGGATACGAAGCGGATCCGAGTTAAGCGGGAAAAAGCGCATGATTGGGCTGGCGTTCCGGTTTCTCAACAGAATGTATGTCGTATTATTCGTGAGCTTTTCCTTGTTCTCTCTATTTTTTATCGTGCTGATTTCCATGGTTTATAACATTTATTGGGACGGTTTATTTAAAGATTATCACGTGCAGACAATTAAGTCCCATGCTTACAAGCTGCTGGACGATATGAGGGAACGCGGCATTCGGACCGGTCCGCTGACGGTCGAAGATGCGGAATGGCTGGAGCGAAGAACACGGCTGTACGGCTTATTGGTCGAATTTACGGATGGATCGGGTACGGGCGTATGGTACAACTCGATTGACCGTACCGGCAGCGAGTCGACGATGATCGAGGAAGTTCCGTATATCGTGGGCGGCGAACCGGCAGGCCGTCTGCGGGTTGCGTTTCTGGAAGCGTCGAAGGAACTGAATCCGGCGATGGTCAATTTCCGCGAAACGCTTGAGACCCGCTCCAAATATTTATTCGGAATCATTCTGATTCTATCCGTTGCCATCAGTTTCTGCCTGGCGTTCATGCTGACCAAGCAATTAAAACGATTGGACCAATACGCGCAAAGCATCCGCCAGGGGAAGTGGGTTAAGCATATTCCGAAGAAAGGCACCGAGGAGATCCGCTGCTTGGCGCTGACGTTAAGCGAGTTGTCCGCGGAATTGCAAAAGCAGGAAGAATGGCGCAAAAACTTGATGGAGGATATTACCCATGAGCTGCGAACGCCGATTACCTCGATCATGACGAAGCTCGAAGCGATTATTGACGGCGTATACGAAGCGGATCAGAAGCATCTGGACAAAATGTACGAGGAATTGGAGCGGCTGTCGAGGCTGGTAAGCGATTTGCAAAGGCTCTCCGAGGCCAAAGGCGCACAATTCGCCATGAACAAGAAGTGCACCGACATGACGAAGCTGGCCAAGCAAGTGTACGTCAATTATCATCCGCTCGCCTTGAAAGCCGGCATACGGATGAGCTTCGAGCCCGCCCATACGCCTGCATATGCCAACGCCGATTTCGACAAAATGTATCAGGTCATCGCCAATATCGTCTCGAACGCCATTAAATATACGTCTCCCGGCGGGAAGGTTAGCCTTAAAGTGAAATGGACGAAATCGCATATCCTGATTTTATGCCAAGACGACGGCATCGGAATCGGAGAAGAAGATTTGCCGTACATCTTCAACCGGTTATACCGCGCGGATAAATCAAGGTCCCGGTTTACTGGCGGAGTAGGCTTGGGACTAAGCATTGCGAAGGCGTTGATCGAAGCCCATGAAGGCTTCATCGAAGTGGAAAGCAGGCTGGGGGAAGGCTCGACGTTCGTCGTTGTCGTTCCTAACTTTACTCAGGCGAATTAAGAACAAAAAAGGAAAAGAATAAAGCGGATTCGAACAAACGCAAGCATAGAACTGCTCGTAATTTGCGGATACGATAAAGATGTAAGCGCTAGCATGAAATCTTTTTTTATAGTCTTTTATCCATTAGAGATGGGGAGGCATTGAAACGTGAAAAAGGGTTTGGTCATCTTGCCCGCAATCGTCTTCGTATTCGCATTGGCCTTGTCGGCTTGTTCGGGCGGCGGCAGCGGCACCCCCCCGGCCGAAAGTGCAGCGCCGAGCAGCAGCGCCGGAGGCAACACGGGAGAGGGGAACGGGAATGAAGGGAACGCCGGAACGGAGACCGCTTCGGAGTACGATATTCCGGACGGAACGACGATTACGATCGTCAACGGCGGAGGAAGCAGCGTCGAACAGCAAATGGCCATGTACGGGGACTTGTTGGTCGAGAAATTCCCTAACGTGAACTTCGTGTTCAAAGGAACGACCAGCGAATTGAAGATCGACAAGATGATTCTCGGCGGCGAAAAGTTCGATATTTATCTTCGTTCCGTCGGTTACTTCTTTCAAGAGGTTCCGGACAACGGATTTGAGTACGATATGACGGAACTCATGAGCAAGCATCAAGTGGACCTCAGCGGTATCGACCCTGTCCTTATGAAATCGATGACGGATAACGCCGGGGGCAAATTATGGGGCGTCCCGGTCCTTAACTCTACGATCGTGATGTACTACAACAAAGATCTGTTCGATAACTTCGGCGTCGATTACCCGACGGACGGTATGACGTGGGATCAGGTGTTTGAAATCGCCAAAAGCTTCAATCAAACGAAAGACGGCGTGAACTACGTAGGACTGGCGGTGTCCGACCATCATATGACGAAGCTGAACAACTTCGGCCTCTCGTACGTGGATTCGGCAACGAATCTATCCACTTACGACGACGAGCGCTGGAAAGCGATCGCGGAAATTTTCCGCAAACCTGCGGAGGATCCGGGCTATCGGGATTTTATGGCGAAATACGAAAACAAAATCGCGGATTCGAAAGTGTTTTATGAAGGAAGAGCCGCTATGTTTGCGGCTTTGGTGCACCATACCGGCAACGAAAATTTCGAACGCGCCGATTTCAACTGGGATATGGTGTCCATTCCGACCTTTAAAGAAAACCCGGGGATCGGCGGTCAGGCCTATCCGGAGTATGCGGCGGTCGCGTCGTTCTCCGAAAACAAGGACGCGGCGGTCAATGTCATCAAGTATATGATTTCCGAAGAATTCCAAATGAAATACGCCAAGAAAGGGATCATGCCCGTCTTGACGAGCAAGGACGTGCAGGCCGCGTACGGCTCCGAATCTTACAAGGATAAAAACAATTTGGCCGTGTTCTACAATCCGTTCGCGCCGGTAATGGTCAAGACGAAGTTCGACGGCGACGTGGAACGCGCGTTTACGGGCCAGAAAAACGATCTGGCCTTGGGCAAGATCGACGTGAATACGATGCTGCGCACGGCGAAGGAAGAAGCGGACAAAAAAATCGCCGAAAAGAACGGCAACTGAACTAAAAAACAAAGGAGGAATACCGTTGAAAAAGAAATTTAATTTGGCCGTCGCGCTTGTCCTGCTGTTTGCGTCGCTGTTGTCGGCATGCTCGGGCGGCACCGGCGGCAGTACTCCTCCGGCCGAGAGCAGCTCTGCTCCAAGCGCCGGCGCCGGTTCAAACGAAGGCGAACAGCAAGCGGGAGGCGAAGCTTCCGCATACGAGATTCCGGAAGGAACGACGATTACGCTTGTCAATGGCGGCGGCACCTCGGTAGAGAAGCAGATGGAAATGTACGGCAATGCGTTGAAAAAGAAATTTCCGCAGGTCAATTTCGACATCAGAGCCAGCACAAAGGAACTGAATATCGACAAAATGATTTTAAACGGGGATAAATTCGATATTTTTGTCCGCTCTATCGGCTCCATTTTCTATGAGATGCCCAAACACAATATTCAGTACGATATGACGGAGCTGATGAAGCGGCATAATGTCGATCTCGGCGGAATCGATCCCGTGCTTGTCGACTCGATGACGACGAATGCCGGCGGACAGATGTGGGGAATTCCGTTCCTTAACTCCACGCTGGTTCTTTATTACAACAAAGATATGTTCGACGCTTTCGGCGTCGAGTATCCGAAGGACGGCATGACCTGGGACGAAGTTTACGAGACGGCGAAGCAGTTTAACCAAACGAAAGACGGCGTGCAATATATCGGCCTGGAATATTCCAACCATCACATTGTGAAGTTGAATAACCTCGGTTTGTCTTATGTGAATCCGGACACGAATTTGTCCACTTACGACGATGAACGGTGGAAAACGGTGCTGGACGTCTTTTATAAGCCGACGCAGGATCCGGGTTATCAAACCTTCATGGCGCAAAACGAAAACAAGATGGCAAGCGGCCAGTTTTACGAAGGAAGAGCGGCGATGGTCGTAACGCTTGTGCATCATGCCGGCAGCGAGGATTTCGAGAAATTCGATTTCGATTGGGATATGGTTGCCGCCCCGACATTTACGGAAAATCCGGGCGTTGGTGGCCAGGCTTATCCGGAATATGCGGCTATACCGGCGTTCTCCGAAAATAAAGACGCGGCGATGGAAGTCATCAAGTATTTAATTTCCGACGGGTTCCAGCTGGAATTTTCCAAGAACGGGAATATGCCGGTCTCGTTGAACAAAGACGTCCAAGCGGCCTACGGTACCGCCAAATACGAAGGGAAAAACCAAACCGCGGTCTTTTACAACCAATTTGCGCCGGTTATGCGAAAGTCGCCTTACGACAACGACGTCGAGAAGAAATTAACCCAATATATTAACGATCTCGCATTAGGAAATATGAACGTCAACACGCTGCTGCAAAAAGCGAAAGAGGAAGCGGATAAAGTCATTGCGGAGAAAAGCGGACAATAAAACGCCGAAGAAAAGATCGAGGGGTGCCTTATTCGGCCCCCTTTCGTTTTTTCTAATGGCTGAAGGGGAATGCAAAAGGGATGTTAAAGCTAGCTCCATTGCGGGTGGAGAACCCTCATTCTCATGATTATCGAAACGCTCCGGTAAGCTCCGGTTTGCCGGTCCCGCCGGACTACGATTTGCGCGATACGAACCGGCTTCAATTGCTCGACGAGTTGGGGCGGCGGGTTCCGGCCCAGTTCCTGCCGCTGGCATGGTATGCGAATGCCGCATCGATCAAATGGGTGCTGGTCAGTTTTTTGGCCGACGTACCCGCGAATGCGGAGCGGCTATTTTCCCTGCAAATATCGGAAAGCAAGGACTCGGCACATCCGGTACAAAGCCTGATTGCCGAAGCGAGTGAGGCCGCCGGTACGGTAGATACCGGGGTTCTCCGCTTGTCCATCGGTAAGAACGAAGGCTTATTTCCAATGTCATGAAAGCGTCGGGCAGCTATGCGCCGTCCGGCTGCGAAAGCCCCTCCGGTTTTTCTTACGTGCTGCGCATCGAGGCATGGCGCGGAAAATCGGATTTGAAGCTGACCCATACGATCATCAATCAAGGAACGGATGCGGAAATGACGGACCTCGGCCTCGAATGGCGGGTGTCACACCCGGCCGGTTATTCGCTGGGCCATACGGAAGGCTTCGCAATGCCGTTCGCGACGGTTGACGGCGTCGTGCAAGGCGTCCTGTCGGAAAGCTTCGACGATTGCATCGTCGGATAGCTCCTAAAACCCGGCGGACGTCAAGCGTCTGGCCGGCATTTCTGGTGGATATCGTCAAGCATGCACGATTACGCGATAAGCGCAACCGTCAAAGAGTTTAACGAAAAATATCTTAAAAAGCCTGGAGGGAAGCCGCGACCTTCTGCGTATCGGTCTTTTTGCCCGGATTGTCGGAGGTTAAAGATTCTTTTCTCCCGGGCGGCCAAAGGCTGGACTATTATTCGTTCAAAGAAGGGGAAGCCAGAACGCACGAAATGCAGCTTGGCTTGCATGCGTCCGGCATCGGCGCGGCGCCATCGGCCAAACGGCGCTGCCGTTTCATGCGCCTTTGCTGGCGCTGGCGCCATGGGAATGGCATGCGGACAGCCAGGCGCTCGGCGATTTGGCGCCGCGTTCGGAACGGTATCCGGATTACGAGAAGGCGGTTGGCGGGTCGCTGGCGATTTATTTGGAGCGCAGAAACGCAAGACGGCTGTACGGCGACCGCAATTACGCGATGACGAATACGGGCGGGCCGGGACATGGAATAACGGGGAGTACGATTATACCCACGTCGGCATGCTTCATTTTTTCAGGGGAGCCGGGCGGGGCTGGTATGAGCGATTCGCGCGCCCGGGGTCCGCATTCCCGCTCTGCTCGACCGGTGCGGCATGACAAGTTGATTCGTATTGTTATTTTCGATTTTACCTTCGGTTTTGTTTCCGGTATTGCAGCGGCGTGACGGACGTTAATTTTTTGAACGTTTTATTGAAGTGCGCAATATGCTCGAAGCCGACCTGCTCCGAAATGAATTGGACGGAATCCCTGGTCCCGGCCAGCCGTTTTTGCGCTTCCCGGATTCGGACGACCTGCAGGTATTCACGGAAATGAAAGCCGGTCAGCTTCTTGAATATTCGGCTTAAGTACGAAGGACTGATATAAAATTGCTTGGATACCTGTTCAAGCGTAATGGGCTTGTTGAAATTGCGGTTCATATATAAGGCGATTTCCGAAATTTTATGATGCATCGGATGGGCGTATTTGCTCGGCGAATCCGCTTCGCCGGTCAGCCCCGCGCGGTAGACGAGCACCAGCAGTTCGATCAGCAGGGAACGGATGTAGGAAACGTAGTGCGGAGATTCCGATTTGGCTTCTTCGATCATTCTTTTTAAGATCCGCTCCATAACGGGCTGCTCTTTTAACGGGAGGCGGATCAGCCTGGAATCGTCTAACGGGAGCAAAGCGGCGATTTGCTTATCGCCCTCCTCCACGAAGCGGTGGGAGAAATTGAGCAAAATCCGTTCGAATTCCGGCACTTCGGCGGAGCTGGCCGTCGAATGCAGGTCGTCCGGGTTAATGAACATCATCTCGCCTTTTGAAACCGTATACACATTTCCGTTCATAAAATAAACCCGTTCGCCCTCAAGCAAATAATAGATTTCATAAAAATCGTGGGTGTGAGGGCGGCGCATGGCGCTAATTCCTTTGCGATACATGCGCTGAATGGAGAAATCCGTATCGCCGATTACGTATTTAGGCTCGATCCGATCCGTCATTCGTTTCTCCCTTCTTGTCTCGAGGACAAATAAAGCAAAGTTTACTATGAAATCAACAAAGATTCGTGAAGAACTTAGCATAACTATTATATACAATAAACACGTCGTCATAAAGATCGTTCTTCCGATAACGATACGGCTGCGACAACTACGAACAAGAAGGTGAAGCAATGGAACAAGATGCCCGCGTCCGGCAACGGCGGCTTAACGATCGCGCGAAATGGACGATGCCGGAGGTCCTGCTCCCGTCTATTCCCGACAGGTCCGTCAATATAAAAGAGTTCGGAGCGATCGGCGACGGCATGCACGATAATACGCAAGCCATCGACGATGCCATCCGGCACGTTTCCGCGCTTGGAGGAGGCAAAGTCGTCATTCCGGCGGGAGTATGGCTCACCGGTCCGATCGTTTTTCGGAACAAGATCGAACTATATACGGAACCCGGGGCGCTCGTATCGTTCAGCCGGGATTTCGACCGTTACCCGCTTATCCAATCTTACTACGAAGGACGCCAAACGGTAAGATGCAGGTCGCCCCTGGATGCCGAAGGGCTGGAGAATATCGCGATAACCGGACATGGCATATTCGACGGAGGCGGAGACGCATGGCGCCCGGTCAAAAAAGGCAAAACGACGGAACGCCAATGGGAGGAGCTCGTTCGGTCCGGCGGCGCAGTAGACGAGTCGGGCACGTATTGGTGTCCGTCCGAAGCGGCGCTGCACGCCAAGGAATTCGTCGAGCGGCTGCACGGGCAGGGCGTTCATGAACCGGAAGCTTATGCGCCGGTACGGGACTATTTAGGGCTTGCTGAATAATCAAAAAATCCTTATCTCACAAGGGTTTAGAGACACTTTTGTCGA